>JBELIU010000031.1:0-17606 GCA_042090735.1 Novosphingopyxis sp. | reverse complement strand
CCACCTTGCCCGCCTGTTCGCCCTGCACATGATCGACCCGCTCAAACATCCCGCCTACCAAGCGAGTCTGCCGCCGCTGGTTGCCGCGCTGACCGCCGCCGGAGTGATCCCCTTCGCAGCCGGGGCGCTGTATCTGATCGTACCGGTGGGGCCCGCGGACTATTATCCGTTCGTGCGCACGGCGATTGCCTGGTGGGCGGTAATCATCCTCAGCTTCATGGCGGGCACCTTCTGGGGTCTCGCGATCGCCCGCCGGGCCGATCCCCTGCTCCTGATCGGCAGCAATGTCGCGGCAATCGCGGCCTGGCTCGCGCTCCTGTTGCTGCCTTCTGGAATGATCCCGCTGGCGATCTCGGTATTGTTTGCGCTGCTGCTGCTGCTCGACTGGCGCGCTTATTCTCACGGTACGGTGCCGCTTTCCTATTTGCGCCTGCGTATGGCGATTACGAGCGCGGTGGTGGTCTGCCTCGGAGTGCTGGTGGCTGCCACCTGAGGAACATCGATGGGCGAACATCTGGTGAGCGATGCGGTGCCGCGGCGGGCGCCGTATCCCGGCACCGCGCGGCGGCTGGCGGCGGAAGCGCTCGGCAGTTTTTTCCTGTTCGGCACGGTCATCGGATCGGGCATCATGGGCGAAACGCTGGCGGGCGGTAACATCGCCATCGCCCTTCTGGGCAACACACTGGCCACCGGCGCAATCCTGTTCGTCCTGATCACCATGCTGGCACCGTTGTCGGGCGCCCATTTCAACCCGGCGGTGACGCTCGCGGCGTTGATCCGGCGGGAGATCCTGCCGAAGGAGGCGGCCCTGTATGCGCTGGTTCAGCTGGCCGGCGGAATACTGGGCGTGTGGGCGGCGCATCTGATGTTCGAGCTGCCGGTACTTCAATTTTCCACCCATGCGCGCACCGGCCCCGCGCAGGCGTTCAGCGAAGGTATCGCCACTTTCGGGTTGATCGTCACCATCCGCGGCACGGTGCGCTATCGCCCCGCCTGGATAGCCCCGGCGGTGGGCGCCTACATCAGCGCGGCGTACTGGTTCACGAGCTCGACCAGCTTTGCCAATCCCGCTATCACGGTGGCGCGCGCGCTAAGTGATACGTTTGCCGGGATCGCACCGCCGGATGTGCCGCTGTTTCTTGCCGAGCAGATCGTCGGCACGCTGGTGGCGGTGATCCTCTGCCAATGGCTGTTCGCGGGTGAGCCGATCGGAGACTGACGCTTCTTCACCGTCCGCTTACCTTCTTTGGTTAAGCGGGCGGGCATGAGCGATCGCGCATCATCGGTCCGTCCCGCATCCGCGGTCGGCATCGGCGTCGGCCTGTCCGGGCTTGCGGGTCTGATCCTGTGGGTGACGATCGCACGCAATTTCGGCGCTCTGGCCGACATGCTGGGCTTTCCCGGCCTGCCCGCGCGGGCGAGCGGGCCGAATGCGGCGCTGCTCGGCATCGTCGCATGCGGCGGCCCGATGATCCTCTGGTCCCTTCTCATCGAAAAGGTCCATCGGCGCGCGAGCACGGGTATCGACTGGTCCTTGAGACGACCTCTCGCGGATGTGGTCGACGTCTCGATCGTGAAGATCACCGGCTTCTGGGCAACCTGGGGGCTAATCGCCGCCGTCTATGCGGTAGGCCGCTTCTGGTGGAGCACCCGGTTCGCCGATTATCCCTTCTCGATGCAGCTGTTCGAGATTGCATTGGTGCCGCTGATCGTTCTGTCCGTGCCCTATGTCGTTTGGCTCGACCGGCATCTGGTGGATCCGAAAGACGGTGCCTGGCATTTCGGCGCCTGGATTGCGGGGCGCGAAGGCTGGGACCGGGAGATGATCCATCATCACTTACGCGCCTGGGCGGTGAAGGGCTTCTTCCTGGCTTTCATGCTGGCCATCGTCCCGCCGGGCTTCAGCAATGTCGTTAATTTCGATTTCGCCAGGATCGCGCAAAATCCTGTCTGGATCGCCAGCGCACTGATCACGACCATGTTTCTGGTCGACGTCCAGCTTGCCACCGTCGGCTACCTACTGACGATGCGCCCGCTGGATAGCCATATCCGCACCGCCAACCCTTATCTTGCCGGCTGGGTCGCCGCCCTGATCTGCTATCCGCCCTTCACCCTGATGAACGGCGGCGGGCCGCTCGATTATCAGGTGGGCACGGCCAGCTGGTCGAGCTGGTTCGCGGGCCATCCGGCGCTGCTCACTACCTGGGGGGCGTTGCTGGTGATCCTGACCGGAATTTACGCCTATGCCACCGTCGCCTTTGGTCTGCGCTTTTCAAACCTCACCCATCGCGGCATCCTGACGCACGGCCCCTATAAATGGACGCGGCACCCGGCCTATCTGGCGAAAAATGCGTATTGGTGGGCGGCGACCTTGCCGTTCATCGTGACGAGCGGAAGCCTGGCCGATGCTTTACGCAACACCGCGCTGATGGCGCTGGTCAGTGCGGTCTATTACTGGCGCGCGCGGACCGAGGAGGAGCATCTCCTCGCCGATCCCGCCTATCAGGCTTATTATGACTGGTCGGAAGAACATGCCGTCTGGCGGCGCTTCCTGCGAAAGTTCAGCGGCGGCCGATTGGGGCGCCATGCCCGGCCCACGGCCGAGATCGTACCGGCGGAATAACGGCGCGCCCTAGAAGCTTTCCTCATCATAGACATGGGTGACATCGCCGTTCCACCGGCCGTGATAATGATCGAGCATGCGCTCGGCATGGGTTTTTCCGCTGGCAACCACTTCGTGGAGCGGATCGAGAAAACCGGACTCATTGTCACCACTGGAATTGAGGCGCGCGCGGGCGGTGAGGCCCTGCGCTGCGATCGCCAGCACCTCGCGCGCCAGATCGCGCAGCGTCCCGCCACCGGGGATCGGCGCTTTCAGAGCGTGCTTAGGTACGGCATCGCGCAATTCCTGCCGTTCGTCGATCGTCCAGTCCTTGACCAGATTCCATGCCGCATCGAGCGCGGTCTGATCGTAGAGCAAGCCGACCCACAGCGCGGGAAGCGCGCAGATGCGGTTCCAAGGCCCGCCATCCGCGCCGCGCATTTCCAGGAAACTTTTGAGGCGCACCTCGGGGAAGGCGGTGGAAAGATGGTCCACCCAATCGCTCTGCGTCGGCCGCTCGCCCGGCAGCACGGAGAGCTTGCCGTCCAGAAAATCGCGGAAGCTGAGGCCCGCCGCGTCGATATAGCGCCCTTCGCGAAAAACGAAGTACATCGGCACGTCGAGCATATACTCGACATAGCGATCATAGCCGAAGCCGTCCTCGAACACGAAGGGCAGCATGCCGGTGCGGTGCGGATCGGTGTCCGACCAGATGTGGCTTCGATAGCTGAGATAACCGTTCGGCTTACCTTTGGTGAACGGCGAATTGGCGAACAGCGCGGTAGCGAGCGGTTGGAGCGCGAGTCCGGTGCGGAATTTCTGCACCATGTCCGCTTCCGAAGCGTAATCGAGGTTTACCTGGATGGTGCAGGTGCGCAGCATCATATCAAGGCCCAGCGTGCCGACGCGCGGCATGTGGTCCATCATGATCTTGTAGCGCCCCTTGGGCATGATCGGCAGATCGCTGCGCGCCTTGTCCGGCCACATGCCGAGGCCCAGGAATCCCTTGCCCGTCTCGGCCCCGATCTTCTTCACCTGGGTGAGGTGCCGCCCCGCTTCCGCGCAGGTCTGGTGCAAATTATCGAGTGGCGCTCCGGAAAGCTCCAGCTGCCCAGCAGGCTCCAGGCTGACGGTGCCGTCCTCACCGCTCATGGCGATGACGTTCATGTTGCCGGCCGGGCCGAGCTCTTCGACGGGAGACCAGCCGAACGGTTCCAGCGCCAGCAGAAGATCGCGGATGCCGCCTTCTTCGGCGTAGCTCGGGGCGGCATGCGTTTCGCGCGAGAAGACGAACTTTTCATGCTCCGTGCCGATACGCCAGCGGTCCTTCGGCTTTTCGCCGCCGATCATGGGCGCCAAAAGGTCGTCCCGGCTTTCGATGACCGGATCGTTGCTTGTCGAGTTGGACCGCGTGCTCATGCGCGCTGCTGTAGGAAGCCGTGGCCGCTATGGAAAGGGGTTGGGTGGCAAAACGGGACCGGATTGAGACGATCTAATCCTGCCCATCCCGTGGGCGGGGAGGGTTGGGCTTCATCTCCAGTCCCCCCGGCCCGCCATCCAAAGACTTACCGCGGCCACTGCCGCCGTGTCGGCGCGCAGGATGCGGGGGCCTAACGAAACCGGCACCGCCTGCGGGCAAGCGCGGATCGCTGCGTTTTCTTCATCGGTGAAGCCGCCTTCCGGGCCGATCAGAATCGCTGCGGGCCCATCATGCTCCCTCAGCGCCGAGCGGAACGATCCGCCGCCGCGCTCATCGCAAAAGAACAGGTGCCGATCGGCCGGCCAATCGGCCAGCAGTGCGGCAAGGGGGGTGAGCTCGCCAAGCTCCGGCAGCGCGTTGCGCTCGCACTGCTCGGCCGCCTCGATCATGTGGGCGCGCAGCCGATCGTCCTTCACCTTATCGACCACCGCACGCGAGGTTGCCACGGGCAGGAACCGCCGCACGCCAAGCTCGCTGACCTTTTCTGCCACCCAGTCGAAGCGCTGACGCTTGATCGGTGCGGCGCAAATCCACAGGTCCGGCACATCCTCGCGCGGGCGGATTCGATTTTCCGCGCGGACGGTCAGGTCGCGCTTCCCAGCGTGGACCACGGTGGCGGCATAATCACCGCTCTTGTCGTCGAACAAGGTCAGCGGAGCGCCTTCGCCCAGACGCATGACTTTGAGGAGATAATGCGCTGCCGGTCCGTCCAAAGCTACGTCGGCTCCTTCGTTCAACGGCTGATCGATGAACAGGCGCGGGGCGGAACGCGGCGGCCAGGCGGGTGTTGCGGGCATGAAATCCAGGCTATCCGTTGAGACCCGGTCGACCTGAGTTGGTCGAAGGGCAGCTTTTATTTCGACCAGTTCTGACAAAAGAACAGGCCTTCGACAAGCTTGGGCCGAACGGTGTAGGGGCAGGGAATGATGAGCGATAACAGATCGAGCCGCGGCGCTGACACCGGTTCCAGTGTTCCCGATAGCGAGCATCGCGGCCTCACCGGGTTGCTGCCCCCGGCGGCCAGGCCGTTTGCGTTGTTGGCACGCTTCGATCGGCCGATCGGCTGGTGGCTGCTGTTCTGGCCGTGCGCCTTCGGGCTCGCGCTCGCCGGCGGCGCGGCGGTGCGATGGGATCTGCTGCTGTGGTTGCTGCTCGGCGCTATCGCGATGCGCGGCGCGGGCTGCGTCTACAACGACATCGTCGATCGCGATCTGGACCGACAGGTGGCGCGCACGGCCTCACGCCCGCTCGCAAGCGGCGCGGTTTCGCGAAAGGCTGCATGGGTTTGGCTTGGGTTGCTGTGCCTGATCGGGCTGATCACCTGGCTACAACTCAACTGGACCGCGCGGCTTGTGGCGCTCGGTAGCCTTGCACTGGTTGCGGCCTACCCGTTCATGAAGCGCATCACTTGGTGGCCGCAGGCTTGGCTCGGCTTGGTCTTTTCCTGGGGCGCGCTGGTTGGATGGGCGGCCTGGACGGGCACGCTGCCGTTGGGCGCAATCCTGCTCTATGCCGGATGCATCTTCTGGGTGATCGGTTACGACACCATTTACGCACTGCAGGACCGTGAGGACGATGCCCTCGTCGGGATCCGGTCGAGCGCATTGCGTTTGGGCAAGAATGTGCGCTTCGGCGTGGCCAGCTGTTATCTGGCGACGATCGCGCTGTGGCTCATGGCTTTCAGTCAGTGCTTCCCGGATCCGTTCGCCTATCTGACCTTGCTGCCCGTCGCCGCGCATCTTGCGTGGCAAGTGGCAACGCTCCGCCCGGATGACGGACCGGACGCATTGGCCAAATTTCGGTCGAACAGGATCGCAGGGCTACTGATGGCCCTTGCCTGCTTCGTGGTGGGAACCGCCTGAACCCGTCAGACGGCGGCGCAATCAGGGAAGCGCTTTTTCCAGGAACACCACATCGTCCTGCTCTGCAACGCGCATCATGGCGCCGCATCCGCTCGGTACGATCGGGCTGGGGGATTTCATGTCGTTCACCAAGCCACCCTTCAAGGCGTCTGCTTCGGCGTCGGTGAAAATGTAAAAGTCTGTCTGATCTAGTTGTTGCATGAGGGTTATATAGCACCTCCCATGCAAAATTGCAAATCGGAGTAACAATCTTACTCCGCGGCGAGCAATTCTTCGGCGGCATTCAGATCGACGGAGACCAGCCTGCTCACGCCATGTTCCATCATGGTAACGCCGAATAAACGATCCATCCGGCTCATCGTCACTGCATTATGGGTGACGATTAAATAGCGCGTTTCGGTTTCTTTGGTCATTCTTTCCAGAAGATCACAGAATCGCTCGATATTCGCATCGTCCAGCGGCGCATCGACTTCATCCAGCACGCAGATGGGGGCAGGATTGGTCAGGAAGAGGCCGAAGATCAGCGCCACGGCTGTAAGCGCCTGTTCGCCGCCCGAAAGCAGGGTGAGTGCGGCCAGCTTTTTGCCCGGCGGCTGCGCCATGATCTCCAGTCCCGCCTCCAGCGGGTCGTCGCTCTCGATCAGTTCCAGATGCGCCGCGCCGCCTTCGAACAGGGTGGTAAAAAGCCGCTGGAAATGCCCGTTCACCGCCTCGAACGCGGCAAGCAGACGCTGGCGGCCCTCGCGGTTCAGGCTGCCGATCGACCCGCGCAGCCGCGCGATCGCCTGGGAGAGTTCCTCCGCCTCGGCGCGGCTGGTGCCGATTTCCGCTGTGATCTCCTCCAACTCGGAGTCAGCCACGAGGTTGACGGCCCCGATCCGCTCGCGCGATGCCTGCAGCTTTTCGAGGACGGCGGACACCTTAGACGCATCGCGTTCTTCGGACGGGTCGAAATCATGGGCTTGCGGCAGCGCCTGTGGGGCGCACTGAAAGCGCTCGGACGCGATGCGGACCATCTCTGCGCGGCGCAGTTCCTGATTTTCCGACCGCGCCGCCGCGCCGGCCCGCTCTTCGCGGGCACCGGACAGTGCTTCTTCCGCTTCGCTAAGCTCGGCCTCCAATGCGCGCAGCGTCGTATCGGCCTGCGTAAATTCGGTTTCATGCAGCGCCAGCGCTTGCGTCGCCGCGGCGGCTTCCCGTTCGAGACCCGCAATCTCCTCGTCCAGCTGATCGGGTCTGTCGGCGATCGATTCGAGCTGGCGGGCCGTGTCCTCCCGCCGCTTGGCGAGCGCCGACTGGCGTTCCGCCGCATCGCTCTTGCGCCCCTCATGCGAGCGGATATCGGCCTGCAACCCGGCGCGGCGCTCGCGCGTCGCGGCGATCGACTGGTCGAGCGCGGAGAGCCCCGCCTGCCGCGTGCGCAGCAGATCGCGCATGGCATCACCCGATCGTTCCAGCTCGCTTGTGCGCTGGCGAAGCGCTGCGTCATCGGGCAGTTGCGTGAGCGCCGCCGTCGTTTCGGCGAGTTGCTCCTCTGCCTCGTCGCGGCGCTCCGAATTGATGGCGAGCCGCGCCTCGAGATCGGCGCTGAGGCCCTCGCTGCGTTCGATACGGCCTTCCGCCCGGTCCCGCTCGCGCTTGGCTTCGCGTTCCGCCTCCTCGGCCGCGCGCACCCGCTGGCGAGTAACGGCGATTACGTCGTCGATCTGTCCGCGCTGGCCTGCGATCTGTGCTTCGCGCGATTCCAGATCGGCGATTTCGGCGTGCTGCGCCTCGACCAGCGTCTTCAGTTCGCTGAGGCGGTTACGTCGCACCAACTGCTCGGCCAGATCGCCCGCTGCGGGAACGGCGGCGATAAAACCGTCCCAGCGGCGCAGGCGACCGGTGCGCGTCACCAGCCGCTGGCCCAGCGCAAGCGGCTGGCCATCGTCTTCGTCCGCGACCCAGATCTGGGATAAGCGCGCACTCAGCGCAGCCGGCGCATCGACATGATCGGAGAGCCGCTGCGCGCCATCAGGCCCGCCATCGGCGGGAACGGTGGCGCCTGCCCAGTATCGCGCCGCGCCGGCGTCCAGCGCAGCATGGAGATCGTCCCCCAGCGCCGCTGCCAGAGCGGTTTCGTAACCCGGCTCGGCCCGCACCGCGTCGACCGCCCGCTTGCCGCCACCTTTGTGCGAAGCGAGCGCCTGTTCGATCGCCCTGGCCTCTGCGCGCAAGCCGGCCATGCGCGATCGCGCGGCCGAGAGGCTCTGCGCTATGTCGTCTGCCGCCAGACGGGCGGTCTCGCGCTCCTCGCGTGCGGCGTCCCATTGCGCATCCGCGTCTGCCGCCGCTTTTTTATGAGCGGCGATCAGCGTTTCTGCCTCGGCCAGCGCCTGCTTCAACGCCGCAATGTCGGGTAAGTCGGCCAAGGCACTTTGCGTGCGCTGGCGGTCCGCATCGATCTCCGCCAGCCGCCGCTCAGCCGCGGTGCGCGCAGCGTTGGCAACCTGCCGGTCCGCGTCGATCCGGGCAAGTTCGGCACGCGCTTTGGCAAGGGCCAACTCATTCTCGCGCGCGGCGCGGTCGGCCGCGTCCAGTTCGCGTTCGAGGGCGGGGCGTTCGTCCTCGAGCTTGGTGAGTTCCTCGCCGACCTCTGCCACGCTGGCGCGCAGGCACTCCAGCCGCTCCACCGCGTCTCGCCCGCGGCGGTCTTCTTCGGTCAGGTCTTCCTCAATCTGTTCACTCTGGCGGCGAAGGTCTTCGATCCGCGCACCCAGTTGCGCGCGTTCGGCGCGGAGCGAGGCGAGGCGCGAATCGATCCGCGCCGCTTCCTCGCGGGCGCGCACCTGCCGCTCGCGCGCGCTGTCGAGCGCCTTGGCTGCACCATGGCGGTCGATCTGCAATCGCTCGCGTCGCTTTGCTGCCTGTCTTGCCGTGGTTTCGGCCGCATCGGCCTCCGCCCGTGCCGCCTCCGCCGCGCGGCGGGCATCGCGCCAGCGGACATGGATCAGCATCGCCTCGGCCTGCTGGATTTCCGCCGAGAGCGCCTTGTAGCGCATGGCGGCCTTGGCCTGCCGCCGCAAAGTCGCGGCGCGCGCGTCCATATCGCCAAGCAAGGTGTCGACGCGCTGAAGGTTGGTTTCCGCGCCGCGCAGCTTCTGCTCGGCATCCTTGCGGCGCGCGTGGAGGCCCGCGATGCCTGCCGCTTCCTCCAGCATCATGCGCCGCTCGGCAGGCTTGGCGGCGATCACCGCGGCGATGCGGCCTTGGCTGACGAGCGCGGGGCTGTGCGCGCCGGTGGCGGCATCGGCAAACAGCAGCGCCACGTCCTTCGCGCGCACATCGCGGCCATTGGCGCGATAGGCGGAGCCTGCTCCGCGCTCGATCCGGCGCACGACCTCTATCTCACCACCGTCGGGGGAGATCGGTCCGGCAGTGTCCTCCCCGGCTTCGGCAAGCAGCGAGACTTCGGCGAACTGGCGCGGGGGGCGGGTGGCGGTGCCCGCGAAGATCACATCTTCCATGCCCCCGCCGCGCATGGATTTCGGGCTGTTTTCGCCCATCACCCAGCGAATCGCCTCGAGCAGGTTGGATTTGCCGCAGCCATTCGGGCCGACGACGCCGGTCAGTCCCGGCTCGATGCGCAGTTCAGCCGGTTCGACGAAGCTTTTGAAGCCCGCCAGGCGCAGCTTCTTCAGGCGCACGGAGGCACACCCCCGCAGACCCTATCGAAGCTTGCCCCCGCCAAGCGGCTTCACCGCCTCAGCGGGCGCCGGCAGCCATCAGCGCTTCGCTTACGCCCTGATAGCTGTTCGCATCGATCTTGTTGCCGTTGAGGATGAAGGTGGGCGTGCCGCTCACCTGAAACTCGTTATTGGCCTTTTCCGCGCTGTCGGACAGCGCCTTGATCCGCGCCTCGTCCTGCAGGCAGGCGATGGCCTGCGGCTCGGACAGGCCGCGCGCCTTGACGAAATCGAGATAGCCGAGGCCCTTGGCGATGATGGTGGCGACCTTGCCCGGCTGACTCTCCACCGCCTGCAGCTGCTGCTGCGGCAGATCGCCGGTCTTGTCGAGGAAGGTCTGCTGGTTCGCCATCATCTGGTCCAGCATCGGGAAGAAGGCTGAGGGCTCCACGCAGGTGCCAAGCAGGCTGGGTGCCAGATCGAGCGCGCCGTGTACCGGATAATCGCGGAATTCGTAGCTGACCTTGCCGGTGGAGATGAAGTTCTTCTTCAGTGGCTCCATACCCTCGCTGTCGAACCGCGCGCAGGTGGGGCAGGTGCGCGATCCATATTCGACCAGTTTGATCGGAGCGTTGGGGTTGCCCATCACGAAGCCGCCATCCTGCGTTTTGGCAACGGTCTCGGTCCAGCTGCTGCCGGCAGGAGCGCTTACCGATGCCACGGGGTCCCCGCTCGGTGCGCCGGTGCCGGCATTGTCACCGCCGGAACATGCCGCGAGCGCGAGGGTGAGCGAGGCGAGGGCGATGGGCGGCTTGATCATGTCGGTTCCTGTATCGGCTTGTTGTCTGTCGTCTTGGTCGCTGCGTTACTGCGCGCCGAGCGCGGCGTCGAGCCGCGGCTTCATCTCGGTCCATTTGTCCGTCTGGATCTTCTCACCCTTCAGAAAGAAGGTCGGCGTACCGCTAACCCCGTCGGCCACGCCCTTTTCGGTGGTAGCGACCAGCTGTTCGATCGCGGTCTCATCGGAGAGGCAGGCCTTGGCCTTCTCCTGCGTCAAACCGCGCGCCGCGAAGAAATCGACGACGCCCATCGCCTTGCCGAGATTGTAGAATCGCTCGCTCAGCGGAGCGTTCATCGCATCCTGCAGCGTCTGCGGGCTGCTCTGCGACAGCTGGATCGCAGGCTGCATCAGCGTTTCCTGCTCTTCGAAGACCGCCTCGGTCAGGGGATAATAGCGCTCCGGCCCCTCGCACTGCGTCAGTAGCGTGATCGGAATGTCGAACGGGTTCAGGATGAAATTGCGAAGTTCGAAACGCACCTTGCCGGTATCGACATAGTCTTTCTTGAGCGGCGCGAAAGCCGATTGCTCGAAGGCGGCACAATGGCTGCAGGTGACCGCACCATATTCGATCAGCGTCAGCGGCGCGTCGGGATCACCCATGGCATAGCCGCCCTCGGGCGTCTTGACGACGACATCGCTCCACGCCTGTCCCGCAGCGCGCGTAGGCTTGCCAGTCGGAGCGGCGTCGGAAGCGCTGTCGGCCGCGGCGGTAGCAGCCGGCGTTGCCGCACCGGCATCGCTCTCCGGCGCGTCCTGATTGCCGCATCCTGCCAGAAGGACGGCCAGGGCGAAGGGGGCGGTGGCCAGCGCGGTCTTGATCGTCATGAAGTCTCTGTCCTCGTTCAGGCGGCAGGCAATAACGGCTTCAGCGCCTGCCAGCTATAGACGCCGTCGAGCAGCTTGCCGTTCAGCAGGAAGCTCGGCGTGCCCTTGACGCCCAGTTTCTGGGCATCCTCGGTCATCGCGGAAACGGTCTTCTGCGCCGCCTCGTCCGACAGGCAGGCGTTGAGCTGCGCCGATGTATAGCCGTTCGACTGCATCAGTTTGAAAAGCCCGGTGTCCTTGGCAATCTTGCCCATCCGCTCGCCATAGCTGCCTTCGAACCAGCTCTTGCGCGTTTCGGGCGTGGAGGTCTGTGCGGCGGACAGCCAGACGGGCTGGTTGCGCATGATAAGCTCATGATTGGCAAAGAAGCGCGATGTCGGTCCGCAGCGCGCCAGCAGCGCGGTGGTCAGGTCAACCGGATCGCGGATCAGGTTGCGCAGTTCGAAGCTCGCAAGGCCGCGGCGGACATAATTCGCCTTGATGGCAGGCGCGCCCTCCGCCTCGAACATTGCGCAATGCGGGCAGGTATAGCTCGCATATTCCACGATTTTCGTACGCGCCTTGGGGTTCCCGAGCAGATGCCCGCCAATCGGTGTGAGCGTGACCGGAGCGGCGGAATTCTGGGCGGCGCTTTTTTGCGGTGAAGGTTCGGGGGGTGGTGCGGCGGCGGCCATCAGAGGCACCGCGGCGGCAAGGGATGTGAGGGCCAGTAAGCTACGCAGTCTCATGTCTATTCCTTGTCGGCCATCTGCCGTCCGAGCGATTCGAGCACGGCGGCCAGTTCGGGATCGGCAATATCGCGCAGTCCTTCGCCGAGCTCGATCGGCACGGGCTTGAGCGTCGGCGGGCCGGCGTCCCGTTTCGCCGGCTTGTCCTTGGGCGGCTCTATGACGCCGTGGATGAACTTCAGCTTGTCGACCGCGGCATAACCGAAAAACCGGTTCACCCGCTCGATAATCTCCGGCGCAACATGCTGCATCAGCGTGGCATGGGCGCCGGACACGGTCAGCTCCAGCGTTCCGCCCGATCGCTTGCCGGAGGGGAAGCGGATTGCCTGCGGGGCGCTCACCTCGGCATAGCGTTCGCCCACAATCTCCGGCCAGCGCGTGACGACGGAGCTTTGCACGAAACCATAGCGACGAAAGGCGGCGCGGCCGATTTCCGGCATCAGATCGCTGATCGCCTTCGCCTCTCCGCCGCGCGGTCGCGTATAGCTGCGCGGACCGGCCTTTTTCTTCGCGGCAGCCTTTTTCGGCTTATCGGTGTTCGCGCCCTGTTCAACCATGCGCTTGCCCATGCCATATCGGCGTGATGTCCGTCACCCGGAAAGATACCGCGCTCGCCGAGCGCCTGCTGGCGCATTACGATCGCCACCGCCGTACGCTGCCCTGGCGCGCGCTGCCGGGGGAGGCGACGAACCCTTATGCCGTCTGGCTGTCCGAAGTGATGCTGCAGCAGACCACCGTGGCCGCGGTCGCGCCCCGTTTCGCCCGCTTTCTGGAACGCTGGCCCACGCTGGAGGCGCTGGCAGCGGCGGAGGAAGCCGATGTGATGGCCGAATGGGCGGGCCTTGGCTATTATTCGCGGGCGAGAAACCTGATCGCCTGCTCGCGCGAAGTGACCGAGCGGCACGGCGGTGCGCTGCCGAACGAAGAAGCGGCACTGCGCAAGCTGCCCGGCATCGGCGATTATACCGCCGCCGCCATCGCCGCGATTGCGTTCGGCCAGCGCGCGGTGGTGGTCGATGCCAATGTCGAGCGGGTGGTGTCGCGGCTGTTCGCGATCGACGAGCCGCTTCCAGCGGCGAAGAAAGCGATTCGCGCGGCCACCGATTCGATCACGCCGGACGCGCGGGCGGGGGATTTCGCGCAAGGCCTGATGGACCTTGGCTCCTCGATCTGCACTGTCCGCGGCCCGCAATGCCTGATCTGCCCGCTGCGGGTGGATTGCGAGGCCCACGCGCTGGGCGATCCGGAGCGTTATCCGGTAAAGGCGGCGAAGAAGGCGAAGCCGGAGCGGCGCGGCACGGTATTCTGGGTGGAGCGGGATGGCCAGGTGGCGCTGGTGACGCGCCCGCCGAAAGGCATGCTCGGCGGCATGCGCGCGCTACCGGATGACGGCTGGCATGCGAGGGCTGACGGCGATGCGACCGCGCCGTTCGAGGCTGATTGGCGGACCCGGCGCGGCGCGGTTCGGCACGGGTTCACCCATTTTACCGTCATACTCGATTTGGCGCTTTGCCGTGACGCGCCAGCCGATATGCTGCCAGCCGGTATTCTGGATGTCGACTGGTGGCCGGTAGAGCATCTGGGCGATGCGGGACTGCCCACGCTGTTCGCCAAGGCGGCGCGCATGTTTTTGGAGATGAGAGAAAATGCGGCATGAGCGATTGAGCGCAGTGGATCGGCGCGGATTTCTGGGGCTGGGCACGCTTCTAGGGCTGAGCGCGCTCGCCGCGCCGTCCCCGCTGATGGCGATGCTGCACGTAGGCGAGGCCTGGCCCACCGTCTCGAAGAACATTCATTCCTATGTCGATACGCGCAAGGTCGCAGGAATGATGGCCACCATCGGCTGGGGCACGGATGAGCCTGTAAACCTCACCGCCGGGCATCTCTCGCTCGATCCTTCGCCCGAGGTCGATCAGGATACGCTTTGGCGGCTGTACTCCATGACGAAGCCGATCACCGGCATGGCCGCGATGATGCTGATCGGCGAAGGAAAGATGCGTCTCGACCAGCCGGTTGCCGATTTCATTCCCGAATTTGCCGACATGCGGGTGCTGACCGATCCAGCAAACAGCCTCGATTCGGTGCCCGCGAAAAACCCGATCACGATCCGCAACCTGCTGACACACACCGCCGGGCTGGGCTATTCGATCGTCACGAAGGGCCCGCTTCTGCAGGCCTATCTGGACAACGGCATCCTGCCCGGCGTGGTCAGCCGCCAGCCAATCCCTGGTTTCGATGGCGGCGCACCGGTGCCGCCACTCGACGAGTTCGCGCGCCGCGTGGCCAGCCTGCCGCTGATCGCGGAGCCGGGCACCCGATGGAGCTACTCGATCGGCCTCGACGTGCTGGGCCGCGTGATCGAGGTGGCGAGCGGCATGGATTTCGGCCGCTTCCTGCAGACGCGCATCTTCGATCCGCTGAAGATGACGAGCAGCTATTTTCAGGTGCCGGAGAGCGAGGCGCATCGGCTTGCCACCAACTATGCCGTCATCGGCGGGCTGCTGATCCCGATCGATCCGGGAACGAACAGCATTTTTACCGACAAGCCGGCTTTTCCCTTCGGCGGGGCAGGGCTGGTTGGCTCGGCGCGCGACTATGACCGGTTCCTTGCCATGTTGATGGGCGGGGGCACGCTGGACGGCACCGAGGTCATGGGCAGCGACATGGTCGATCTCGGCACGTCGAACCTGTTGCCGGACGGCGTAGATCTCACCGGTACATGGGTGGCGGGCCAGGGCTTCGGAGCGGGCGGTCGTGTCGGGCTCGGGCCTCGTGCGGGCACCTATGGCTGGGCCGGCGCCGCAGGCACCGTCGGCGGGATCGATCGGCAGCGCGGCCTGCGCGCATCGGGCTACACCCAATATATGCCGAGCGAGGTCTATCCCTTTCAGGGTGCTTTCTACGAATGGGTCTATGCCGATGCCGCGGCAATGGTCGCGACGAAGGCGGCCGCCTGATGGCCGACGATCCGGGTTTTTGCGCGCCGGGGTTGGACCGGGCGGATCGGTTGCGCAGCGATGCCGATGGCCTGCGGGCGGCGATCATGCGCCCCTCCGCGCGGCTGCTGCGGATGCATGGGCTCGATCCCGTGACGGGCGATCATGGCGGGCTCGACTGGGGAAGCCTGGCCGAGGCGGACCCGGACTGCGACCTCATCCTGCTCGGTCTTGACGGAGAGACGCCCTGTTTCGCCGCCGTTCCGCAGCAGATCGGCGCGGGCCAACCCGTGAGGCAGCTCTGGCAGGCGCTTGGCAGCTTTCCGGAGCGCGACGCAGCGATCTATGCCAGCGCCCGCAGCCTTGTCGATTGGCACGCACGGCACCGCTTCTGCGCACGCTGCGGCGGCGAGACGCGGACGGAAAAAGGCGGCTGGGCACGCCGCTGCACTAGTTGCAGTACGGAACATTTCCCGCGCACCGACCCCGTCGTCATCATGTTGGCGGAACATGACGGGCGCGTACTTCTGGGCAGACAGCCGCAATTTCCTGCACGCCGCCTGTCAGCGCTGGCTGGATTCGTCGAACCGGGCGAGACCATCGAAGGGGCGGTGGCGCGCGAACTGCACGAGGAGGCAGGCATCCACGTCCGCGATATCCGCTACATCAGGAGTCAGCCCTGGCCGTTCCCGAGTTCGCTGATGATCGGCTGTTTCGCCGCGGCGCAGGACGATGTTCTCACCATCGATGAGACCGAGCTGGAAGAAGCCGTCTGGATCGATGCGGCCGGCGTGCGGGCGGCGCTGAACGATGAACCCGGCGCACCCTTCATCGCGCCGCCCCGGCTCGCCATCGCCCACCATCTGCTGGCCAAATGGCTGGAAGAGCGAGACTGACGTGAAATAAATCAGGGTCAACGAAATCGTAACCGGTTCTTGCGCATAAAAAACAAAGTGCAAGTATCAGAGGACGCTTCATGGCCCACATCATCATCGCCGACGACGATGAAATCGTCACCGAGATCGTGAGTGAAGCGTTTCGCTCTTATGGCCATTCGATCGGCGTGGTCGGCAATGGCGAAGAAGCGCTCACCGCCATCAGCGCCACGTCGCCCGATCTGGTGATCCTCGATTGCAATATGCCCAAAATGGGCGGCCTCAACACTCTTCACGCCATCCGCACGCACCCGAAATTCTACCGCGTGCCGATCATGATGTTGACCGGCAACACCAGTTCCAAGGATCAGGATATCGCCCGCTATACGGGCGCCGATGCCTATATCACCAAGCCGTTCGATCCCGATTATCTGGTGTTCGAGGCTGAGGATCTGATCACCAAATATCGCCAGGCCGCCTGAGCCTGGATTCGCGCAAGTCGCTTATGGCGAAGGCGAAAGGTCCATCGCACAGCCGATAGCGGCGCGATCTGTCAGACCAGCCCCAGCTTGGTCAGCTCACCGATCATGTGGGCGGGCATTTCGGCCATGGCGTCTTCATCTCCGTCGAGGTCCGGCGGGGCATCTTTCGCTTCCAGATAGCGCCAGCCTTGGTGTGCGCGCTTGGCGCGGCTGCGCACCGGGATCAGCTTCGGCGACAGCAGGATCAGGGTGCGCCCGTCCGGTGATTCCTTGAAGCCCAGGATTTCGCTGCGCGCCATGATTCGGTGAGCGATGATCCAGTAGAGCGATCCGCCGACCATCTCCTCATGCCGTTTGGGGCGATAGCGGGTGCTGTGAAACAGCCCTCCTTCCGCCGCGGCGCGCGCGGCCAGCCGCTCGCGCAGCTCGGCAAAGCTGTCGATACGAAACGCGATCTTGGTCATGTTGAGCGGCATGGAAAGCGATGTGGCAACTGGGTGCGCCCAGTGCAACGTGGAGCGCACTAAGTGCCGGGGGTGAGCGTTTAACCGACCAGCCCGCTGGCCACCGCAAGGCTCAGGAAGATCAGGAAGCCCATGCTGTCGGTGATCATCGTCACGAACACGCTGCTGGCAACCGCGGGATCCTGGTTCAGCCTGTCCAGAAGCACCGGCACCGCAACGCCCGCAAGACCGGATACGATGACGTTGAACAGCATTGCGGAGGCAATCACGAAACCAAGCGTGCTGTTGCCGAACACTGCCGTGGTGCCGATCCCGATCAGCACCGCAATCGTCGCGCCGTTGAGCAGCGCCACCCGCACTTCGCGCCAGATCACACGCAAGGTGTTGGACCGGGTGAGCTGGTTCATCGCCAGCGCCCGCACGGCCACCGCCATCGTCTGCGTCCCGGCATTGCCGCCGATGCTGGCGACGATCGGCATCAGGATGGCAAGCGCCACCATCTGTTCGATCGCCGCGCCGAAGGCCGAGATGATGGCCGAGGCGACCAGCGCGGTGCCGAGATTGGCGATGAGCCATCGCACACGCGCGCTATAGGTCTCGCGCAGCGGTTCGTTGATGTCGCCCTCGCCCGCGCCGGACAGCAGCATGATGTCCTCACCCGCCTCCTGACTGACGATGTGGACGATATCGTCGGCCGTGATGACGCCGATGAGGCGCCCGCCTTCGTCCACCACGGCAGCCGAGATCAGCGCGTATTTCTGGAAGCGCTGTGCGACTTCCTCCTGGTCCATCTGGGCCGGGATCAGCGTCTGGTCGCGCTTCATCACGTCGCCCAGCGGAATGTCG
>JBELIU010000274.1:0-3299 GCA_042090735.1 Novosphingopyxis sp. | reverse complement strand
GCTGTTTTGCGGATCTTCGACATGCGGTTCCAAGGCAACGGGGCCTTCCGAACGCATCATCTTCGTCAGCTTCCCGCACAGGAAAATGCAGTCCAAATAATCCTGCCGCTTGTATTTCGGCCCCTTGAAGACCTTGGCGAAGCCCCCGCCGAGCGCCTTCAGATCCGGCCCGCTATTGCCGATCACGATCGCAGCCACAGCCGCCCCGCCGATCACCATCATCTCGATCGGAAGGGCGTGTAGCACAGCGCCGATATCGCCGCCGGAAATGATGAACCCCCCGAACACCATCACCAGAAGAATAACGAGACCGATTGCTGGCATCATGATGGAAAAATCCCTGTACCTCGCCGGAAACGGATAATCCGTCCGGTCGTGATCGGCTACATGGCAGCCGGGTCGACTAAGTTAACGGCGCGGCAGCCATCCAATTAAGGCTAATTCCGGGCCGTTGTCGCTTTTAGCGGAGATAATCGATCAGCGATCGCTGCTCGATTTTCGCGTACACCGCCTGCGCCGCTTCAAGCGAAACCTGGAGCGCCTGGAGCCGGGTGATTGCCTCGCTGACATCGACTTCCTCGATCTCCTTGCGGCGGCTGGCGAGCACGATCCGGCTTTCGGAATATTGATCGCGCGCACTGTTCAGACGCCCCTTCACCACGCCCTGCTCGGTGAGCATCTGGGTCATGTGATCGATGGTCTTGTCGAATGGACGCAGCATGGCCTCTCGGTCAGGCTGTGTGCCGTTTCGCATTGCGTCGATGGCATCGTTGAACAGCTGTTCGATCGACGTCGTCCCGCCGCTACCGTCCGGAATGCCTTCTGCAATCCGCGCCAGTGTTGGCGAGGCAACCACGTTGCGCGTGCCGCCGATCGGCACCTCGATCGCGATGGTGCCGAACAGTTTGCCGCCAAATGGATCGGCCTGGTCCAGAATGTCGCTGAAATTGGCGTAAATGCCTTTCAGCTCGATCGCGATGCCCTCGCGGTCTGCCGCGCTGACCGAATCGTTGTTCGAGAGCACGATCAGTTCCTTCGCCCGGGTAAGCCCGGCGGCGATCTCGTTCATGCTGGATTCGGCCTGCACCGCGCGTGTTTCCGCTCGGCCGATATTGGCAGTGGACGCCGCCTCGTCGGTCTGCTGCCGCGAAATGAGCGACAGTTCCAACCAGCCCTGCGGATCGTCGGACGGCAGCACCAGCCGCTTTCCGCTGGAAATGGCCTCTTGCTGTTCGGCGATCGCCTTTCCCAGATTAAGCTGGCTTTGCACCGCATCCCGCGGGCGATTGCGATTGATGGACTGGACCATGAGCTTGGTTCCTTATGCGCGCCCGAGGCGCACCGGTCAGAAGATGGACAGGATCGACTGGGTTGTTTCGCGGGCGACCTGGATGACGCGGCTGGCAGCGTCATAGGCCTGCTGCAATCGAATGAGATCGGCGGTTTCGCGGTCAAGATCGACGCGCGCCACATCGTCGCGGCGGCTGCGCGAATTGCGATCCAGCGCCGTGGCGGCGGCCTGTTCGTTCTGCGCGGCGAGCACTAGGTTGGAATGGCCCGCGATCAGCTGGTTCCAATTCTGTTCGATACCGCCGGTCGTGCGCAAACCGGCTAGGGCAACCAGATTGCCGTTCGGTTTGCCATTGCTGTCCGCGACGGCCAATTCGTCCGGGATCGTGGCAATAAGCTGGATTCCTGCCGCCCCGCCGCCGGTCGTAACGAGCTTCTTGCCAGCCGCTCCTGCATCGGTGACGCCGCCGGCGTGCCAGTCGTTCACCTGTGTGGCGAAATCCTCGGCCAGCTTGTCGAGTTGAACCAGTTCCGTGGTCACGGCGCTTCGGGTTCGGCTAAGCCCGGCCAGCATGCCATTTGCCGGCACCTTGCCCTCCTGCCCGTTCACATCGATGCGGAAGCTGCCGTCCGGCCGGTCGACCATGGTGAGCGTCGAGGATGTGCTAATGCCGGCGATCTCCATATCGGCATAGCTGACGGTGGCGATGCCGTTATCGCCCAGTGAAATCTTTACATCGAGCCGCTCGCTCAGCACCGCGAGTACGGAATCGCGATTGTCGAGCAGACCTGCGTGTGCCTGCGTTCCCGGCTGCGTGCGCCGCAGATCGAGGTTGATCTGTGCCAACGCCTCCAGGCTCTGATTCAACCCGTTGACCTCTGACGATGCGCGAGAGCCGATCTGGTCCTTGGTCAGGTTCATCGTGTCCGCGGTGCGGCGGAAGGTCTCTGCGGTGCCGTTGATCTCGTTGATGAAGGTGACGCGAAGCGCGCTGTCGAACGGAACCGCGGACAGCTCCTGCGCGCGCGTGTAGAATTCGGTAAGCCGTTTGCCGACATGCTCGCCGGCATTGTCGAGCCCGGACTCGATGGAGCCGAGCCAGCTGGTGGCCGTCTCCGCGCGCACCAGCGCCGCGCCGCTCATGCGAACGGATGCTTCGAGGAATTCGTCGCCCGAGCGCGCAATCTCTCCCACCCGAACGCCGTTGAGCCCGCTCTGCACGGAGTAGAGCGGGTTCAGCGAACCGGTGATGGTGGCATCGCCCAAGCGGACGTCGCGGCGGACATAATCGCCGTTTTCGACATTGGCGATGTTCTGGGAAACGGTGTCGAGCGCCGCGCTATACCCGCGCAGCGCCGAACGGCCGATAGAGAAAAGTCCACTCATATCTTACCCTCGAACTGCTTCAGCAGAAGATCGGCGATACCGAAGTCACCGGCCATGGAATCGGCCAGCTTGGAATCTTGCATGTCGCGAAATTGCTCTGTCGCTTGGTTGCCCAACAGATCGTCGGCCAACCCTGCGCTGCGCATCGATCCGAGCATCTGACGCAGGAAAACCGATTCGAACGCCTTTGCAGCAGCTTCCAGCTCCTCATGCTTCCCAGATTTGGCGGGAACGGAGGGTCCAGCGCCGGAAACGGCTTTGGCAAGGGCGGTCGAGGCGGTGATATCGGTCACAGGATTACAAGCTCCGCTTTCAGCGCTCCGGCCTGCTTCAACGCGTCCAGGATGGCGAGCAGATCGCTGGGGCTGGCGCCGATCGCATTGATCGACTGGACGATCTCGGACAGCGAAGCACCGCGCGTGATGAAGGCGCTGGCCGGTTCCTCGCTGATGGAGATATCGCTGCGCTGCTCCACCGCGGTACGGCCGCGGCTGAACGGTTCGGGCTGCACGACGACGGGGCTCTCCTGCACGCGCACGGTGAGCGAACCATGGCTGACGGCAGCCGGGCTGATCCGGACCGCACCGTTGATGACGACGGTGCCGGTGCGTGCGTTGACAAT
>JBELIU010000273.1:0-3332 GCA_042090735.1 Novosphingopyxis sp. | reverse complement strand
CCGCGCCGCCGCACAAGCCGTGCAAGGTTGGCTTTGGCAAGGTGCGGCCAGTTGGCCGGATGGCCGGGACGCAGCGCGAGCAGGCGGAACCGCGGGCGCATTTCCTCCATCCAGTCGCGCTTGTAGGCGTCCGATGCGGTACCGTAATCGCCCAGCTCGACGCCGTCCTGGTCGATCACATGGCGGAACAGCGCATGGGTGAGCAGCGTGCCGGCCGATGCTTTGGCATGGCGTTCGTCATACGCAAGCTTGTGGATCAGCGCCTCGCCATGCTCCGACGTCCAGAATTGCGCGGCGACGCATTGCCCGTCGATATAGGCAAGGCCGAGCCGTAGCGATCCGCCCGCTCCCTCGCTTCTGGCCAGGCCTTTCAGGAAGTCCGGGCTGCCCTCTTCGGGTTTCCAGCTGCGCGCATAGACCGTCTGATAGTCATTCCACGCGGCCTCGTCATAATGATCGAGAATGCGGACCTCGACGGCGCCGGATTTGCCCTTGCGCTTCACGGTGCTGCGCAGGCGGCCGGGGCGGGCGGCCCAATAATCTTCGAAACTGCGGCCATGGAGGCGCAATATGTGATTCTCGTCGCATTGCTCCACGGTCACGCGCCAACCTTCGGCGGCCAGAGCGACGCGCAGATCCCGCGCATCTTCTTCTGCGAGCGGCGAAAGCGTGACGGCGCGGGCTTGCCTCACAAGCGCGCGGGCCGCGGCGCGCATTAGTAGATCACGTTCGATCGGGCCGGGCGCGCCTGTAAATACGGGCGACCAGCGGAAGCTGTACCAGTTCGACAGCGCTTTCAGATCGCCCGGGCTTTCCTCCACCAGCGGCAGCCAAAGTTCGGCGTCCCCCTCGGCCGCGCGAAGCAGCTTCAGCGGGTTGTCTGCGAAGGCGGCGGCGCGGAGCGGGGCGAGATATTCGGCGCGGTCGAACAGACGCGGTTGGGTTGCCCGCGCAAAGGCGCGGGCGGCGCTCGCCTCGGCAAAATTATCGTGATATTCACCTTTCGAAGTCACCACGTCCGCCCATTCCCGTCGCTCCAGCGAGTGAGACTTCACCACTTCATGCCGCATCCCGCCGTCCTTCCGCTTGATCATCTGGCGCTTCGCGGCAGGCGCGACGCACCGGCTTTGCGCCTGCGTGGCGGCACGATTAACCACGAGGCGTTAAATCTCCGTATCGGCAAGCTCGCTTCCTGGCTGCTGGCGCAGGGACTGGCGCCGGGGGACCGCACGGCAAGCTGGATGGGCAAGACCGAGATCGCCTGCGCGATGCCGCTGGCCGCGGCGCGCGCGGGATTGATCCATGTGCCGATCAACCCGCTGCTGAAACGTGCGCAGGTGGCGCATATCCTTTCCGATAGCGGTGCGCGGCTGCTGATCGCGGGAAAGGCGCGGCTTGGCACGTTGCAGCCGGGCGATCTGTCTGACGCCAAAGCGGTGGAAGAAGCCGAAGCAGAAGCGGCGCTGGACGCGGGCGAGGCGATGGAGCCATCTCCGGAAAGCCGCGACACGGACGATTTGGCCGCAATTTTCTATACCTCCGGTTCCACCGGCCGCCCCAAGGGCGTGATGCTGAGCCTTGCCAATATGTGGCTGGGCGCGCTGAGCGTGGCGGAATATCTGAAGCTCGCAGACGACGATGTGACGCTGGCCGTGCTGCCGCTGAGCTTCGACTATGGACAGAACCAGCTGTTCAGCACCTGGGCGGCGGGCGGATCGGTCGCGCCGCTCGACTATCTGACGCCCAAGGATGTCGTGAAGGCTTGCGCGAAACATGGCGTAACCACTCTCGCCGCGGTGCCGCCGCTCTGGGTGCAGCTGGTGGAGCAGACCTGGACCGACGATGCCAAGGCACCGATGCGGCGACTGACGAACAGCGGCGGAGCCCTGACGCCGGGGCTGGTCACAAAGCTGCGCGGCATTTTTCCGGACGCCGATTTGTATGCGATGTACGGCCTCACCGAAGCATTCCGGTCGACCTATCTCGATCCTGCACTGATCGATGGCAATCCGACATCGATGGGCAAGGCGATTCCGCATGCGGAGATCATGGTCGTTGCACCGGATGGCTCGCAAGCCATGCCCGATGCGCCGGGCGAGCTGGTGCATGCCGGGCCGCTCGTTGCGCAGGGATATTGGCGCGATGCCGAACGGACGGCGCAGCGCTTCAAACCCGCGCCTTCATTCTCCCGCTATGGCGGCACCGCCGTCTGGTCCGGTGACACGGTGAAACGCGGCCATGACGGCCTTCTGTATTTCGTCGGACGAGACGATGCGATGATCAAGACCAGCGGCAACCGCGTCTCTCCGCAGGAGATCGAGGAAGCCGCCGATGCCAGTGACGCCGTGAGCGAAAGCTGCGCGATGGGCCGCAAGGACGCGGCGCTGGGCGAGGCGATCGTCCTATTCGCGCGCGGTTCGGGCGACGAGGCGGCGCTGCGGGCGCATCTGAAGGCGACGCTCCCCAACTTCATGCAGCCTGCGGAGATCGTCTGGCTGGAAGAGTTTCCCAAGAACGCGAACGGCAAGATCGACCGTACCGCGCTGAAAGCCTTGATATGAAACCGACCGGCCCGATCCCGCCCGGATGGGAAGCGCTGGACGGCGTCCTCTCGGTCGCCGGCATCAGGCTGACCGAGGTGGCGGCGCAGGCGGAAGAAACGCCTCTTTTCGTCTATTCGCGCGCGTTGCTGACGCGGAAGTTCGAGCAACTGCGGGCCGCGATGCCCGAGCGGCTGGCAATCCATTATGCGATGAAAGCCAATCCGTTCGGTCCGTTGCTGCAGCATATGAACAGCCTGGTCGACGGGTTCGATATCGCCAGCGGCGGCGAGCTGGAACTGGCGCTGGCCGCCGGTGTCGATCCGGCGCGCATCAGCTTCGCGGGGCCCGGAAAACGGAATCGCGAGCTGGAAGCGGCCATCCGCCAAGGCGTGACGCTCAATTGTGAATCCGAAGGGGAAGCGGACCGGGCGCTCTCGATTGCGGACCGGCTCGGCCTCCCGCTCCGGATCGCCATCCGCGTGAATCCCAGCTTCGATCTCAAGGGATCGGGCATGAAGATGGGCGGCGGTGCCAAGCAGTTCGGTATCGACGAAGCACGCGTGCCCACGCTCATCCGCCGCCTGATTGCCGCTGGCGCGGACTGGCGCGGCTTTCACATCTATGCGGGCAGTCAGGCGCTGAAGGCCGAGGCCCTGATCGAGACACAGGGCCAGACGATCGCGCTGGCCGCGCGGCTGGCGGATGAGGCAGGGGCAAAGCCTGCGCATGTCAATCTTGGCGGCGGCTTCGGCATTCCCTACTTTCCGGGAGATGTCGCGCTGGATGCCG
>JBELIU010000272.1:0-3429 GCA_042090735.1 Novosphingopyxis sp. | reverse complement strand
AGGTCCGCGAGATGCTGGAGATCGAGGAAGAGACGGTCGATCCCGCCCGCCTGATGTCCGCAATCCTGAAGATGCAGGCAGACCTTCTCTGGTTCGGCGGCATCGGCACCTATGTGAAGGCCAAGGCCGAAGGGCATATCGACGTGGGCGATCCCGCAAACGATCCCATCCGGGTGAACGCCGAAGACCTGAAGGTGAAGGTGATCGGCGAGGGCGCGAACCTTGCGGTGACGCAGGGTGCACGCATCGCGTTCGATCTGAAGGGGGGGCGCCTCAACGCCGACTTCATCGACAACAGCGCGGGCGTCGACTGCTCGGACAAGGAAGTGAACATCAAGATCGCGCTGAATACCGAGCTGCGCGACGGCAAGCTGAAGGAGGACAAGCGCAACGCGCTTCTGAAGTCCATGACCGATGCGGTCTCCGAGATTGTGCTGGAAGATAACCGGCACCAGGCGCTCGGTATTTCGATCGCCGAAAATGACGGCACCGAAGGCCTTGCCAGCTATGTCCGCCTTATCGAGACGTTCGAGAGCGATGGGCGGCTCGACCGCGTGGTCGAGGGGCTTCCGGGCAATGAGGAGCTGCTCCGCCGCGGCCAGGATCAGGAGGGTATGACGCGCCCCGAGCTCGCCGTGCTGCTCGCCACCGGCAAGCTGGCGCTGCAGGATTCGATCGAGGGCACGGTGAAGCTGGACGACGCCTGGCTCGACGACGAGCTGCTCTCCGCCTTCCCGGAAGCGATGCGCAAGGCCCATCGCGATGCGATCCTGAACCATCGCCTGCGCGGTGAGATCATCGCCACGCGCATCGCCAACCGCATGGTGAACCGCCTCAACATCATCTATCCGTTCGAGCTGGCGGAGGAGGAAGGCTCCTCACCCGGCGATGTCGCCAACGCCTTCATCGTGGTGGAGCGCCTGTTCGGCCTTCAACAGCTCTGGGACGAACTGGACACCACTGCGATGGACGAACAGGCCCGGCTGGACCTGTTCGACATGCTCGCCATGGCCGCCCGCTCGCATATCGCGGACCTCATGCGGACCGACCATGCGGCCGCGCCGATCGGCGAGATCGTCGCGCAGCTGGAAGAGGGCGTAGGCAAACTGACCGTCGATGTGGACGAACTTCTGTCCGATCGCGCATGCGAGATCGCCCGTCTGCAGACCGAACAGATGGTCGGGGAAGGCGCGCCGCGCGAGCTCGCCGAAAAGGTGACGCACCTCTATAAAGCGGACGGCGCGATCGGTATTGCCGACCTCGCCCGCCAGCGTGAGATCCCGGCGCGCGATGTGGGCGCGGCCTTCATCAAGGTTGGCGATATGCTCGGCCTCGGCTGGGCGCAGACCACCGCCAACACGATGAGCCCCGCCGATCCGTGGGAACGCCTGCTGGCCGCGGGCCTCGCGCGCGATTTCCAGCAGATGCGGCTCGATTTCCTGCGCCGTGCGCGCTCCAAGGATCTCGAACAGTTCATCGACAACTGGACGAACGGCCGTGAGGAGCGCATCGCGCAATTCCGCGGCCTGATCGAGCGCGCGCAGAAGGTGCCCGTGGCCAGCGTGGCGATGCTCGCGCAGATCGCAGGCCAGGCCCGGGTGCTGCTGGGGCGGTAAAACTCCGACCGATACCGCTCGTGCTGAGCCCGTCGAAGCGCTGTCCTACTTTTTGGCGTCGGCAAGAGAAGGACGGCCCTGAGACAAGCTCAGGGCGAACGGTTTTGTCGGAATTTCCGGGTGTTAAACCAGGACGTCGATCAGATGGATAGTCACGCCCACAAGCCCGCCGACCAGCGTGCCGTTGATGCGGATATATTGCAGATCGCGGCCCACCGCGGTTTCCACCCGGTCCGTGATCGTGCGGGCTTCCCAGCCGCGCACGGTGTCCGATACCAGCCGGACGATATTGTCCCCATAGGCAGACGTGATCCCGGTGATCGCGCGGCGCGCGAAGCGGTTGATCTGCCGTTTGAGAAGCGGATCTTCCTGCAGGGTCTGGCCGAACTGGGACAGCATCTCGCCCAGCTTGCCCGCCATCGCCGCATCGGGATCGCGCGCGGCGGCCAAGAGCGCCCGGCGCCCCTGCTCCCACAGCCCGTTGATCCAGTCCGCCACCGCCGGATTGGCGAGCAGCTCCGCCTTCATCCGCGCCACTTTCTCCGCCATTTCCGGATCATGACTCAGGTCGTCGGCGAGCCGCGCAAGGCCTTCCTCCACGCGGGCGCGAAGGGGATGCTCCGGATCGGCATCCATGTCGATCAAGAGCTTCTGCAGCCCGCTGATGATGGCGTTGGCCAGTGTCTCGTCCAGCCCCGTCCAGCGCATGATGCTGTTCGCCTTGTCATGCACCATGTTGCGAATGAGATGTTCATTGTCGTCCAGCGTCAACGCCGCCCAGCGGATACCGGCGCTGATGAGTGGCAGATGGCGCTTGCGCGCAATCATCGCGCCGAGCATCTGGCCGAGTAGCGGCGCGACGTTCATCCGCTCCAGCTGTCCGCGCAGCGCGCCCTTGGCCATGCCGCCCAGCCGCTCCTGATCCAGCGCGCCGATCACGTCCGCAATCAGGCGCGATGCGCCGCGGCGGATACGCCCTTCACCGGAATTGGGGTGCCGCAGAAACCGTCCCGCCGCGCCCGCCACGTCGATCCGCCGCAGCCGCCGTGCGACCACCGCGGGAATCAGGAAATTGTCGCGCAGGAAGGCGGCCAGCGTGTCGCCAATCCGGTCCTTGTTGCGCGGAATGATCGCGGTGTGCGGGATCGGAAGACCCAGAGGATGGCGGAACAAGGCGGTGACGGCAAACCAGTCCGCCAACCCGCCGACCATGCCGGCCTCGGCAAAAGCGCGAACATAGCCCCAGGCCGGGTGCATCGGCTCCAGCGCGCGGGCGGCGAAAAACACGCCCGCCATCAGGATGAGGAGCGCGGTGGCGATCCGGCGCATACGCCGAAATGCGGCCAGGCGCTGCGCCTCGGCCATGGGTCCGGCTATTGCCGCTGATCGGCCGATGGGCTTCATCCTCAAGGGCTTAGCCCAGCGCGGCGGCGCTTGCCAAGCGCCGCGACCTTATTCGGCAGGCTGAACGCCTCCGTCCGCGGCGCGTGCGCGGGCGCGGTCCAGCTCCAGCGAGCGTTCCTTGTCGCCCGGCTGATAGGTCAGGATCTTGCCGAACCATCCGCCCATGCGCTTCTCGATGCTGTCTGCCAGGCTGAAGCTGGCCGGCACGATCAGGAGTGTCAGCAGCGTGGAGAGCACGAGCCCGCCGATCACCACCGTACCCATTGGCGCGCGCCAGGCACCGTCGCCGGACAGCGAAAGCGCAGTGGGCACCATGCCCGCCGTCATGGCCACGGTGGTCATCACGATCGGCTGCGCACGCTTGTGCCCGGCCTCCATGATCGCTGCAAACTTCTCCTTGCCGGTTGCC
>JBELIU010000271.1:0-3443 GCA_042090735.1 Novosphingopyxis sp. | reverse complement strand
GCCGCCGCCCCAGCGCTCCGACCTGCTGACTGGGAGCCGGCCCTATTTGGTCGGGCCTTTCGACAAGCTGCGTGTGGAAGTCTTCGGCGTCGATGAGCTGCAGCGCGACGTGCAGCTGGATGCGTCGGGGGCCTTCTCGTTTCCGCTGATTGGGCGAATCGAAGCGGTCGGCATGACGCCGGTGGAAGTCGCGAGGGAAGTGGAGAACCGCTTGCAAGGTCGTTACGTTCGCGATCCGCAAGTGACCGTCAACCTGGTCCAGACTGTCAGTCAATTGCTGACCGTGGATGGTCAGGTCAGAAGTCCGGGCCAGTTTCCGGTTGTGGGACGGATGACGCTGATGCGTGCCGTTGCGGTGGCCGGCGGCCTCGACGAATATGCGAAGCTGGACGATGTCCTCGTGTTTCGCGACGTCGGCGGACAGAAATATGTGGCCCTGTACAACCTGGGCGGTATCCGGCGCGGCAATTATCAGGACCCGGAGATCTTTGCGAACGACATCATCATGGTCGGGGATTCACCGGCACGACGTCGTTTCGAGAAGTTAGTGCAGATCGGCCCGGCTCTCGCTTCGCCTGTCATCTTCCTGCTTCAAGCCCTATAGATTGTGAGTTTAATCATGGCCTCAGCAACCGCAGACGCCGACCGCGGCGACGGTACCACCGCACAGGTCGGTCCGGTTCCGGCCGGCGGTCTCGCTTTCAATTTTTCCGCTGTGCCGGCGATCGAGCATTATTGGCGGATGGCCCTCGCTCGGCGCTACTTGATTCTGGGCGTGGTAGCGTTGGCGATCCTCATCGGAATCGTTTGGACCCTGCTGCAAACCCCTCTCTACACTGCCAGTTCACGGATCGAGATTTCTCTCGAAGAAGAGAACGTCACCAACGTGGAGGGTATTTCCAACAAGTCGCGTCTTGCGGACATGAACTATTTGCAGACGCAATACTCGCTGCTGACGGCGCGCTCGCTGGCTGAACGCGTCGCGCGTTCGATGCAACTCGCCAATAACGACGCATTCTTCGAAAGCTACGGTATCGGGATCGGCGACGGAAATCTGTCGGCGCAAGATCGACAGGGTCGCCTGGATGATGCAATCGGCATCCTCATGTCCGGTGTCCAGATCGAGCCGGTACGCGGTTCCAACCTCGTCGATATCGGATTTACCGGGCCCGACCCCAAAATTGCCGCCGCTATCGCTAACGCGTGGGCGGAGCAGTACATCCAGTCGAACCTTGACCGCCGGATGCAGGCGACCACAGACGGCAGGAATCTGCTGCAGCAGCGTCTGGGCGACATGCGCCGACGGCTCGAGGATTCGGAACGTGAACTTGTAAACTACGCGTCGAACGAGGGCATCGTGTCGCTCGCCGAGACAGTCGATGCGCAGGGCAATCGCACGACTAACAAAACATTGGTATCGACCGATCTGGAAACGATCAACGAAGCGTTGGCTCAGGCCAGAGCGAAGCGGATCGCGGCGCAGGCTAGCATGACGCAAAACGCCGGGTCTGCAGCCGAGTCAGCGTCCACGGCCGCGCTGCGTAACCGGCGCGCCGAGTTGAATGGGGAGTTGGCCAATCTGCTGACGCAATTCGAGCCCGGTTATCCGGCGGTCAGGCAGATCCAGAACCAGATTGATGCGATTGATCAGTCGATCGCACAGGAGCGTTCGTCGAGCAGCAACGGCGCGCGGCAGGAATACCGCGCGGCTGCGCAGCAGGAACAGCAGCTACAGCAAGAACTCGATAATCTTAAGTCGCAATATACGAGCCAGGAAAAGAAATCGATTGAGTTCGCCATCTTGCAGCGGGAGGTCGATACGAACCGCCAGCTCTATGACGGCTTGCTTCAGCGGTACAAAGAGGTGGGCGTAGCGGGTGTTGGCTCCAGCAACATCTCTATTGTGGATCTGGCGCTTCCGCCGGGTGTGCCTTCCAGTCCGGATATGGCATTCAATCTGCTACTGGCCCTCATTTTCGGCCTTGGAGCCGCGGCCGTATTGGTGCTGTTGCTGGATCAGGTCGATCAGAGCTTGAAGGATCCTGCAATCGTGCAGTCCAGCCTCAACCTGCCTTTGTTGGGCGCCATTCCGGCGGCGCCAACCGGCGAGGTGATCGAAGACCTCAAGGACAAGAAGTCGGCTATTTACGAAGCCTATTTGGCGACACGCACAAACTTGACGTTCCTGACCGACCATGGAGCGCCCAAGAGCCTGATGTTGACGAGCACGCAGCCGAGCGAAGGCAAGAGCAGTACGTCTATCGCGCTGGCGAAGGGTTTCCTGGAAGCCGGCAAGCGCGTTCTCCTGATCGACGCAGATATGCGCAACCCATCGCTCAATCGTTATCTTTCGTTGAAAAGCGAATTCGGGTTGAGCAACTATCTTTCCGGTGAAGACAAGCTCGACGAAATGATCATCCATGCGCCCGAGCTCGGCTTCGATATCCTGAGTGCAGGGCCGGTACCGCCGAACGCGGCCGACCTGCTCAGCAACGATCGCCTTTCGCAGCTGATCCGGATCGTCGGGCAGTCTTACGATCAGATCGTCATCGACTCGCCGCCGGTTCTCGGTCTGGCGGATGCGCCTTTGCTGGCTGGCAAGGTGGAGGGCGTTATCTACGTCATTGAAGCCAATGGAAGTAAGCTTCGTACGATCTCCAGCGCTCTCAAGCGATTGGAAATGGCGGGCGCTAACATCTTCGGGGCGGTTGTTACGAAGCTTGATCAGCGCAATTCGGCTTATGGCTATGGCTACGGCTACGGCTACGGCTACGGTTATGGAGCGAAGGATCGCGACGACGAGCCAGCGCTGACGGGTGTCTGAGGCATCTCATGCTGCGTAGGATACTCATCACGATCCCGATGCTAGCGCTCGCGGTTTTCGCGGGCTCGGTAGCCATCGCTTCGGCGTTCAAATATCAGAACCCGCCGGTCGCCATCTTGTTCTGGCCATCTAATGGTCTGGCGGAAACGCAGTTGGCGAAAGTGCAATTCCAGCTTAACGTGGCGCAAGCGCCCAAGGCCAATCCCGAAAATGCTGTGACGGCGCAAGTCACTGAATTGGCGATGGACGGCTATAGCCGGGAACCGCTTGCCAATGGCGGGCTTAGCCTGCTCGGACTAGCGCTCGACAAGAAAGGTGAGCAACGGCAGGCTCGCATGCTGCTTCGTCACGCGACGCTGCTTACGAAGCGCGACGATCTCACCAATGCATGGTTGATGCAGGATTACAGCCGTAGCGGCGACATTCGCGGCATGCTTCGTTACGTCGATATCAGTTCGCGGGTAAATCCAGCCACCGCCGGCGTTTACGCCAAGATCATGGTACCGGCCCTGCAACAACCTTCTACCTGGCCGATCTTTCACGACATATTGCAGCGCCATCCTTCTTGGGAAAAAGATTTCTGGAACGCGGCGGTGGCTAACGAAGCAGCGCTCGATGG
>JBELIU010000270.1:0-3451 GCA_042090735.1 Novosphingopyxis sp. | reverse complement strand
ATCAGTTCTGCGCATCGACGCGCCGGAGGCAGCGCTTCGACAGGCTCGGTCTCGCAAATCGAGGTAACCTAGCCCGTCGCCCGCACGAAGCGCCAATGATCGCCTTCGCTTCCGTCCTCGACGAAGCGATAGCCATCGCTGTCAAAGCCCTTCAAATCTTCTGGATTTTCCAGTCGATGCTCGCAGATATACCGCGCCATCATGCCGCGCGCCTGCTTGGCCGCGAAGCTGTTGAAACGCAGACCCCTTGGTCCGTCCTCACGAAAATCGATCTCGATTACACGCGCCGCACGAACCGTACGCGAGCCCTCGACAGCGGCGTAATATTCGTTGCTGGCAAGGTTGACGATGGTGCCGGACCCCTCGGCATCCAGATCGTCGGCCAGCAGATCGGCAATATCCTTGCCCCAGAAGTCGGTCAGCTTGTCGTAGCGCGGCGCCCAGCGCGTGCCCATTTCCAGGCGATAGGGACGGATCGCATCGAGCGGGCGCAGTAAACCATATAGGCCCGACAAAATGCGCACATGGCCCTGTGCGAAAGCGATGGCCTCCTTTTCCAGGCTTTTCGCCTCGAAACCGTTATAAACGTCGCCCGCAAAGGCGTAGATGGCGGCCCGTTCCGGCTGATCCCAGAAATCCCGATAGCGCCGGTAATTGAGATCGGCGAGCTTGTCCGAGATGCTCATGATCCCGGCGATCTTCTTTTTGGTCAAATTGGACGCGGCGGACACCAGCCGTTCGGTCTTGGCTTCCAGCCGCGGCGCGCTTAGGTCGTGGGCCGGCAGTTCGCTGTCATAATCGAGCGTCTTGGCGGGGGAGAGGAGTGCTAGCATGGACATGGTCCTAACGCGTCCGCCGCCATGCGCCAAGGCGCTCCTGCCGCTCGCGCCCATGGCGCGCACATTGCGCAACCGCAGGATAACAGGTGCGTTCAAACATCATTCAGACGATTCGCGCGATAAAGAACGCAACAACAGCTTTTGATCGATAGCGAGTCAAATCAACGGCTTGAACGGCAGAGTTAAGCCGCAACAGGAAGGAAGACTATGAAACGCATTTCTCACAGGACGCTTGCCCTCGCGCTGGCCGCCGGTTCGATGATGGCCATGGCCCCGGGCGCCGCTTATGCCGCCCCCAAGAAGAAGGCGGCGCAGCAGGAAGAGCAGCGCGTTCCCGCACCGACCAAGGCTTATGCCGAAGGGTATAACAGTGTCGTGAAACCACTTCAGGCTGGCGATTTCGCTGCGGCCAAGACCGCGTTCGATGCGAGCATCGCGTCGGCCACCGCACCGAACGACATGTATTGGGCGGGCAATCTTGCCTTGCAGCTCGGCGGAAAATTGTCCGACCAGGCGCTGCAGCGTCGCGGGATCAACATGGTCCTCGACAGCGGGCTTGCCAGCCCGGATGAGAAGTCGCGCTATTCCTTCTTCGAAGGGCAGTTTGCCTATCAGGACAAGGACTATGCGCGCGCCGCGCAGATGCTGCAGCAGGCCTATGATCTGGGCTATCGCGACAACAATGTCGCCGCGATCATGGCCGAAGCCTATAACAATGCAGGCGACAACGCGACTGCGCTGAAGTGGCTGAACACCGCGATCGAGAACCAGAAGGCTGCCGGACAGGCAGTCGATGAGAATTGGTACAAGCGCGGTGCGGCTCTGGCGCTGCAGGCGAAGAACAACGCCGCCGCCAGCGATTGGCTCAGCCGTCTGGTAACTGCATATCCGACGCCGACCAATTGGCGCGACACGCTGATCGTCTATCGCGACGGCGTAAACCTCACGACGCCGGAAAATCTCGATCTGATGCGTCTGATGCGCCAGGTCGGCGCGCTGAAGAGCGAGCGGGACTATGGCGAATATATCGAAGCGCTCGATTCGCGCCGGTTCCCGGGTGAAGTGATCGCGGTGATCGATGAGGCAGGTTCCAATGGCCTCAGCAACAGCACGTTCCTGAACGAGCAGCGGGGAATTGCGCAGGGTAATGTTGCCGCCGACAAGGCCGGCCTCCCGTCCGCCGCCAAGGATGCCCGCACAGCGGCCAACGGCAAGATCGCAGCTTCCACTGCCGATGCTTATTTCGGCTATGGCGATTATGCCAAGGCAGCGGAGCTCTACACCGTCGCGCTGGAAAAGGGCGGTGTCGATGCGGACGCGGTCCACACCCGCCGCGGTATCGCGCTAGCGGAGATGGGCGATAAGGCCGGCGCGATGGCCGAGTTCGATATGGTGACGGGCGGCAATCGCGGTGCGATCGCCGACTACTGGAAGCTCTATCTGAACAAGGGCGTCTCGGCACAGGCAGAGGCAACCGCCAGCTGATCGCCGAAAACCGATTGGATCCAAGCAAACGGCCCCGCTTTCGGGGCCGTTTCGCTATTCGACTTCGGCGGGAATCGGTACGCCGGGCATGTCCTTCACCGTGCGGATGGTGAGCGAGGTCTTCACGCTGGACACATTCGGCGCGCTGGTCAGCTTGCCGGTGAGCAACTGCTGGAAGCTCTGCAGATCATGGCTGACGATTTTCAGGATGAAATCGATTTCGCCGTTCAGCATATGGCATTCGCGCACTTCCGGTAGCGTGCGGACGTGATCTTCGAATGCGCGAAGATCCTCCTCGGCCTGGCTCTTCAGGCTGACCATGGCGAACACGGTAATCGAATAGCCCAGCTGCGCCGGATCGATATGGGCGTGATAGGCCTTGATCACACCTGCCTTTTCCAACGCCCGCATCCGGCGCAGGCACGGCGGCGCAGTCAGCCCGACGCGCTGCGCCAGCTCCACATTGGTCATCCGACCGTTCTTCTGAAGCTCGGCAAGAAGCTTCATATCGATGTCGTCAAGATGGATTGTAGCCATTCTCTGTTATCCGAGACCCCCAAAACACCCCATCCTTATAATAATATTATCCGGGATTGCAATTGTCCCATCTCAGGGCGTCTTGTATTCGTCGCTTCCCGAACGGGGCGGGCCGCGCTACCCAGACGCCTCGAAAGCATTCCGCAACCAGATTGAACGACGGGGGCACCGCGTTGCGCTACGACGACCGCCTGAAAACAGCGCTGAGCGGCCAGCAGACCGGTCAGGCGGCGGTGCAGTGGCGCCAGCTGATCGACCTGCTCGCGCAGAGCCCGGCCGGTCAGGATCAGACCGACTTCGCAATCGGTCTCGCCCGCTTGCGGCATCTGCATGATGCAACGAGCGAAACGGTGCGTGCCGAAAGCGTTCGCGCGCTCTCAGGCAGGCTACGCTCCGCCCCGCTGGTGCGCTTTCTGTGTTCCGACAAACCGGCCGTTGCTGCTGAAGCGGTGCGCTCGGCGCGTTTGGATGATGAGGAATGGGCCGCGATGGTACCCGGCTTGCCCACTCGGGCGCGCGGATTTCTGCGCCAGCGCGACGATATCGGCCCGGCGACGGCCCGCGCTTTGCAGGCATGGACTCATGCCGAT
>JBELIU010000030.1:14699-18348 GCA_042090735.1 Novosphingopyxis sp. | reverse complement strand
GCCCTGCACATAGTTCAGCACATGCGGCGGCATGGCCTGTTCGGCGCGCGCCTTCAGCGTGGCGTAATCGACCGGATATTTCGGCACCACGCCGCCAAGCCCGGCGAAATAGATCGCGTTCTGCAGGTCTCCATAATGCGGCATCCGGGCTCTCCTCTCCTCTTGTCATTCCGTCATTGCGAGAAGCCGAAGGCGACGAAGCAATCCAGAGCGAGTACAGCGCTACTGGACACTGGATTGCTTGGCTTGTCTCGCAATGACGTTGATTCCTACTTGCGTGCGTCCGCGCTGGCCTCACGGATTTTCTTGAATTCCGATCCGTCCTTCCAGCCGGGCCAGCGATCCGACTGCGCCAGATCTTCGCCGATCGCGTACATCACTTCGATATCCTGCACCGCACCGGCGAGGTTCCATCCGTCCGATACCGCGTCGCAGGCCTGATGGTAGCAGCGGCCGGTATAGTCATCGACCCAGGCCTGCCCCGCTTCCTTGCCGACTAGGATCACATCCGTCGCCTTGCCCGCCGTTTGCGCTAGCGCGGGCGCGGTGGCCGCGGTTGCGAGGAGGGCGAGGGAACAGGCGATGGCTCTCATATAGGGCTCCGGTCGGGATCATTCTGATGCGTGCATCCTAAAGCGCCGGAAGCGCCTTTGGCCACCGCCAATCGCCTGTCTCTGCCAGCCGCAGCGATCCGGGCGGCGATGAGGCGGACCGGCGCGCATAAGCCGCCTTTTATAGGGATGACTTTGACCCATCGGACGCGCAATGCTCCTATTGGCCACGAACTCTCCCTCCATTCCGCGCGGGACGCCATGCTGGAGAAAATTGCCGCCGTCCTTATCGCGTTGCTTGGGATCATCGCGATCGGCGGGGGCGGCTATGTCGCCTATCTCGGCTATTTCTCGAACGATCCGTACACGGTGATGCGACCGCCAAAGGGCGCGCCCAAGGCGGATTACGCGATCGCCTTCCTGTCCGGAGACATGGGTTTCAACGCGGGCCGGGGCCCGAAAATCGCGGCGCGTTTCGTCCAGGACGGGGTGCCGGTGCTGGGCTTCAATTCGCTCAGCTGGTTTCGCCATCGCCGTACTCCGGCGCAGGTCGCCGCGATGGTCCAGGAGCTGACGCGGCGCACGATGCGCGATTTCGGCGTCGAACGCGTCGTACTCGTCGGCCAGTCCTTCGGCGCGGATGCGCTCCAACTGGGCCTTCCTGCCATGCCGCCGGAGCTACGCCGACATATCGCGTTCGTCGGGTTGGTTGTGCCGACCGATACGGTGTTCCTGAGAGCCTCGCCGGATGAGCTGTTCAACTGGTCCCCGCCCGATCTGCCCGCCGCGCCGAGCGCGCGCCAGCTGACCTGGGTGCCCGGCGTCTGCATTCAGGGGGCGACGGAGGACCACTCTCTGTGCCGGACCATAACCCAGGCCAACATCACGAAGGTGGCGCTGCCGGGCGATCATTATCTGCACAAGGATTCCGGGGCGGTCTATCGCGCGCTGAAGGCCGAGATCGCGGCACGCGCGCGCGATCTGTGAGGCGGTCTCAGCGCCGTCCAGAAACCAGCAGCGTCGTGTCGATCAGCGCCTGCGCGGTGCCGATCCCCCGCGGCGCGGCCAGATAGCGCGATCGCCAGACCGGCCGGAATTTCTCCTTATAGGCGCGCAGACCCTCATAGCCGTACAGCACCTCGCCATGGCGGTAGAGCAATCCGGCGGCGCGCGCCCAGAGCGGGGCCAGCCGGCGGTTTTCTATGCCGGACAATGGTGCCATGCCCAGGTTGAACCAGCGATAGCCTTGCGATTGCCCCCACAGAAACATTTCGGCGAACAGATAATCCATTGTGCCGCTGCGCGCGTCGGGAGTGTGACGCATGAGGTCAATCGAAAGCTCTTCGCGTCCGGGCAGCGTCCAGAAATTGGCGAAGGCGGTGACCCGGCCCTGCGGGTCGCGCACAATGGCAACGGGAGCGCCCAGGATATAATCGCGGTCCATCCGCCCGAGGCTGAACCGATTCTCCTTCTGCTTTTTATCGGCGAGCCAGGCGTCCGAAACGGCAACCAGCGCGTCATATTCGGCCGCCAGCGCTTCGCCCTCCAGGACAGCAAAATGCAATCCTTCGCGCTCCATCCGGCCGTGCGTGTTGCGCAGGCTCTTGCGCGCGCCGCCCTGCAGGGTGAACGCGCCCAGATCGATGCGCGCTTCCTCGCCCAGTTTCATGAGGCCGAGCCCCAGATCGATCGCGTGCGGCAGCGCATCGGCGGAAAGCTGGTAGAAGACGGCGCGCCCCTGCTCGCGGTCCGCGGTCTCGCGCAATCGCCACATCAGCGAACTCCACTGCGTGGGCGGCCCGACGGGATCGCCCATCGCGATCCAGCTGCGCCCGTGCACCTGATACATCAGGAATGCGCTGTCATCGTCGCTGACGAGGAAACGCTTGTCGCCCGTGCGGGCGAGATGCGCTTCCGCATTGCCGGTTTCCGCGATGGCGCGGTTCCAGACATCGTCGGGCAACTCGCCGACCGACTGGCGGATGTGATGCGGCGCGGCAAGCCGCCAGATCGCGATGCCCAGCGCCACCAGCGCGGCAAGCACCAGAGCGCGTACGAAACGCGGCACGTCGCCGCCGCGGCCGAGCTGCCACCAGAGGTCGCCGCTATAGGCGGTGTTCTTATAGGCAAACAGGCCGAGCCAGGCGCTCAGCAGGACCACCACGATCATCGCCGCCAACCAGCGGCGCGAAAGCGGCTCGGCCGAAAAGGCGGTGCGGCGATAGAAAGCCGGGCCGGTCCAGCGCAGCAGGGCAAAGACGACCAGCATTGTGGTCGCTTCCTCGTAATCGATGCCGCGCATGATCGCGAACAGCGCGCCCGCGAGCAGCAGCAGGCTTGCCGCATGACGCGCCGCATCGAGCCGCCGATAGAGGCCGTAGCCGACGAAGAGCAGCAAGGTGCCGATCAGGCTGGCGACGAGGTGCGAGAAATTGACCACCAGCATCGGCAGCACTTCGCGCACCGTACGCAGACGATCTGGCAAGGTCGGCAGAGCGCCGCTCAAAAGCAGAATGGCTCCGGCGGCGAACACGAGCGATCCCATGGCAAACGGCGCGATCGAAGTGGCGACGGATCGCGATCCGCGCGCGACTTGCCCTAAGTGGCGATGCAGCCGCGCGCCCTCGCTCGCCGCCAGGGTGCCGAGCGCCAGCAGGAAGGGCAGCACGTAATAAATCAGGCGATAGGCGATAAGACCGGAAAGCAGCCCGGACTTGTCGATCTGCGGTAGCGCGACCAGGATCACCGTCTCGAACACACCCAGCCCGCCGGGCGCATGCGTCAGCACCGCGACGATCAGCGCGACGACATAGGCGGTGAGGAGAGTGGGATAGCTTTCCCATCCAAGGCCGGGCACCAGCACGAACAGCACCGCCGCCGAGCAGGCGATATCGACGGCAGCGGTGGCGAGTTGCGCCATGCCGATGCCGGGGCTGGGCAGGGGAAGCGAGAGCGGGCCGAGCTTGAAGTTGCGCAGGCCCCGCATCGACAGGATCACGGCGATGGCAAGCCCGCTCAGGATCGCGGCGGCAATGGCGATCTGCATCCAGTCGGGCACATTGAAGCCGCCGAGCGATAGCGCGCCAGGCCTGACGAGC
>JBELIU010000030.1:0-14689 GCA_042090735.1 Novosphingopyxis sp. | reverse complement strand
ACGAGCAGGACCATCGCAAAGACGGAGAAGATGCCCGTCCAGAAGGTGAGGGCCGAAATCGCAATCACGCGGGCGACGTCCTCGGGCGAGATACCCGCCTCTCCATAAACGCGCATGCGCACCGATCCGCCGGTGAGCAGCGACAGGCCGAGCATGTTTCCAACGGCGTAGCTCAGCGCGCCTCCCTTGGCTGCAATTCGGTAGGGCTGGGGGCGGCCGATAGTGCGCAGCGCCAGAAAATCGTAAAGCGTGAGGCATGTGAAGCTGCCTGCGGTGAACAGCAAGGCGAGCAGAATATGCGCTGGCGGAATGGACCGTAGCTGCCGCCGCAGGTCTGAGACCTGGATCTCCTGCGCAAGCGCATGAACCGCCATCAGGCCGAGCGCGGTGACGACGATCATAACGATGAGGGTAAGCGGCGTCTTGTGGTGGGCAACGAACAGGCGGGCGCGCTCCATCGCGCTGCCAGCGGTGTCCGTCAGCTCGTCCATGCAAAAATCCTGCCGCCCTTGCCCGCCTGCGATTCGCCGCTCTTAGCGTGGCACGACGGCTAGGCGAAGCCTGTCCACGTCAGGAAATCAGGCGGGTTCCACCTCTACGGTCTGCCCGTTCATCTGCGCATTGCCATAAGCGGTGAGAAACGAAACGTCGGCAGCGTCGCGGCCCACGCCGATCTTGGCCATGCCGCCCTCTTCCGCCATGCATGTTGCATCGACAAGGTGCCAGCTTCCACCGAGGAAAACCTCTGCCACCGCGTGGAAATCCTGTGGTTCGACACCAAGGGCGTAAACCGCTGCGACGCGCGCGGGGATCGCCGCGGCGCGCGCCAATGTGACCATGACATGCGCATAGTCACGGCAGACGCCCTCGCGCTTCACGAAGCTTTCCAGCGCGGTGGTATCCGGGCCGCTGGAGCCGGGGACGTAGGAAAAACGATTTGCGATCCAGTTCAACATCGCGGACACCTTGGCGCCGCCCTGCAGATCGCCGAACTCTGCCTCGACAAAACTCTGGAACTGGTCGGACGGGCAAAAGCGTGACGGCCAGAGATATTCGATCGTCTCGCCCGGCAACTGATGCGGCGGGACAGCGGGCAGGGTGGACACGTCGGCCAGTACGCGGTCGATCCGCACCACTGCGTTGTAATCGATCACGACATTGCCGGAAGCGCGCAGCCAGAGCCGCTCGCCGATTTCGTTATGCGCGGGCACGCGCGCGAAATGCTCCAGATTGGGCGGCAGGGCGATGTGCGCCTGCTCGACGAACTGTTCCGGGATCATCGCCGCCTCCAGCTGCAGCAGGAGGTCGGTCGGGCCGTCGAAATTATAATCGAGCTGCGAATGGATGCGGATTTTCATGATGACCCAACGGTCACCACGCCGTTTTGGCTCCACTCCCGTTAATTCAAGCTTTCGCCATGGTCTCCAGCGCATCGGCCAGCGCTTCGGGCGCGGAATAGAAAGGCGAATGGTCGCTCTCCAGCGTCACCACCGGATCGCAGGGCAGGGTGGCCTGCATCGCGCGCTGCAGATCGAGCGGGACGGCATGGTCCTGGCTGCATTCGATATAGCCGCGCGGCACGCTGCCATAGCGATCCTGGCTGAGCGCGGCGGGCGTGGCAAAGCTCGATTGCGGTTCGGGCACCAGCCGGTCGACCGAGGCGGCGGCGTCCTGCGCCCCGCAGGCATTGTAGAGCAGCGGCACGGCAAGCCCGCGCTTGACGGTGACGAAGCCTTCCATCGCGCCTGGTTCCAGCACGCCCGGCGTTACCCCGCGATCGATCGCGGCGGCAGTCCGCCCGATCGCGGCGCCATCCGGCAGCAGGAATGCGGCGAGATAGACCAGCCGCGCGATCTTTTCCGGCAGCCGCTCGGCCGCTTCGCTGATGACGAGTCCGGACCGGCTGTGGCCGACGAGGATGACCGGTTCGTCCTGCTGCTCCAGCAATTCAGCAATTTCGTCCGCCCAGGCGGCGATGGTCATCGTTTCGGCGACCTGCGGCTGGCCGCGCGCCATGCCGGCAAGATCCGGGGCAAGTACGTCATGCCCGCGCGCTTCCAGCAGCGGCGTCAGCTTCTCCCAGCACCAGGCGGAATGCCACGCACCCGCCACCAGCACGAAGCGCGCCATTTCAGCGGCCCCCTTGAGGCAAGGAGGGGCAGGAGAAGCGAGCTGGAGCGGTGTTGTGCATGGCTGCAGGCCCTAGACCAACAGGGGCCGTGCCGCCACCGCTGAGAACATTACCCTTTGATTAACCATTTTTTGGCAGTGCTGGCGGCCATGAACCGTTTCGTTCCGTCTCCGCACGTCGGCCACGGCCGCTTCTCTTACGCCTTGTCGATCCTGGCGCTCGTGCTCGCTTATGCGCTGGCCGGCTATCAAGGCATCCAGCTCACTTATCTGGACGGACGCATCGCGGCCGTTTGGTTGCCCAATGCGATCATGCTCGCGGTGATCCTGCGAACCGGGCGGGAGCGGGTGCCGGGCTATCTTGCCGTTGGCTTCCTCACCAATATCGCGATCAACCTGGCGGTCGGCGATCTAGCTGGCACCGCGATTGCGCTGGCCTTGGGCAACCTCACGGAAGTGATCATCGCGGCTTACCTGATGCAACGCTTCTGCGGGCGTCTTCCGGACATCGGCATTGCGCGTAACCTCAACAATATGCTGCTGGTCGCCGCGACCGTCCCTGCCTTGACCTGCGTGCTGCCGGGGGTTGCGATGGCCGGCGCCGGCACCGGGTTTTCGGTGTCCAGCGCGTTCAAATGGTATAGCGCCCATGCGCTGGCGATGGCCACGCTGGGGCCGACGGTGATGATTTTCATCGACAGCTGGCGTGCGCGTCGCCGTCCGCATCCGGGCGAAATCCGCAAATGGATCTGGCTGATCCTCGGCACCTTGTTGTCCTCAGCCGCTATTTTCGGCCAGTCGCGTTATCCGTTTCTGTTCCTCGCCGCGCCCATCGTGCTCGTCGCGGCATTCCGGACGGGCATACTCGGGACGGCAGTCTCAATCCTGATCGTCTCGATCGTCGCGACTACCGCGACCCTGCTCGGCAGCGGTCCGGTCACGCTGGTGCGGGACGATCTTGCTTACGAATTTGCGACCCTGCAACTGTTCCTGGCGACCTGCTTCGTGATCGGTCTTCCGGTGGCAAGCGTGCTGCGCGGCCGCGCGGCCATTGCCGATCAGCTGACCGAAAGCCGTGACCTGTTCGATAAGGTCCTCCAAAATGTCGGCGAGGTCGTGTTCAAGGCCGACAGGAAAGGCCGCTGGGTTTTCCTGAACAGCGCGTGGCAGGGGATGACGGGCTATTCGGTGGAGGAAAGCCTCGGCCTGGAGACCTCTCATCTGCTGATTCCGGAGGACAAGGAGGCTGCGCTCCCGATCTATCGCAAGATCTATACCGGCGAGATCGAGCATACCACCATTTCGCAACGCTTTTACCACCGCGATGGAGAGCTGCGTTATATCGAGTTGGTCGTCCGCCGTCTGGGGGACGAGGATGGCGCTGTCCTGGGCACCATCGGCAGCATCCGCGACGTCACCGGCCGAATTCTTCAGGAGCGCGCGCTCCAGCAGAGCGAAAGCCGGTTTGAAGAACTCGCCAAGATCGCGCCCGTCGGTATCTTCCGCACCGACGCGGAGGGGCATTGCAACTATGTGAACGAAGCCTGGAAGGAAATCACCGGCCTCGAAGACGGCGAATGGGAGGGCGAAAAGTGGGCCGATGCCATTCATCCCGATGACCTCGAGCGGGTGTTCGCAGACTGGGGCGCCGCAGTCGCCGCCGAGAAGGATTATGAAGGTGATTTCCGTTGGATTCACGCGGACGGCAGTGTGGCCTGGACAACGGCGCTCGGCCGTCCCGATCGCAACGCCGACGGGGATGTGGAAGGCTTTATCGGCGTATGCATCGATTTTACCGAGCGAAGGGTTGCCGAGGCGGAACTCAAGGACCGCGAGCAGGAGCTGAAAACGCTCGCCGACAACGCGACCGATGCGGTCATGCGCCTCACGCTCGGCGGCATCTGCACCTATGCATCGCCATCCAGCGGCGATTTGCTGGGCCTGCCGAGCCGATATTTCGTCGGCCAGAGCATGCTCACCGGTTTCCATCCGGACGATCATGACGCCGTCATTTCCACCTTCCAGAATCTGGCTGCGGGCGAAAAAGAGGATGTGATCATCGCCTATCGATCGCGTAGCCTGTCCGATCCCGAACAATGGATCTGGATGGAGGCGAATTGCGGCCTGATCCGCGATTCCGAAACCGGCCAGCCCAGCGAGGTCGTGGTTTCGATCCGCGACGTCACACAAACCAAGGAGCTTGAGGCGGACCTTCGCGAAGCCCGTGCCCGTGCCGAAGAAGCGGCGCGCACGAAGAGCGAATTCCTCGCCAACATGAGCCACGAAATCCGCACGCCGATGAACGGTGTCATCGGATTTACCGAACTCGTGCTCGCGGGAGAACTGAACGACCAGCAGCGCTGCAATATCGAGCTGATTGCCGAGTCCGGCCGCGCGATGATGCAGTTGCTCAACGATATTCTGGACATGGCCAAGATCGAGGCCGGGCAGATGACCGTTTTGCAGGAACCGTTGAAGATCCGTCACAAGCTGAAGTCCGTCGCCAGCCTGATGGAAGGCATCGCCAAGTCCAAGGGTGTGGGGATTACCGCTCAGATCGATCCCGACGTACCGGAATGGTTTCTGGGCGATCATCTTCGCTTGCGGCAGATCATCTTCAATCTGGTCGGCAATGCGGTGAAATTCACAGAAGAAGGCACCGTGCGCCTGAGCGCTTCGGTCGCCTCCACTGAATCGGGTGATCTGCTGCAAATTGCCGTTACCGACAGCGGCATCGGTATCGAGGCCGATCGTCTGGAACAGATTTTCGATCAGTTCTCGCAGGCCGATACCAGCATCGCGCGCAGATTTGGCGGCACGGGCCTGGGCCTTGCGATCAGCAACCAGCTGGCCCGGATGATGGGCGGGCGGATCAATGTCGAAAGCACGGTTGGCGAAGGCTCCACCTTCACGCTGGAGATTCCGCTGCTCGTTACCGAGGCACCGCAGGAAATCGCCTCCAGCTACGCCCTCGATCAGAACAACGCGTTTCTGCCTGGGCATATCGGCCGCGTCCTCATTGCCGAGGATCATGACATCAATCAGGAACTGGTCCGGCAGATGGCGCAGAATGTCGGCGTCGATATTGCGATTGCCGCAGATGGGCAGGAAGCGGTGGAGATGGTGGAGGCGGCTTCGGCGGCCGGCGAACCTTTCGCCATGGTCATGATGGACATGCAGATGCCGCGCCTGGACGGCCTTTCGGCCACCAGGCTCCTGCGCGAAAAAGGCTATGACCAGCAGCGGCTGCCGATCGTCGCGCTCACCGCCAATGCGTTTGCCGAGGATGTCGAAAACTGCCGCCGTGCGGGAATGCAGGGGCATCTGGCCAAGCCGCTGCGGGCGCGCGATTTCATTGCCTCCGTGCGCCGCTGGGCCGGTAATACAGCCGTTCCCGAGGCTATGCCGAAGCCGCGCGAGGCTGCGCGAACATCGCTCAAGGATCGTTACGCCGAACGCAAGGCGCAGGCGCTCGAGCTTTTGTCGAAGGCGTTGCGTGAAGACCGTATCGAAGACGGCGGGCTCGAAGAACTGGTGTCGGAACTCCACAAGATCGCCGGCACCGCCGGGTTCTTCGGCGAGGAAGCCTTGGGCGAGCGCGCGCGTGAGATCGAGCACGCATTGAAGGGCGGCGCGCCTGAACAGCGCGCGGCACTGGTCGAAGAAGCCATGACATTATTGCGCCAGGCAGCTTAGGAAGCGGTTGGCGGGTTATTGCGAAAGAGCAATGATTTGCTAACCGATTTATGTTAGGTGGTGCCCAAGACAGGGGGATCAATACGTTGGCCGGGCTGGCATTTTTTCAACCGAAACGAAATCGAGCCGCTAAGGCAGTTCCCCGTGCGAGCAGCGGGTTCGAGGTGCTGGACTTCCTAAGCACGCACGGGCTGAGCGACACGCCCGAGAATTATGCGGTGATCCACCGCTATTTTGCTGCGCCTGACGAACTTCTGGCCAAGGCGGTGGACGCGCTATTGATGGGCGGCGCGGCATTGACCGATGCAGGGCTAGCCGAACTGTACGCTTCGCTGAACCCGACCCAAGGGGATGGTGGCGATTCCGGGCAGGGTGAACGCAACGAATTGCGCACGCAGGCGCGCCATCTCGCCGAATTGACGGCACGTGCGGCCACGGCCAACGAACTGTTCGGTAAAGGCCTCGCTTCCGATCTTGGCGGTCTGTACCATGCGCCCGAACCGCTAATCACCCAGGTGCGGGGCATGATCGAGCGAACCGAAGCCACCGAGAAACAACTCGCCTCCGCGCTAGCCCAGATCGAGGCGTTGCGTCAGGAGGTGGAGGCGGAACGCGGCAATGCCGGCCGCGATGCCCTCACGGGCCTTCTCAACCGTCGCGGGATCGAACCGCAGCTTGCGGCGGTCGAACCCGGCGATAGCATAGCGATGATCGATCTCGATCATTTCAAGCAGCTCAACGATGGCCACGGCCATGCGGTGGGCGATCGGATTTTGAAGGTGGTCGCAGCTTCGTTGAGCGAAAGCTTCGAGTCCCATGAAATCGCGCGCTGGGGCGGAGAGGAATTCCTCGCCGTACTTACCCGAACGAACGGAGCTACTGCAAAGTCGCTCATCCAGGAAGCGTCCGAGTCCCTCAAGGAACGCCGTTTCCGGCTGCGCGACAGCGGCAAGCGGATCGGCAAGGTCACCTTTTCCGCTGGATTGGCTGTAGTCGGCAAGGGCGGCGTGGAAGACGCGATCGCGCGGGCCGATGCGGCGCTCTACGATGCCAAAGATGCGGGCCGCGACCAGATCATGGTGGCCAAGGCAAACAACTAAGCCAGCCCGGCTGGGGCCGTTCAGCCAGTCGACGTGCCGGCGGGTGCTGGCGGCTCCATGATCAATGTGCGGCCTTCCACGCGCCAGCTCTTGAGCTGCGACAGAAAGTTCATACCCAGGATGTCGACGCCCAGCGAAGGCGAGACCACCACCTTCAGATCGCGCGCCTCGATGCCGCCCAGTTCCAGCTGCCTGATGGCACCGGTTTCCGCCTGAACGGTGCCGTTGGCGGTGCGGATCAGCGTCGGTAGCAGATTGCCGCCGCGCTCCACCCCGGCCGCCGCCGCCGTCTCGCTGCTGAGCGCGGTGACGGTTGCGCCGCTATCGATCAGCATCCGCCGCTCGACGCCGTCGATTACGGCATCGGCCCAGAAATGCCCGTCTGATGACATGCGGATTCGCACCTCGTCGCCGGTTACTTCCTGCCGGTCCAGCCCCAGCGACTGCGTCACGCGCGAGAGGGCGGGATCAAAAGGCGCCTGCTGCAGCACGATAAACACCGCCAGCGCCAATAGCCCTAGCGAGAAGAGCGCGCGAAACGCTCGTCCAACGAAGGGAAGGCGAAACAGCAGCATCAACACCAGCGCGATGCCGAGTGCATAAAGCGCCAATTGCTGCCACTGGGGATCCGCTGCGATGTTCATCACCGCAAGATAGGAACGCCGGCTCCGCGCTGCCAGTTGGCGCGCCCTGCAGGATTCGAACCTGCGGCCTCAAGATTAGAAGTCTCGTGCTCTATCCAACTGAGCTAAGGGCGCGTTGCGGGCACGAACTATCCGCTTTGCGCGCGGTTTGAAAGAGCGGTAAACGGGGCGGCATGAACGGGCAGGGCGATAAGGGCGGGCCGGACACGGCGCCGCGCCGGATGGCGGCGGGGGAGCTAGGCGCGCGGCCACTGCGATATTTCGATTTCGTGATGGCGGCGTTCGTCACCATCCTGCTGCTTTCCAACGTCATCGGCGCGGCAAAGCCCACCTATGTCACGCTGTTCGGCGAGCAGTGGGTATATGGTGCGGGCATCCTGTTCTTTCCCATCGGCTATGTGATCGGCGACGTGCTGACCGAAGTTTATGGCTATGCCCGCGCACGGCGCGTGATCTGGGCCGGCTTTGCCGGGGTGTTGTTCATGGCACTCATGAGCTGGGTGGTCGTAGCCCTGCCGCCCGCGGACGGCTGGGACGGGCAGGCCGCCTATGAGCAGGTGTTCGGGCAGGTGCCGCGCATCGTTCTCGCCTCGATCGCGGCATTCTGGGCGGGCGAGTTCGTGAACAGTTTCGTCATGGCCAAGATGAAGATCCTGACCAACGGGCGCTGGCTGTGGACGCGCACCATCGGCTCCACCGTCGCGGGGCAGGGGATGGACAGCCTGATTTTCTATCCTCTCGCTTTCCTGGGAGTGTGGCAGACGTCGCAGGTGGTGACGGTAATGGTGACCAACTGGCTGCTGAAGGTAAGCTGGGAGGCCGCGCTGACGCCCGTCACCTACACCGTCGTCGGCTTCCTGAAGCGCCGCGAGGGGATGGACCTTTACGACGAAGGAACGGACTTCACGCCCTTTCGCGCGCGTCTTTAGATTTTTTGCGCGCCATTTGACGCCTGTCAAAGCGCCGCGCCCCGGCGCGCTGCATAACGTCTCCATCACCCGGAAGGAGACCGACCATGAGCGTCCACAAACCTATTTCCGTCCTCGCCCGAGAAGGCGCCAAGGTTCAGCGCAGCACGCCCGTACACGACAAGCCGGCGAGGGCCGAGCGCGCCTGGGAACTGCCGCCCGTCCTCCACTGGACGTTCGCGGGCAGCTTCGGCCTCTATCTGCTCATTATGGGTTCGGCGGCGGCCGATCCGAAGCTGATGGTGCCGTTCGCGGTGTTTGTCGTCACGATCGGCATGTTCTTCGCCGTTCCCGCCGTGATCGGCCGTGCGAAGCCTAAGCCCGCGGGGCGCTTCCAGAGCTGGGCGCAGTTCAAGCGGGAGACGCTTGCGACCTATAGCGGCGATCTTTCGGGCAAGGCGGTTGTGATCCAGATGATGACGCTGCCCGTGGTGATCTTGGGCTGGGCGCTGTTCATCAAATGCTACTGGGCGTTCCTAGGCCAGTAAGCCGCGCAGGGGCCATCCTGTCGACATTTTCAGCCCAGAAGAGCCGCCGGATCGAGCACCTTGATCCGGCGGTTTCCGTCGCGTTCGATCACGCCGTCCTGTTCCAGCGCGCCGAACTGGCGGCTCAGCGTCTCGATCGTGGTGCCGAGCAGCGCGGCGAGATCGGCCCGGTCCAGCTCCAGATCGATCACCGGCCGGTCGGCACCGCCGGGCGCGCACTGCCCGCGAAGCGAAAGCGCCAGAAACCCGCGCAGACGGTCTTTCATCGACCGCCGACCGATCAATTCCACCAGCGCGCGGCTTTCCTCCAGCGCATCCATCGTGCGCGAGAGGATCTGGCGCATAAGATGGGGGCGATCCGCCAGCACCTGCTCGAAATCGCCGCGCGGGAAGATGCAGAGCCTGGCATCGGTGAGCGCGGTGGCGGTGACGTCCGTCTGGGTGGAAAAGAGGCGTCCGAGGAAGCCGGAGGGGTGGATGATACCGAACAGACGCTCGGTGCCGTCCTCATCCAGTCGGGAGAGCTTGAGGCTGCCGGAAATCAGCGTTGCGCAGGCGATGGCGTCGTCGCCGGCATCGAAAAGATGTTCGCCCGCAGCCAAGGTGCGGTGGCGGCCGATGCCGGCAAGGGCGAGCTTTTCCTGCCCGCTGAGCACCGCGCACACGGCGCTGTCGCCCACCGGGCAATCGGCGCAGGCAAGCCGCCCCGCCGGGTCCGGGTTCAGGCCAGCGTGCGGACCAGACATGCAAACAGCGCGCGGCCATCGGTGCCGCCATGGACGGGATCGATCGCGCGCTCCGGGTGCGGCATCATGCCCAGCACGTTGCCGCCCTCGTTCAGGATACCGGCGATGGAGCGGGATGATCCGTTGACATTGTCGGTGTAGCGAAAGGCCACGCGGCCTTCGCCTTCCAGCCGATCGAGCGTCTCGTCATCGGCGAAATAATTGCCGTCGTGATGTGCCACCGGAATCGTGATGGTCGCGCCCGCATCATAGCCGCGGGTGAAGACGCTATCGGCGTTCTCCACCTTCAGACGCGCATCGCGGCAGACGAAATCGATGCCGCTGTTGCGCATCAATGCGCCCGGCAGCAGCCCTGCTTCGGTGAGGATCTGGAAGCCGTTGCACACACCCAGCACCGGCACGCCGCGCCCGGCTGCCGCGACCACCGCCTGCATGACGGGCGAGCGTGCGGCCATCGCGCCGGAACGCAGATAATCGCCATAGGAAAAGCCACCGGGAACCGCGATCAGATCCAGCCCGTCCGGCAGTTCGCTTTCCGCGTGCCAGACATGGGAGACATCGGCGCCGCAGACGTCGCGGATCGCCACGAGCATGTCCCGGTCGCAATTGGAACCGGGGAACTGGACGACGGCAGCCTTCACGCGCGGGCATCCTCGACATGCTCGATCCGGTAATTTTCGATCACCGTGTTGGCGAGGAGCTTGCGACACATCGCGTCGATATCTTCATCGCGGGTGCCATCCGCCAGATCGAGCTCGATCATCCGGCCGGCGCGGACATCTTCCACGCCGTCGAAGCCGAGGCCGGCAAGCGCGTGGTGAATGGCCTTGCCCTGCGGATCGAGCACGCCGGGCTTCAGGGTGACGAACACGCGTGCTTTCATGGAGGCTGGCCTTTTGCGGATGAGGGGACTCGGCGCTTCCCTACAGAGGGCGGGGGATGCGTGGCAAGGGGGGTGCGTTTGCCCCATGCCGGTCACGCGTGCGCGTGCGCTGTGGGGAATGGTGTCTGCCGACCGATGGCTGGAAGTGAGTCGCTAAGAATCTACGTCATTGCGAGCCGAAGGAGAAGCAATCCAGGGCGTGCGCAGCGCCATATCTGCCCTGGATTGCCGCGTCGCTTCGCTCCTCGCGATGACGAGTTTTCTAGTGCGTGCCCGCCGCGCCTTCCGCGCCCAGCTTGTCGCTGACGATACGGATCGGCAGCATCTTGTCCGGCGTCAGATAGGTTTCTGCAAATTGCTGGATCTCCGCCGGCGTCACCGCCTTCACCAGATCGAGCTGCTGGCGGATGCGGTCGAGTCGGTCCGCGCGGCTCTGCGCTTCGGAAGCAACGCCCAGCCAAAAGCCGTTTTCGCGGCGCGACTTCTCGATGCCCTCGATAACCGGTGCACGGGCGCGCAGCAGCAGATCGTCGTCGATCGGCTCGGCACGCAGCTTGGCGAGCACTTCGCCGATGGCGGTTTGCGCTTCGTCCAGCCGGTCGGGCGCCAGGGTGGCGGCGACGCTGAACGTCCCGAAGCCCTGGTAGACGTCCGACATGCTCGAGCTGACCTGCGCACCATAGGTGGCACCCAGCTCCTCGCGCAGCTTGTCGCGCATCAGGATGTTGACCGCCCGGGCAGCGACGCTGCCGACGACCTCGCGCTTGTAATCGCTGTCGTCGCTGGTCTTCCAGAAATCGAGCAGCATGGCCTGATCGGCGGGGCCTTCATGCGTCAGCGTGCGGGGGGAGAGGTCCTGCGCGAAGCTGGCCTGGCGCGCCGCGCTGTAATCCGGGGCTTCCGTGGCGCGCGCGGGCAGCGCGCCGAAGCTGTCCGCCACGGCCTTGATCGCGGCCGCCTCATCGACATCACCCACGATGGCGATCTCGATCGGTGCGGTCTTGGCCAGCGGCTCGATCACCTGCCGGGCTTCGGCCAGATTGCGCTTCAGAAGGACATCCTGATCCGGAATGCCGAAGCGCGCGTCATCATTGGCGACGATCTTGGGTACCACCAATCCGGCAATGCCCTGCGGCTGCGAGCGGACCTGACCCATGAACACGGGCACGATGTTGGTCCACTGCGTATCGCCTTCGGGCCGGTATCCGGCATCGAGCAGGAACGCCGCGGAAAGCTTCATCTGCAGATCGAGATCCGCCGGCGTGGTTGATCCGCTGGAAATCAGCGCGTCGTCGGCCACTTGCAGCCCCTGGCTGACATTCTTGCCGGCAAGGATTTCCTGCAGGTCGGGCTGGCTGTGGGCTTCCAGCCCGGCGGCTGGCCAGATCGAGGAGACGAAGGTGGCCAGACCGGCCTCCTCCTCCGGGAAAGCGAGCTGACCGCCCGCCACGCGCACATTGTAGCGCACCTTGTTCTGCTCGAAATCGGTCTTCTTGAAGTTGAGCAGGACGTTGTTGGCAAAGCGCACCTGACGGATGCCGAGATCCTCGATCGTCACGTCTGACACGACCGTACCCGGCGTGCCCCAATTGTCATAGGCGAAGGCGGCTGCTGCCTTGTCGTCCGGCGGGCTCAGTTCGGCCTGTTGGGCGGTCTTGTAGACATCCAGCACCGCCTGTTCGCTTTGCGTCAGCGGCTTCTTGCTGGTCACGCGGACGAGATCGGCACTGCCGTCCCACAGCGCGTTGAAGCGGGCGTTCACCGCCTCCAGCGTCAGCTGCGGCTTCACCATCTCGAACAGCTGCAGGCGATAGGCCGGGGTGGTGACGAAGCTGTCGTCATCCAGCGTGGAGAGAATGGCGTTAGCAAGGGCCGGGCTGCGGCGCGTGTCCGCCTGCTGCGCGGCGGTCTTGAAGCTCGTTTCCATATTGGCGAGCTGCACGTCGAGCTCCGCCTGGGTGAAGCCATATTGTTCGGCGCGGCGTACTTCCTGTTCGGCAATAGTGAGCGCGCTGGCCCACTCGCCGTCCTTGGCGGTAAGCGCTACGGATGTCCCCAGCGCAGCATCGCGCAGATCGTTCGTACTCATGCCGCCGCCCACGATCACGCTATCGGGCTGGGACGCTATGCGCTCGATCCGGCGGTTGAATGCGCCGATGGCGAGAGCATCGATCAGTGATTTGGTGCGCTCTGCCTGGGTGTCTGCCGGGCTTTCCCAGGCACGGAAATTGCTGATCGAGGCGGAATAGGGCACATCCGGATCGACGAACACGCCCACTTCGGTCTGGCGATCCAGATCGACCGTGCCGAAGTTCAGCGGATCGCCCGCCGCGCCCTCGGGCTGCCAGTCGCCAAAGCGCTCCCGGATTTCGGTTTCCATCGCCGTCACGTCGAAATCGCCGACCACGACGAGCGTGGTGTTCTCGGGCCGATAATAACGCTGCCACAGCGCCTTCAGCCGAGAAGCGGGCGCGTTCTGCAAGACGTCGGTGGTGCCGATCGGCAGGCGGCTGGCATAGGGCGCATCGGGCGCGATGAAGCCAAGCTGATCCTTGACGTTGCGCAGGCCCACGCTGTCGCGCGCGCGCATCTCGCCCATGATGACACCGCGCTCGCGGTCCACCGCGGCGGGATCGAACGTCAGGTTGCCCGCCACTTCGCGCATCAGCATCATGGCGATGTCGACGGTTTTCTCGTCGGTCTTCGGCAGATCGAGCTTGTAGGTCGTCTGTTCGAATCCGGTGGAGGCGTTGGTGTCCGCGCCGAACGCCAGGCCGTTGCGCTCCAGGATGGAGACCATCTCGCCCTCGGGCACGTTTTTCGATCCGTTGAAGGCCATATGCTCGATGAAGTGGGCAAGCCCCTGTTCCTCATCGCTTTCGGCGATCGAACCGAAGTCGATCGCCATGCGGATCGAGGCACTGTCCTTGGGCGTATCGTTGCGCTGGATGGCATATTTCATGCCGTTGGTCAGCACGCCGAACGTGATCGACGGATCGGGCGTCACGTCGGTCAGCGGCACGCCCCAGCCGGACGTCGCGTCCTTCTGAACGAACACCTTGTCCTCGGCGCCCGGCTGCTGCTGCGTCATCGGTGTGGCAGGCTGCGCGTTCTGCGCCGCCACCGGCTGCGCGGCAAGGACGGCGAGCGGAAGCAGCGCGCTGGAACGAAGCAGGCGCGATTTGATGGTCGAAATCATGATGGTGCGGAACCCTCTGCCGAACAATGAAAATTCGGCAAAGGGCTATAGTAATCGCAGGGTATCGACAAGCTGAACGGCCGCGGTGGTTCGACGAACCGTCTGGGGCGTTCGATCAAACCTGCCACCCCCGCTATTATGTTCAGTGCCGCGTCTTGTTGCGGTGCTTTTCCATGTCGAGCACGGTATTGCCGTTCTCTTCGGGCAGCAGGCCCAGGCGGCGCGCCACTTCCTGATAGGCCTCCACTTCGCCGCCGAGATCGCGGCGGAAGCGGTCCTTGTCCAGCTTTTCACCGCTCTCCATGTCCCAAAGGCGGCAACCGTCCGGGCTGATCTCATCGGCCAGGATGATGCGGCTGAAATCGCCGTCCCACAGGCGCCCGAACTCCAGCTTGAAATCCACCAGCTTGATGCCGATCCCGGCGAACATGCCACTCATGAAATCGTTCACGCGGATGGCGAGACCGGAGATGTCGCGCATTTCCTCGTCGCTTGCCCAGTTGAAGCAGGCGATATGTTCTTCCGCCACCAGCGGATCGCCCAGCGCATCGTCCTTGTAGCAATATTCCAGCAGCGTGTGCGGCAGCGGCGTGCCTTCCTCGATACCGAGGCGCTTGGACAGCGAACCGGCGGCGACGTTGCGCACGATCACCTCGATCGGCACGATCTCGACCTGACGCACTAGCTGCTCGCGCATATTGAGGCGGCGGATGAAATGCGTGGGGATGCCGATATTGCCCAGCTGCGTCATCACATGCTCGGACACGCGATTGTTGATCACGCCCTTGCCGTTGATCGTGCCCTTTTTCTGGGCGTTGAAGGCGGTCGCGTCATC
>JBELIU010000269.1:0-3524 GCA_042090735.1 Novosphingopyxis sp. | reverse complement strand
GCGAACCGGACCTGCTGCTGCTCGACGAGCCGACCACCCCTCTCGATCTTGCCGCGCTCGAGTGGCTGGAAGACTGGCTGAACCGCTTCAAGGGCGCGTTCCTCGTCATCAGCCATGACCGTACCTTCCTCACCCGCCTCACCCGCTCGACGCTGTGGCTCGACCGCGGGGCGCTGCGCCGCAAGGAGGTCGGCTTCGGCGGCTACGAGACCTGGATGGAGCAGATCGCCGCCGAAGACGCGCGCGCCGCGGAGAAGCTCGACGCCAAGCTGAAGCTTGAGGCGCACTGGCTCGAACGCGGCGTGACCGCACGGCGCAAGCGAAACCAGGGGCGGCTTTCCAAGCTCTACGAGATGCGCGCGCAGCGGGCCGCCATGCTGGGACCGACCGGTCCGGCCAAGCTCGCCATCGCCACCGACGATAGCCGCACCAAGTCGGTGATCGTGGCCGACGGGGTGACCAAGCGCTTCGCTCAGTCCGCAGACGACGAGCCGCGCACCATCATCCGCGACTTCTCCTTGCGCGTGCAGCGCGGAGACCGGATCGGCATCGTCGGATCGAACGGCGCGGGCAAGACCACGCTGATCAAGCTGCTCACCGGAGAGCTGGAGCCGGACGCGGGCAGCATCACGCTCTCGCCCACCCTGTCCGGCGTCGTGATCGACCAGCAGCGCAGCCTCATGCAGCCGGACAGGCGCGTACGCGATGTGCTCGCCGACGGCAGCGACTGGATCGATGTGCGCGGTGTTCGCAAGCATGTGCAGGGCTATCTCAAGGACTTCCTGTTCGATCCAGGGGTGATCGAGACCAAGGTCGGCATTCTGTCGGGCGGCGAGAAGAGCCGTTTGCTGCTGGCCCGCGAGTTCGCGCGCGCCTCCAACCTCCTTGTGCTCGACGAGCCGACCAACGACCTCGATCTGGAGACGCTCGACCTGCTGCAGGAGGTGATCGCCGACTATGAAGGCACCGTGCTCCTCGTCAGCCATGACCGCGACTTCCTCGACCGCACCGTCAACCTGACGCTCGGCCTCGACGGGTCGGGCCATGTTGACATCGTGGCGGGCGGCTATGCCGACTGGGAGGCGAAGCGCCGCCCGCGCACAAACGGCGGGTCCGCCACCAAGGCTGCGCCGCCACCACCTGCCCCGCCGCCGCCCAAGGCCCGCAAGCTCAGCTACAAGGACCAGCGCGATCTCGACCGGCTGCCGCAGCTGATCGAGACGATGGAGGCCGACATCGCAGCCGGCGAGAAGGCGCTGTCCGATCCGGACCTCTACATCCGCGATCCCGAGCTGTTCCAACGGCTCACCAAGGCGCTCGACGCGAAGCGGGCCGAGAAGGACGCGGCCGAGGAACGCTGGCTGGAACTGGCCGCCGAGGCCGAGGCTCTGAACGACTGACGCTCCGGCCAGCCAGCTTCACACCGCTTCACACAGTCCAGGGGCGTTTTTTCGCCTCAGCCCAGACCCTCTTCCCGCATCGCCTGCTGCACCGCCGGACGCTGCTTGTTACGCGCCCGGAAATCCTGCAGCGGCTGCGGCAGATCGACCCCGAACTTGTCCGCCCAAAGCGTTGTGACGAAGAGGTAATTGTCCGCAGGGGTCGGTTTGTCACCGACCAGCCAGTCGCCGCCGTCCATCAGCTTTTCGGCAAGTTCGAACTTGGACGCGACGGTCTTCTTCGCCTCCTCCTTCGCGCTACCTTCCGCACCGCCGAACAGTGGCCCATAGGCGCCGTGGATCTCGGTTCCGATGAAGCCAATCCATTCCAGCATCTTGTAACGCGCATGGCCCTCCGGCGCGGTTCCGAAACGATCTGCGAGCAGCGTCAGCACGGCCGGGTTCTCGGTCAAAAAACCGTCCTCGGTCTCGATCGCCGGCACGTAGCCGCGCGGGTTGATCGCGTAGAAATCCTCGCCGCTCTCGGTCTCGTGCTTGGACAGGTCTACCTTTTCCTTTTCATAATTCTCGCCGCTTTCGACGAGCGCGATGTGGCTTGCCAGGCTGCAGGCGCCGGGGGAGTAATAAAGTTTCATGAGGGGGTGCTCCGTTTGGGGTCGTCTAAAAGACTAGCGCGTGGATGCACGGGACGGTTCCTCTTCAGCCCCCGTCATTGCGAGGAGCAATGACGCCGATTGTCTCCCCCCCTCACCCCGGCAGGCGATAAAAGCCAGCGAGCCGGTCTAGCGCAATGCGCAGCACCAGCTTGCCCGAACGTGCGGGCCAGCCGAGGCCGCGCTCTGCCAGCCCCATAGTCTGTCCGTCGCACACCACCCGCCAGGCGATGTCCGAAAGCTCGCCGCCCAGCGCCGCCAGCGCGTGATCGAAGCGTTGCTTGGCGGCCAGCTGCATCTCGCCCGGTTCCATATGATCGGCGGGTCCGCGCCTGCCCTTGCCGTGCGGTTCCGGATTCCAGCCCATGGTGACCCGTGGACCGAGCGAAGCGCGCTCGTAATCGAAGCGCAGCTTCTCGCCCGCATCGAGCTGCCGATCGGTCAGATGCCCCCGCGCATGGAGCCAGGCGAGCGGCGATTCCGCTTGGTTCACGGTGACGCTGCGCGCCGGCCTGCCGGAGGCAAGCTGCCGCCCGCCAGGCAGGCCGCGCTCGGTAAGGGGACGCGGATCGGCATGATCCTCTGGCTGTTTACGCGGCATACTACTCTCCTATTTGGTTTCTTTTTGCACTTGCCATGCCTTCCGAGATGTAGGACAGCAAAAAACGAACCGTTGAGGAGATAATTTGATGCTTCACCGTATCCGCGAGGTTCGCAAGGCAAAAGGGCTGACGCTGGACGAAGTGGCGCGCGCTTGTACGCCGCCAACCACCGCGCAAACCATCGGACGGCTGGAAACGGGCACGCGCACGCTGTCGCTGGACTGGCTGAACCGCATCGCGGACGCGCTGGGCGTCGAATCCAGCGAACTGGTGGAATTGCCGGACCGCACCGACATTCCGGTGAGCGCGCGGCTGACCGCCGATGGCGCGCGCGCCCTTACGCAGACCGCTACGCTCGCTCCGCCCGCCCCCAATGGATCGACCGAGGCGATCGTCGTGGAAACCGGGATCGGCGATTATCGCGCGGGCGACGAAATCTGGATCGAGAAGCTGGCACCGGAAGATTATGGCCGCGCGCTCAACCGCGATACCCTCGTCCCCCGCCCTGCCGGCCGTTTCCTCTTCGGCCGCCTGATCGGCCGGGAAGACGGCAAGCTCCATCTCCTCCCGCTCGGCGCCGGCGGGCGCCAGCAAGCTGTCAACGTTCACGTTGAAGTTGTCGGTGCAGTTGCTTGTCATCGCGGCCGCCTCCGACTCGCGCGGCGAGGTGCTGCCGAGCAGCCGGCAGGGGCAAATATCACCGCGGCGGGCAGTCTGGTTGTAGAGGTTGGTGCGCAGGAAACGCGCTTGTATGGTGGCGTGCCCTCCTCCGCGGAAGCGCCAACGGAGCAGCTTCGCGAACCCATCGAAAGAGTGCGTCAGAGTGCGTTTACCTTGTTCAAACATCGAGGCGCTCTGCTTCAGGTAAT
>JBELIU010000268.1:0-3539 GCA_042090735.1 Novosphingopyxis sp. | reverse complement strand
ATCCGGCCCGTGTTGAACGAAGAGGAGCGTCGTTTGACACCGTGGACCCGATAGCCCTTTTCCAAGAGGAGACGCGCGAGATAGGCGCCGTCCTGTCCGGTTACGCCGGTTATGAGCGCGGTCTTGGTCATTTGGAAAATCCCGATGAAAAAGGTTGGGGTTTGAGAAAGGGGCGCTTTGACCGATCATGACCGGATTGTCGAGGCAACTTGAAGGGGCAGGCGGAGAGTATCCTGCACGCGTTCTTTGCTAGCGCGCGCCGAAGCCGGTGAAGATGACGAGGACGGTGCGGAAAGTGATCAGAAGGTCTAACCAGTAGGAGAAGTTTTTGATGTAGAAGAAGTCGTATTGGAGTTTGCGGTCAATATCGCCGAGTTCAGTCACATGACCTTGATTGACCTGTGCCCAGCCCGTGATGCCCGGACGAACGACGTGGCGGTAGCTGTAGAAGGGAATTTCCTTCTCGTACCAATTGGCGAGGTCGATCGCCTCGGGCCGTGGGCCAATCAGGCTCATCTCGCCGGCGATTATGTTGAACAATTGCGGGAGTTCGTCGATGCGGGTGCGCCGCAGAAAGGCACCGATGCGCGATATGCGCGGATCGTTGGTCTGCGTCATGGATCGCGCGCGCCGCCCGTCCTCGCTGTCCTCGATCTCGTCGTCGCGCAGCAACCGCATGGTGCGGAACTTGACGACCTTGAAAATTTCTCCCCGATAGCCGACGCGCTGTTGCCGGAAGAAGATCGGGCCAGGGGAATCGAGTTTCACGAGTAGTGCCGCGAACAGCATTGGGACCGCCAGAATCGGCAGTATGGCGAGGCTGAAAATCAGGTCGATCGCCCGTTTACTTCGGACATAGGGGAGGTTGGGAAGCAACGACCCGAAGCTGTTTTCCGAGAGATGCTCGATCTGCACACGGCCGGTGGTGGCTTCGTAAATCTGTTTGTAGTGAAACACGGGCACACCGTTCAGCGCGGCGCGCGCCAGTGTACGTTCCCATTCGTCCGGCATGTCGCGGTGAAGGTCGGCGACTACGATGGCGTTCTGTGAGATCGGAAGCTCGCAGCTAGACATGGGGAGATATTCGAGGTTGAGTTCCTGCAAACGCTCTACCTTCCCGCCCGGAACCGCGAAATATTGAAACTGCCTTCTGCCGGAAACGATGCTCGTCATAGCGTGAACACACAGCGAGCAGACGAAGTTCAGCGTCAGAACGGCGGAACTGTATTCGATCCGGGTAACAAGAATAACGATCGCCGCCGATCCGAAAGTGATCAGGAACGCCGGGACGATCGTGCCGAGATGCTTCACCCCCGGAAACGCCACGACTTTTCTGCTAAGAATTATGGCGGCGGCAGAAGCCAGTAACGATGCCCGGATGCTGTGCTGGGAGGGAGCGAAATCGATTGCCTCGCTTATATGCGGAAAGAAATAGATCGCCGGCGGCAGAAGCACTCCCAAAATCCAGCAAAGCATCAATTGCACTAATAGGGAGTGGAGCAGGTTGGACCCATGCAGCGCACGCACTTGAGAGTTGCTCATCAGCATTCCAGATATCTCCCGTCTATAGCCGGAGAGATTGCGTCATCTATTGGAAATGGCTTCCTAGAGCCACGACTGGACCTTGCGAAAACCACCGCCACAGATCCCTGTACTCGTTACCATATCAGCTCCGATCCACACCGTCCGCCAGAAGCGCACTGGGTCCAGTAGGAAAGGCTGGTGGGGCCGATACATGATCCTTAGGGTTCGGGCAAGAACCGATCTGAGCCCAAATGCCTCGACGGAATATGTAGCTAAACTGCAAGCCATGTTCACAAAACGTTCAATGGCTTCCACCTACTGCGTCCCTACGATGCGTATTTCATCCATCCTTCTCGCCGCGTGTTTGGCGGCCATTGCACCCTCCGTACCACTTGCCACGCAGGCTCATGCGCAGGACGACAACAGTCGTGCGCGCAATCATTTGCGCTCCGGCGAGACCATGAGCCTGCGCGATATCGAGCGGCGTATTCTGCCCAAGATGCGCGGCATGCAATATCTCGGGCCTGAATATGATGCGCGGGCGCAAATCTACCGCCTCAAATTTTTGAAGGACGGCCGAGTCTATTTCGTCGACGTCGACGCGCGCACCGGCGAGATCATCGAGACCCGCTGAGGCAGCGATCTGCCACATTTTCCAGCGGCGCAAAGCCTTTGCTCTGAACTTCGGAACGTCCTAATCGTTACGACCGAAGAACAGACAGGCAATCCGGAGACCATAATGCGCGTCCTCATCGTCGAAGACGAACCCACGCTTGGCCAGCAGCTGAAATCCACGCTGGAGGGGATCGGCTATGCCGTCGATCTGTCGACCGACGGCGAAGACGGCCATTTCATGGGCTCCACCGAGAGCTACGACGCGATCATCCTCGATCTCGGTCTGCCCGAAATCGACGGCCTTACCGTGCTGGACCGGTGGCGCAAAGAGGGGCGCAAATTTCCCGTGTTAGTACTCACCGCGCGCGACAGCTGGTCCGACAAGGTCGCCGGGCTGGATGCTGGCGCGGATGACTATCTCGCCAAGCCCTTCCAGACCGAAGAGCTGATCGCGCGTTTGCGGGCGTTGATCCGCCGCGCATCGGGTAACGCCTCGTCTGAACTGACCGCGGGCGATGTCCGTCTGGACACGCGCTCCGGCAAGGTTACGTTGGCGGGCGAACCGGTGAAACTCACCGCGCAGGAATACAAGCTGCTCAGCTACCTGATGCATCACAAGGGCAAGGTGGTGAGCCGTACCGAATTGATCGAGCATATCTACGATCAGGATTTCGACCGGGACAGCAACACCATCGAGGTGTTCGTCACGCGGATCCGCAAGAAGCTGGGTGCCGAGGTGATCACCACGATCCGCGGTCTCGGCTATAGCCTCGAGGATCCCGACGCCTGAACAAGCCGGCCGCCTTCGATGCCGATGCGGGAAGTATGACGCGCGTCGATGAAGCCGGCGGAGCGGCGGCCGCTTCACCGCCCGCCGTGCCGCGCAGCACCGGCTCGCTCAGCAAGCGCATGATCGGCATTGCGGCACTGTGGATCGGGGTGCTGCTGCTGGGCGGCGCATTGGCGCTTGACCGGGTGCTGGTGAATTCGGTCGAGAGCAATTTCGACAATCAGCTGAATTACGTTCTCACCGCAATGATCGCGTCCGCCGAAGTCGCGCCCGATGGCGAGGTGCGGTTCAGCCGGCCGCTTGGCGATCAGCGCTTCATGGAGCCCAATAGCGGCTTCTACTGGCAGATCCGGGGCAGGGACTATCCGGATTATCCCTCGCGCTCACTGTGGGACCGCACCTTGCCGGTCGACGAGAATAAAACCTATCTCACGCCTCATTTTAGCGATGTCGACAGCTTTCAGGGCGCGGCGCTTCGCATGGTGGAGCGGACCATCATCCTTCCTGACAGCGACGTTCGCTGGAATTTTGCCGTGGCGCAAAGCACGGAAACGGTGAAGACCGATATCAAGCGGCTGCGCTCCACATTGCTCATCAGCTTTGCGATCCT
>JBELIU010000267.1:0-3540 GCA_042090735.1 Novosphingopyxis sp. | reverse complement strand
AATATCGCGGGCGTCGCGATAGCGCTGACCATCGGCGGGCCGGGCGCGGTGTTCTGGATGTTCTGCATCGGCTGGTTCGCGATGACGCTGAAATGCGCCGAAGTGACGCTGGGCCTCATCTACCGGGAGGTCGACGCGAACGGCGAGGTGCGCGGCGGGCCAATGTATTCGATGAAGAACGGCCTGAAAGGACGCGGCTGGGGCAAGACCGGCCTCGTCATGGGCGGCATCTACGCTTTCTGCGCGCTGCTGGGCGCGATCCCGCTGATCCAGGTCAACCAGAGCTATGTTGCCGTCGCCGACGTTTTCGGCTTCGCGCAGACCAACACCAACGCCTGGATCTACGGCGTCATCATGGCCGCGATGGTCGGCCTTGTCGTCGCCGGCGGTGTCGGCTGGCTGAGCCGCGTCACCTCGCTTGTCGTACCGGCGATGGGCGGCATCTACCTGCTCGGCGTGTTCGCGATCCTGATCATGGGATATGACCGGATACCCGCCGCGCTGGCGATGATCGTGAGTGACGCCTTCACCGGAGAAGCGGCGGCAGGCGGCGCAATCGGCGCGTTCGTCATCGGCATGCGCCGCGCGGTCTATTCCTCGGAGGCCGGCATCGGCAGCGCGGTGATGGCGCACGCGCAGGCGCGCACGAAGGAGCCTGCGTCCGAGGGGCTGGTGGCGTTGATCGAACCGTTCATCGACACCGTCATCATCTGCTCGCTCGGTGCCGTGGCGATGGTGGTGGCAGGCACCTATACGCAAGATCTGGAGGGCATCCAGATCACCGTCGCGGCCTTTGCCACCGTCGCGCCGTGGCTCGTCTATCTGCTAGCCGTCGCGGTGTTCCTGTTCGGTTATTCCACGCTGTGTTCCTGGGGTTTCTACGGGCAGCAGGCCTGGGGCTATCTGTTCGGCCACAGCACGCTGGCGCGGCGCATCTACAAGGCGCTCTACATCCTCGCTCTGCCGGTCGGCGCGGTGCTGGATCTGGCGCAGGTGGTGAAACTGGTCGACAGTGCCTTCATCCTGATGGCTCTTCCCAACATTCTTGCGTTGTATCTCTTCGCACCGGAAATCAGGCGTGAGGTGAAAGGCTATCTCGCGCGCAGAAAAGGACAATCCCATGAAGACGCGCACGCTCGGACCGCAGAACAACCCGCTTGAGGTTTCCGCCCTCGGCCTCGGCTGCATGCCGATGGCGGGCATCGGCAAGGGCATGTACGGCGAGGCGGACCGCAAGGAGAGCTTCGCCACCATCGACCGGGCGATCGAGCTGGGCGTCACCTTCTTCGACACGGCGGAAGTCTACGGCCCCTACAAGAACGAAGAATTGCTGGGCGAGGCGATCCGCGGGCGGCGCGAGCGGCTGGTGATCGCGACCAAATTCGGGTTCGACATCCAGGATGGCGAAACCAAGGGCACCGATAGCCGCCCTGAAAATGTGCGCGCCGCGTGTGAGGGCTGCCTGAAGCGCCTCGGCATCGAGACAATCGACCTTTTCTACCAGCACCGCGTCGATCCCAATGTGCCGATCGAAGAGACGGTGGGCGCGATGGCGCGGCTGATCGAAGAGGGCAAGGTGCGCCATCTCGGACTGTCCGAAGCGGGGGCGGACACGATCCGCCGCGCCCATGCAACCCATCCGATCACCGCTTTGCAGAGCGAATATTCGCTGTGGGAGCGCACGATCGAGGAGGAAATCCTGCCACTGGTGCAGGACCTCGGCATCGGTTTTGTCCCCTACAGCCCGCTCGGGCGCGGTTTCCTGACGGGCCAGATCAAGCGGTTCGAGGATCTGCCGGAGGGCGATTATCGCCGCAACGATCCGCGCTATCAGGGCGCAAATTTCGACAAGAACCTGGAGATGGTCGAGGTGGTCGAAACGGTGGCACGCCGTCACAAGCGCTCCGCTGCGCAGGTCGCGCTTGCATGGCTGATGCACCAGGGCGATTTCATCGTGCCGATACCGGGCTCCAAGCGCCGCGCCACGCTGGAGGATTCGATGGCCGCGGCCGATCTGAAGCTGAGCCGCGAGGATCTGGACGAACTCGACGCGGCCGCTCCGGTCGGCGGCACCGCCGGCCTACGCTATGGCGACCGCATGATGAGCATGGTGCGACGGTAAGTGGTACGCCGCTGCTGCGTTCGTCCTACTCCAACGTCATTGCGAGCCGAAGGCGAAGCAATCCAGGGGTATCGCAGCGCGGCATCCGCTCTGGATTGCTTCGTCGCCTTCGGCTCCTCGCAATGACGTGGTTGTCCAGTGGCTAATCAGCCGACCCAGCGAAAAATCCCCGCCCCCATGATCCCGAACCAGCGGTGGCCGTACATCGCCGCCAGCCATAGCAGCGTGCCGCCGATCAGTGCGGTGGCGCCGGGGATCGCGAAGCCGCGGGCGAAGGGCCAGTAGCTTGTGCGCGCGACCCAGCCGCGCCATGCCTCGCCCAGCAGCCGCTTCTTCTTGCCGTCCTGCAACGCCGCGCCGACCAACGCGAGAATGATGATCGCGCCGCACAGTATGAAGTTGGCGGGCGTCGGCGCAATCAGGATGTGCACCACGCCCCACAGCGCGATGCCCCACATCATGGGATGGCGCGTGAGGGCAAACACGCCCTTCGGACCGCGCCCCGTCGCTTTGCCCGCGATCACATAGGGAAAGGCTGGATTGCCCAGCAGCGATCCGACGAAGAGCACCGATCCGAACCACATCAGCACGGTTGCCAGTGCCCACAGCAGGTCGCCTACTACCCAGACAGGGGTGCCCGGCGGCGCGGCGGCATAGGCATCAATCATCCAGATCATCGTGATGATCGAGACCGCGGAATAAGCACCAAGGAAGAAGAAATTGCCGAGCAGCCGCACCATCGGTCCGCGCAGCGGGTGGCTCATCAGGAAATGCGTGCCGACGAAGGCAATCGCGGCGATGAGGAGCTTGGTCATTCCGGCAGTCTCCCCATCGCGCTTCTTCTTCGATCAGCGGTCGTAGGCCTTGGGCAGCACGCCTTCCTGCGGATTGCGATAGCGTTCGCGCAGGCGCGCCTGCCGATTGTCGAGCGATTGTTCGACACCGTCGATCCAGACCCGCTCCGGCGTGGAACTGAGCTCCAGCGGATCGCCGGACCAGAGGACGACGTCGCCGGCAGCGCCGGCACGCAGATAGCCCATGCGGTCGCCCACGCCCATGATATCCGCCACGTCACCGCTGATCGCCGCGAACGCCTCATCCCAGCTGAGGCCCGTGGCGCCCGGCACCTTTTGCAGACCCACGAGGTTGCCCGCATATTGCGGGGCGTAGCGCAGCTGGTGCGCGTCTTCGTCGTCGATCATGCCGATCGCCACCTTCACACCCGCATCGCGCATTCGCCCGATATTCGACTGGGTGGCGGCCAGCTTCTCGAATGAAGCCGGCAGGTCGTTTAGCGCCGATGCGATGACCGGCACGCCCGCCGCCGCGATGCGCGGAGCGACGCGCCAGCCCTCGCTCGCGCCGACGAGCACGAGCTTCAGATTGGGAAATTCGCGCTTCAGATCCAGCACGCGCAG
>JBELIU010000029.1:0-18861 GCA_042090735.1 Novosphingopyxis sp. | reverse complement strand
CCATTTTAGGCTGCCGCCATGCGCTTGGGCGAGATACTCCGCCACCAGACGGCCCGTAAATCCAGTCGCGCCATAAACGATAATATCGAATTCGCGATCGCTCATGCTCGGCCTCCCGGCTTGGTTGCCACGTCGAAGTCACCGCGCTTGCGTGCTGCCTCGCGCTCGCGATGTTCCTCCAATTCCTTCTCGCGCAGTTCCTGTTCGCGGTCTCGCTTGGTCCGCATCCGATCGAGCCCGTGGCTGACATTGCCGTAGGAGAAAACCATGATGAGACCGCCCGCAACCGCGAGATTCTTCAGGAACATCGCCTGCTGCACCGGATCGCCCCATTCATTATGGAAGATCAGCCCGGTGACGATGCAGAATCCAGCGAGCAAGATGGCGGTCAGCCGCGTGAACAGCCCGAGCAGCAGGAGCAGCCCTAGCACCACCTCGAACGTGGCGGCCGGCACGGCAAGCCCCGCGGGCAAGCCGGCCGACTGAATATACTGATCGGTACCGGCGAGATCGAGAAACTTACCCAGTCCGGCCAGGATAAACAGCGGCGAAATCAGTATGCGCGCAATCAGCGCGGCAAATTTGCTGACGAAGTGCATGAATCATCTCTCCTGCGATCGCGGCCGGTCTGGCGGCGCCCTATCCATTACGCATCCGTCATGGCTTTCGTTCCGTGCGAAGGCGCAGCACAGAGCACTTGAGGCCCCTTCCCATTGTACCGCGCGCCATACGGCGCATATGAAAGGCCAGCATCATTCCGAAGGAGCAACGCATGCGCGAGCATCTGAAACATTACATCGGCGGTCAGTGGGTGGAGAGCGAAGGCGGCCAGCGCCACGAAGTGACGAACCCGGCCACCGAAGAGCCGGTCAGCGCGATCACGCTCGGTACGAAGGCGGATGTCGACAAGGCCGTCGCCGCGGCGCGTGAGGCCTATCGAAGCTTCTCGCAGACGAGCGTCGAGGATCGCCTCGCCCTGCTCCAGCGCATCGCCGAGGAATATAAAGCGCGCATGGGCGATATGGCCAAGGTGATCAGCGAGGAGATGGGCGCGCCGATCAGCTTCGCGAACGCCGCGCAGGCACCGGCCGGACTTGGCCATTTCCTGTCGACCGCAAAGGCGCTGAAGGAATTCGCGTTCGAAGAGCAGATCGGCAAGGCAACGGTGATGCACGAGCCGATCGGCGTTGTCGGGCTGATCACGCCGTGGAACTGGCCGGTCAATCAGATCAACGCCAAGGTTGCGCCCTGCATTGCGGCCGGCAACACGATGGTGCTGAAGCCGTCCGAAGAATGTCCCTCCAACGCAGTGATCCTGGCCGAGATCATGGAAGCGGCGGGCGTTCCCGCGGGTGTGTTCAATCTCGTCCAGGGCGACGGTCCGACGGTCGGCGCCGCGATCTCAAGCCACGAAGATATCGATATGGTGAGCTTCACCGGATCGACCCGTGCCGGCATCGCCGTAGCGCAGGCCGCCGCAGCGACCGTGAAGCGCGTCCATCAGGAGCTGGGCGGCAAGGCGCCCAATCTGGTGCTGGAAGGCGCCAAGCTGGACGAAGTGCTGCCGCCGACTCTGCAAGGCGTGCTCGCCAATAGCGGGCAGAGTTGCATCGCCCCCACCCGTCTGCTCGTCCATGAAAGCCAGAAGCAGGAGGCCGAGGCATTTGCCAAGGCCATGTTCGCGCAGACCAAGGTCGGCAGCCCGGACGAGGAAGGCATGCATCTCGGCCCCGTCGTCAACAAGGCGCAATATGACAAGATCCAGGAGCTGATCGAGAGCGGGATCGAAGAAGGTGCAACGCTGCTCGAAGGCGGCCCCGGTTTGCCCGAGGGCGTCAACCGCGGCTATTTCGTGCGCCCCACGGTGTTCGCCGACGTCACACCCGACATGCGCCTGTTTCGGGAGGAGACCTTCGGTCCCGTCGCGACCATCACCAGCTATGCAGACAGCGAAGAGGCGGTGCGGCTGGCCAATGACACCGTCTACGGCCTTTCCGCCACCATCTCGGGCGATCCCGAAGCGGCGCGGCCGGTGGCGGCAAAGCTACGCGCAGGACTCGTCACCGTGAACAGCTGGGGCCCGGACGGCGGCGCGCCCTTTGGCGGTTACAAGCAGTCCGGCAATGGGCGTGAATATGGCACTTACGGCCTGCGCGACTTCATGGAAGTGAAAACCCTGGTCGGCGCCTGACATCGTTCCGCCCGCCGCTTGTGATGCATTGCAGCGGGCGGGAAAGTTTCGATTGAAACAAAGTTGCTGAAAAATTGTCGCTAGCGCACACTTGACATACGTAAACACTCCTGCCACCCAAGCGCCGCCTGCAATGGTGCGGGTGAAGGAGCTATTGCCATGACCAACGGACGGGACACCCTACTTCCCATCACCGGGGCGCGCTCTTTCTTTTATTATCTCGGCTCGTTTAGCAGCCGGTACGTCTACTGAGGCGTATCGGACCGATTTCAAGGCCGGAAAACCGGCATTTCTGCTGACTGCGGCTTCTTCACGCCGCAAACTTATCCGAGAGATATACCATGACTCATCATTCGAAATCCGCTCCCCGTCCGATCGATCAGCTGCGCGAGGAAATCGATTCCCTCGATGACGCGCTGCTCGAACTGGTTGAAAAGCGCCTCGCTCTGTCCAAATCGATCGCCGCCGCCAAAAGCGCGGAGGACGACCGTCACCTGATGATCCGCCCCAAGCGTGAGCGCCAGTTGATCGAGCGTCTGGCCGGCAATACCCGCGCCGTGCCGCGTGCCAGCGTTTCGGCAATCTGGCGGGAGCTCATGAGCCTCAACCTCCAGTCGCAGCGCAGCACCGAGCTTGCCCTGTGCGCGGACGAACGCCGCATGCACGTGGTCGATCAGGCGCGTCGCCGCTTCGGCACGGTTGCACCGATGGTGGAGGTGGCCGAGCCGGCCGCCGCGCTCGAGCGCGCCCGCACGCGTGAGACGATCGCGATCATCGAGCTCAATCCGAAGGCCGACTGGTGGACGGTGCTGGCCGAGGACGAAGACCTCGTCATTTTCGACGCGCTGCGCGAAGAAGGCGGCTGGGTCACGGCGATCGTGGTCGGCCGGCTGGACAGCTCGCATGTGCCCGAAGACCGCCGCTACTGCGTGGTAAGCGCGAGCGAACTGCTCTCGCGCGTGGTGAAGGGCGAGCCGATCTGCCCGCTCGCCAGCGCAGGCGACTGGCGACTTTGCCTGACCGATCTCGCATCGGTCGGCACGCTTTCCGACGCCGCCTGAAAAGACCTCATCATGAACAGCGAAGTCGCCTATCAGGGCGAGCCCGGCGCGTTCGGCGAGATGGCCTGTCTCGCCGCCCTTCCCGGCTGGAACCCCGTTGCCCATGAAAGTTTCGAGGCGGTGGCCGACGCCGTCGCCGCAGGACGCTTTCAACGCGGCATGATTCCGGTGGAAAACAGCAATGCCGGGCCGGTGCCCGGCAATCTGGAGATGATCGCGTCCAAGGGCGTGACCATCCTCTCGCGCCATGCGCTCCCGGTTGCCATGCACTGTCTCGGTCTGCCGGGCTCGTGCCTGGAAGACATCCGGCTGGTGCGCAGTCACCCGATGGCCATCAAGGAGTCCCGCCGTTTTCTGGGGCAATTGGGGGCAATGACCGAGGAATCGCGCAACACCGCGATGGCGGCGCATCGTCTTACCGAGACGGGCGATGCCACGGTGGCCGTTCTCGCCTCCTCCCGCTCGGCCGAGATCTATGGCCTCGAATTCCTGGCGCGCGATGTGCAGGACAGCCCGGACAACACCACCTTCTTTGCGATGATTGCCCCGCGCTGAGCGGGTCTCATTCGTTCAGTAATCCCGCGATACCCGCGCGTTCACGCTCTGGCGGCCGATCGTCGAGATACTCGACAGGATCGAAAGCCAGCGCGTGATCTGAAACTCGACGCGCGTCGCAGAATAGCCGCGCCCGTCGGTAATCAACTCCACATAGGTGCGGCGGGTGAGATATTTGCCGGCCGCGATGCTGGTGCCCTGCCCGGTTTCCGCGTCGGCGGGCAGGAAGCGCAGACGATCGAGCCCGGCGGCGCGGCGCACCGCATTGATCGGGTCCAGCCCGCCGCCGCTGCGTAACCCTGCCACCGCGCTCGCCAGCTGCACGGCTTCGGGCGCGCTGAGATCGGTAACCGACGATCCGAACAGGAGACGGGCGAGCAGTTCCTCTTCGGGCAAGGCGGGCGTGCTGGAGAAGCGGATTTCCGGCTTCTGCCCGGTGCCGGTAACGTTGATGGTCGCATCGACATCGCCGGCATCGGCCAGCGCCACGATATCGAGCGCGGGATCAGGCGGACTTTCCCCGCGAAAGCGAATGAACCCGCGCGACAGGCGGAATTCGCGCCCCGCAAATTCGTAATCGCCGCGGATCAGTTCCGCCTGTCCCTCGATTGCCGGCGCGTTGACCAGCCCACCGACCGTGAAATTTCCACGCCATTCACTGTCCAGGCCGAGGCCGGTTACCACGATCTCGTCGGGCGCGCGTGCTTCCAGGGCGAAGCGCCATTCACCGCCGCGCTGGCGCTGCACCCGATCGTCCGCCGGGCGGTTGATCTCACGCACCACAAGGTCGGGCAGCTGCTCGCTCGCCTCCGCATTGCCAAGCGTGAAGCGGCCTCCGTTCACCAGAACCTTGCCCGAAATCGTGCCGCCCTGCCCGCTCGACTGGATGTGAAGCGGACCGGTAACGGTCGCGGCGAAATCCTTCCGGTCGATCAATTCCGCGTTGTCGGCCACCAGGTTGAAATCGATGGCAACGCCCCGGCCGCCCGAGAAATCGAACGCGCCCGAACCGGTCACCTTACCGCGCCCCGCCTTGCCGCTGACTTGCTGGAACAACAGCCGCGATCCGTTGAAGCGCCCTTGCGCCGCGATATTGGTGACTACCGTGCCCGAGACGCCGCTTTCCAGCCGTGCACCCTGCGCGCGCACGACGCCGCGGATCACCGGATCGGTCAGACTGCCGCCGATATCCGCGCCGAGCTCGACCGGGCCGGACAGATCGAACAACTCGAACCCCGTCAGGCGCCACAGCGTGCCCGCTTCGCCCGAATAGCGCGCCTGCGCGAACAACCGGCCATCATAAAGGCGACCGATCAGGTCTCCGGTGGGCGGAAGATCGGAAATGCGCGCCTGCACGCGGCCCACGGTCTTGCCGTCATTGGCAATCACCGCGCGCATCGCCATCGCGCCAGGGGACAGCGCCGCGTTCAAGCCGATGTCGAGCGGGCGGGAGCTGACGAACAGGCCGGATCGGCTGAGGCCCTTGATCCGAAGCTTGGCATCGCCCGACGGCTGCAGCCCGCCGCGATAATCGACTGTACCCGTCGCCCGGCCGCCCAGTCCCAGATCGGAATAAGCAAGGTCCAGCAAAGCGAGCGGCATATCCGTGAAGCGCAGCTCCACCCGCGGCGCGCCGCCGAACTGGCCCGCGGCCCGCAGCGTGCCGCCACCATAGCGAATACCGGCGGGCCGGAGGCGCCAGCCCTTCTCATCGCGCACGAACACGGCCGGTCCGGTCAGCAGGATCGGCTGGCGGCGGAAGCTGCCCGATCCGCTCACCGCGATCCGGTTCGGCGAAACGGCGGCGCGCGCGTCGAAGGCGAAGCGGCTGCCGCGCGTGCCGGCCAGCTTGGCGGCAACGTTGCCGCTCCCGTTCACGATCTTTGCGCGGGCATCCAGCGTGCCGAGCACGAAATTGCCCTGGCTGATACCCTGCGCACGCACCGTGGCATCGATGTCGGACCGGCCCTGGCTGAAGAAGGCATCGATGCTGCCGTCCGCGGTACGGATGCGAATGTCGCCGTCATTCCCGAAGCGGGCGTTGCGCGCGGTGAAGCTGCCCTGCACGCGCTGCCCGCCGGGCTGGCCCATCAGGCGCAGATTGCCGTCCACGCCGCCCCCGCTGAGCGCCAGCGTGCCGGTTAGCCCGCCATTTTCCGGTCGAACCCGCCCGCGCGCCAGCGTATCCGCGATGAGCAGCCGCTCGACATCGAACATCGCGCCGCCGCCCTTGGGCAGCAGGATCGTGCCGTCGCTGCTGAACGGCCCCAGCAGCGATCCTCCTGCGGCCTCATAAGCGAAACCGCTCTCGGTGGGATCGAGGACGAGGCGCACGTCGGACAGGCCCGCCGCATCGAAGGGATTGGCAAGGTTCAGCACCAGCCGCGGCCTCTCCAGACGGCCCACCAGCGCCATATCGAACCGGCCCCAGCGGCGATGTTCGCCCACGCCGTCGATATCGAATGTGCCATCGCGGTTGCGCAGTCCGCCGCCGGTAAACCGCAGCAGCGGCGCGGTGACGGTGAAATCGGGAAAGCGGAACAGCCCATCCTCACCGCGCAGGAGACGCGTGCGCAGCCGGGGCTGGCCACCCGCCAGATCGCGCAGAAAAGCATTGTCGAAGCGCGTTGTGACGGCATCGACATCGCCCGCGATCGTCAGCCTTCCCCCCGCGCCGGGCGCGAGGAGAAGGTCCGCGCCGACATCGACGAGGCCAAGGCCGTTGACCGCGAAATTGGGTGCCTTGCCGATGATGCGCACCCGCCAGTCGCGCTTGGCGAGCGCCACGTCCACATTCGCCCGCCCCGAAAAGCTACGGGTGCGGACGGCAAGCCCGTCTCCGCTGATACGCGATCCGGCAATGCGCAGGCGTCCTTCCGCCGTCAGATCGGAGAACAGCCGTTCGCCCAGCGGACCAAGGCCGGCCACCAGCCCCGCCTGCAAACGGATCGGCAACATTCCAACCCCGTTCACCAGCCGCCCATCGCCCGCGGCGCGCAGATCGGATAGCTCGGCCTTGCCCAGCATCAGGCTGTCCGCACTGGCCCGGTAGTCGAAGCGCAGGCGCCCCGGCGGACCATTGAGCCGCGCCAATATGCGCAGATTGCCCGCTTTCAGATCGTTGGAAAGCGCGCGCGGATCGAGCACGCGAAGGTCCGCGCGCATCGCATCGAAGCCGCCATCGCGCGCATCATAGCCGCCATCGAGCGCCAGCAGCGCCGTGCGGGAACGCAGCGTACCGCGTCCCGTCCAGATGCCATCCTCGACGCGCCCGGCCAGATCGACCGCGAGTTCCGGCGCGGTCAGCCGTGCCAGCGCGCCGCGCAGGAAGCGGTCGGCATCCAGCGTCCCCATCGCGCTATAATAACCCGCGCGCGCGCCAAGCGTCAGGTCCGCCAGCCTGTTGCCGCCGCTGTTCGCGGTCAGCCGCCCGTTCCAGCGCTTCCAGTTTCCCTTGCCCTCGACCTGCGCGGAGAGCCCCTCTTCCACGCCGATCAGCGCTGCGATCAGGCCGCCGCGCGGTGCCAGCACATCGCCGTCGAGGGCAAAGCGCTGCTCGTCCGGGGCGATGTCGATATCCAGTTCGATGCTGTCGCCTTGGCTGGCGACACCCGTCAGCTGCGCACGCAAACGGTTGTCGCGAATCTCGCCATTGCCTAGCAGCTTGGCGGTCTGTTCGCGCCCCCCTACAGCCTTGTCGATGCGGATATCGGGCAGCGCGAAACTGCCGATATAGATGTCGAATTGCGGCAGCAGCGGGCCCCCGGTCGGCACCAGGGCGGGTTTGCGCAGTAGCTCTGCCCCGTTCGCTTCCAGCCGATCAATCGACAGCCGCTGGCCGAGCAGCGCGAAAGGAAACCAATCCAGCTTCACCCGCTCCGCGCGAAAGAAGGCGCCTTGCGGATCGCTGAGCGTCAGGCCGCGCACGATGGTGTTGTCGTAGATCGAGCCCTCGATCCGGTCGAGGCCGATCCGCAGGCCGCTTTTGGGCTGCTGCTCAGTGATCTTTGCCACGAGGAAACGGTGCCCCGACGGCGTGTCGAGCCAGATCATCGCGCTGGCCAGCGCCGTCAGCAGGAGGATGATCGCCCCCAGCACGCTTGCCTGCCAGCGCCTGCCCCGGCCGCGCGGGTTCGTTGCGGAGGCGGCGGGCTCCCCGGCGCGTCCCTCGTTCGTTGCGGGCTGCCCGTCGGTCAAAAGGCCTGCCCCAGAGACACCGCCACCGCGATCGGTCCGTCGCCCGGGCCAGGGTTGAGCGGCGTGCCGACGTCGATACGGATCGGCCCGAAATCGCTATAGTATCGCAGGCCGAGCCCAACGCCATATTGCAGGTTCGACAAATCGGGAAACTGCGCGGTGGTGACGCTGCCCGCGTCGATGAAAGGTACCACGCCGAAATTGCCGAAGCGGTAGCGCGCTTCCAGTGAGAATTCGGAAAGGCCGCGTCCGCCGATCGGGTCCCCGTTAGGATCGCGCGGGCCGATGCGTTGGAACCCGTAGCCGCGCACCGAGCCACCGCCGCCCGCATAATTGCGGCGCGAGGGGGCGATCAGGCTGAGCGCGGTACCGCTGATCGCGCCGAACCGCGCGCGGCCGGCGATCACGATGCGGTCGCTCACCGGCTGATAGGCGCTGGCATCGAGCTGCATGCGCGCATAGCCGTCGGCAGTGCCCAGGAAGGAAATCTCAGGGGACAGCGTCCCGCCAAGCCGGAAACCGCGCGTCGGATCGAGCAGATTGTCCGTGCCGTCGTAAAACAGCCCGGACGGGAACGCGCCGATATAAAAGGTCTGCCGGTCCTGCGCGCCAAGTGCGAGATTGTAGGCACGTTCCTGCGTGTAGAGGATTTCCGGCCCTGCGAACCAGGTCCAGCGCTTCTGGAAGATCAGCGTCGTCAGCCGCTCATAATTGGCGGAGATGGAGATGGTGCGCGCATCGAATGCATCGAGCCGGGCGTTGCGCGCCAGAATACGTGCGGTCAGCACCCGGTCCCGCCCGTAGAAATTGTTGCGCCGATAGGTAAGCCCCGCCAGCTGCTCGCGCGTGCCGGCCACGCCGTTCACGCGCAGCGCCCCCTCGGGCGGGAAGAAATTGCGGTGCTCCCAGCTTGCCTCCACCCGGAAGCCTTCGCCCGTGCCGTAGCCGATTTCCCCGGCGATGGTGCGCGGCGGCGCGGGATCGATATCGACCGCAAGGTCCACCTCGCCCGGCCGGTCCGATGCCACCGGCTCGATATCGACTTTGGACACCAGCCCGGTCGCGATCAGCGCGCTATTGAGATCCTGCACATCCGATCGGCGGAAGATGTCGCCTTCCTCGAACCGGGCGATGCGCGATAGATGGCGCGCCCCGAACAGATCGTTGCGGCGCGGCACGATACGCCCGAACACGAAGCGCCCGCCCGGCGTCACCGGCATATCGAGCGTGCCGCTGTCCGCCGCCCGGTCTACCACGATGTCCGGCTCGCCCGTCTCGAAGAAGGGATAGCCGCTTTCCTCGGCGGTGCTGGTGAGGTTGGTGCGTGCGGCGATCACCAGATCCTGATTGACCGGATCGCCGACGTTCAAGGTAAAGGCGGAGCGCAGCCGCTCGGTATCGCTGCCCGCCGCGTTGATGCCGGGCAACGTGATACGCTGGAAATGATAGAGCGAGCCCGGCTCGACATCGAGCTGCACCGACACACGGTTTTCGCCCACTCCGTTCAGTTGCGAATAGACGAGCGCGTCATAATAGCCTTCGATGCGCAGGAGGCGCTCCAGCAGATCCGCATCGTCGGTCGCCCTCCGCGCAATCTGCCCCGCAAAGGATCGATCGGAGTCGCTGGCTTCCAGCGTGGACAGCGCATCGAAGCGCTCGCGCAGCTTTCCGGTAGCCTCGCCCGGCAGACCGGTGAGTTTCACGTCGTAAGCAAACGGACCATCTCCGATCACCGGCGCGGCGGGCGCGGTAACGTCCTGCTCGGCCAGCGCATCGGACGGGAGAGCGAGCTCAGGCCCGAAATCCGGCCCAAGATCGGGCGAAGCGTCCGTAAGATCGGCAGGCGTGCCCTCATCCGCCAGCGGTTCGGCGGTGGGCGGACTATCGACCGGGCCTTCGTCCGGCAGCGGATCTTCGGCGAGCGGCGTGTTCAGATCGGGCCAATCGACGCCGAGATCGGGAAGCGGCGCCAGCGGCGCATCGGGATCGAGCGGGGCGTTCAGGAAATCGTCGTCCTGCTGCCCGCCCTGCTGGGCAAAGGCCGCGCAGGGGCAAGCGCACAGCATGGCGGCCAGGGGCACGATGACGGCGCGGCGGCGACCCAATCCTAACACTCCCAACCCGAAACGGGACAGACCCCAGCCGCGGCCTTAGGAAAATCGGCCTGAACCGGCAACAACGCGCTGTGATATGCGTGATTATGCAGGGCGTTGGCGGAAGGCCTCTCGCGCAGTCAAGAGACGGCCATAGGATTATCGGAGGCTTTTCAAAAGGCGCGTTCGAGCCGTTCGTGTAGATCGCGGACGGGCTGCTGTTCGCGATAGGTGCCCGCAAGACGCGAGGCCATGCGGTGGACGCGGTAATAAAGCTCTTCGCTCTCACGTGCGAGTTGGGCAGGGCCGGGCCGCAGCAGCGCCACCAGCTCCTCGTCGCTCGCCACGGCATAGCCCAGGCTGCGCTCTTCGGTGTGGAGTTCGTCCAGCGTCAGTTCGCCGGCGCGGTAGGCCTTGTGGTTCAGCAGCCAGGCAATGATCTGCATCAGCCTGGTCGTGACCTTCAGGGACTCGCAGGAAAGCGCCAGCGTCTCGCGGGGCGACAAGGTCATGTCCGTCTCCTCGAACGCCGAGCGTGCCTCATCCGCCAAGACCAACGCTTCGCAATAAAGCGAATCGATGAGCTTGGAGGTGAGACACGCGTCGGGTCGGGAAGTTTGGAACATGCCGAGCATATGGCAGCGCAATTCGCCGTCGAACAGCTTATTAACGATAATTCAGATGGTTAACAGCCGGTTCGTGCCGTTTCGGGACGCGGCTCGGGAAGCGCGTAAATGGCGTGGAACCCATCAGGCGATGATGTCCGGCGTCATCTCGTCCTCGATCCGACCGATGCGGTCCTTCAGCGCAAGTTTCCGCCGTTTCAGCCGCGCGATCTGTAGTTGATCTGGTACCGGCTGCGCCGCCAGCGCGGCGATCGCATCGTCGAGATCACGGTGCTCGATGCGTAGCCCCTGCAGGACCTGACGGTAACCTTCATCATTCATCGCCTACCCTTTCGATCGTCACCGCGGCCACATTTCATCGCTAGCAACAGGCCGGTGAAGTCGCCAGCCCCTCGGCGGACTGTCATCGGATCGTCGCAATTCGCACCCTGACCGCCGAGATCGTAGGACTTCGGAAGGTTTTTATGCTTCACTTCGAATCACCGGCAGGATCGTCCGGCCGGAAGCAACAAGGAGAACGCCATGCACAACGGCCATCTGTCCGCACTGGAAAACAAGCACGCCAAGCTTGAGTCGCAGATCGCTAATGAGGCTAACCGTCCCTCTCCCGATGCAGCGAAAATTCACGCCCTGAAAAAGCAGAAGCTCGCCCTCAAGGACGAGATCAACGGGGCGCGAACCCACTGATCGACCTTTGATCCGACCGCATAGCGCGGGGGCGGCGGCACCAGGCCACCGCTCTCGCGCGCAGCTTGCAAGCTTACTTCCCGAACTTGCGCCACCCAGCGCCAGCCGAAATGCGCACCGGCCCATATCGAAACTCGCGCGATACCCCGCAAACTGATAGGTCGATGGCATGACGCAAACCGCCGCCATCTCCGCCAGACAGATCCTGACCGGCCTTCACGAGGTGATGGCCAGCCGCACCCACGCGCAGGGCAAGCTCAATCACGTCGTCGACATCATCGGCGAGGCGCTCGATAGCGAGGTCTGCTCGATCTACCTGCTCCGCGAAGGCGCGCTGGAGCTTTACGCAACACGCGGCCTCAATCCGGAAGCGGTGCATGTCACCCGCCTGGCCCGCGGCGAAGGCCTTGTCGGCACGATTGCCGAGAACAACGACACCCTGAACCTTGCCGAGGCGGCGGCGCATCCGAACTTCCTCTACATGCCCGAAACCGGCGAAGAGAAGTTTCACAGCTTCGCCGGCGTGCCGATCGTGCGGTCCGAGCGTGCGGTGGGCGTGGTCTGCGTGCAGCACCGCGATCCGCGCAAATATGAAGAGGTGGAGATCGAGGCGCTCCAGACCGTCGCCATGGTTCTGGCCGAGCTGATCGCCAATGCAGAGTTGATCGACGACCAGCGCACCCAGCAGGTGGCCGATACCGGCGCCACACGGCTGTCCGGCCTACCGCTGGTGAAGGGCATGGCCGCGGGCGCGGCGATCTTCCACCAGCCGCGCATCGAGATCGAACATGTCGTCGCCGAGGATATCGAGGCGGAGCGCGCGCGCGTCTATTCCGCCTTCGACAAGATGCGCGACCAGATCGACCGCATGGCGAGCCAGGCCGATTTCGGGGTGGGCGGCGAACATGAGGAGGTGCTCGAGACCTACAAGATGTTCGCCTATGACGAGGGCTGGAGCCGCCGGATCAACGAGGCGATCGACAGCGGCCTGACCGCCGAGGCGGCGATCGAGCGCGTCCAGCAGCGCACCCGCATGCGCATGCGTCAGATCGACGATCCGCTGCTGGCCGAGCGGATGCACGATCTGGAAGATCTCTCCAACCGTCTGCTGCGCATCGTGTCCGGCCAGATGGGCACCGCGGCGCAATTCGGGCTGCGCAAGGATTCGATCCTGATCGCGCGCAATCTGGGCCCTGCCGAACTGCTGGAATATGACCGGCGGCGGCTGAAGGGTGTGATCCTGGAGGAAGGCTCGCTCACCGCGCACGTCACCATCGTGGCGCGTGCGATGGGCATTCCGATGATCGGGCGCGCGCGGGGCATCCGCAGCCACTTACGCGAAGGCGACGAACTGCTGCTCGATGCCGACAGCAACAGCATCTTCATCCGCCCCGATGCCGAGATCGTCGAAAGCTACGAGACCAAGCTGGCGCAGCGGCAGGAACAGCGCGCTCGCTACGCCGCCTTGCGCGAGGCCGAGCCGGTGACGCTGGACGGGACGCGCATCTCGGTGATGGTAAACGCCGGGCTTCGCGACGATGTCGGCGCGGTGGCGATGACGGGCGCGGACGGCGTCGGCCTGTTCCGCACCGAGTTCCAGTTCCTCGTCAGCTCCACCTTGCCGCAGCGGGAGCGGCAGATGCGCTTCTATCGCGACGTGCTGGATGCCGCCGGCGACAAGCCGGTCACCTTCCGCACGCTGGACATCGGCGGAGACAAGGCGCTGCCTTATATCAAGGACGCCGGGATGGACGAGGAGAACCCGGCGATGGGCTGGCGTGCGCTGCGCGTCGCGCTCGACCGCACTGGCTTGATGAAGGCGCAGGCGCGCGCGCTGATCGAGGCGGCTTCGGGCCGCACGCTGCACGTGATGTTCCCGCTGATCGCCGAGCCGTGGGAGTTTCTGGAGGCGCGGGATCTGTTCTACGATCAGGTGAATTTCCTGCGGGATCGCAAGAAGCAGCTGCCGGTTCACATCCGTTACGGCGCAATGCTGGAGGTGCCGGCCCTCGCCGATGCGCTCGACCAGCTGGCGGGCGAAATCGATTTCCTTTCGGTCGGCACCAACGATCTGACCCAGTTCCTGTTCGCCGCCGATCGCTCCCACCCGCGCCTCGCCGAGCGCTATGACTGGCTGAGCCCCGCGATCCTGCGCTTCCTGCGCCGTGTCGCACGCAATCTCGACGGCACGCCGGTACAACTGGGCGTGTGCGGCGAGATGGGCGGCCGCCCGCTGGAGGCGATGGCCCTGCTTGGCTTGGGATACCGGCGTCTCTCGATTACGCCCGCCGCAGTGGGGCCGATCAAGGCGATGGTACGCTCTCTCGATCTGGCCGCGGTGAGCGAGCTGATGGAAAAGCTTCTCGCCCACCCGCCGGCGGACCTGCGCGCAACGCTCACCGCCTGGGCGGACGAGAAGGCTGTGGATATCGGCTGACCGGTTCCCCGCGGGGGTGAACGGCATTGACAAGCGCCCCCCGCACGCCGCATTTGCATTGGTTAAGGGGCATGTCTTTCCAGCAAAATGGTACGGAAAGCCGAGGGATAGTGGACGACGAGCGAGAACAGCCCATCGCAGAGGCCGACAGCTACGGCTCGGTGGGGGAAATGCTGCGGCTTGAGCGCGAGAAGCAGTCTCTCACGCTGAACGACATTGCGGACAAGACGCGCATCCCGATGCGGCACCTGAAGGCGCTTGAGGCCTCGGATCATGACGCCCTGCCAGCCAGCACCTACGAAATCGGCTTTGCCAAGGCCTATGGCCGGGCGCTTGGTCTGGACGAAGAGCATATCGCCAACCAGCTGCGCGACGAGATCGGCCACCGACCGAGCTATGACCGCACGCGCGATCGCGACAATTTTCAGCCTGCCGACCCCGCGCGCACCCCGCCGCGCCTGATGGTGTGGACGGCAGCGCTGATCGGCATCCTGCTCGTTGCGGGCTATGGCATCTGGCGCGGCTTTTTCTGGACCAGCGATCCCGCCGATCCGTATCTGGATACGGCCAAGCAGCAGCAGGTCGCGTCCGCCACCCCCGTCGCCAAGGCTCCCATCGCGCCTGCCGGACCAAGCGCTTCCGATCCGGTGATTTTGACCGCCACCAAGGAAGTCTGGGTGCGCATCTACAATGGCGCGGACGACACGCTGTTGATGAAGACGATGGCGCCGGGTGAGAAATATGAAGTTCCCGCGCAGGCCGAAAACCCGATGATCAACATCGGCCGGCCCGAGGCGCTCACGGTGACGGTGGGCGGCCGCGAGGTTGCGCCGCTCGGCCCGCCGGAACGGGCGATCAAGGATATCGGCATCAGCGCCCGCGCGCTGCTGGCGCGTGACACCGGCGGCGCTGCCGCAGGTGCCACGGCCGCTCCGGGCACCACCTGATCGCAGCCCATTCATCGCCGCGTCAGCCGGCGATAGGTTAAACCGGTTTCCCGCAGCCGTCCGACATGGCACAGGCAAGGCGGTGACAGCGACACGCCGGCGCTTAGGCTTATGGGAGGAGCGCCGGAACGGGAGGAATATGATGCGCCTGAAATCGATGATCCTGGCGAGCGTGCTGGTGCCGTCCGCCCTTGCACCGCTGGCGCTGATGCCCAGCCCTGCCAGCGCGCAGGACGCGAGCGTCAACGGGCGCATCGACCGGCTGGAGCAGGAAGTGCGGGCGCTGCAGCGCAAGGTCTTCCCCGGAGGATCGGACCGCTATTTCGAGCCCGAGATTCAGGCGCAGCAGCAGCCGAGCCGCGTGCCGGGCACCAGCACCGATGCGAGCGCTGTGACCGGTCTGATGACCCGCGTGGATGCCCTGGAAGCACAGCTTGCCAGCCTTACCGGGCAGGTCGAGGAACGCGGCTATCAGATGCGCCAGATGGAAACGAAGCTGAGCGCGCTGCAGGACCGGATCGCACGACTGGAAAGCGCCCCCTCCGCTGCCGCGCCGGCCGTGGAAGAAGAGGCAAGGCCCGCTCCCGCCCCGGCAGCAGCGTCCAAGCCTGCCGCGGCGGCCAGGCCGTCTGCCGTTACCAACACCGCCCGCGCGCAGGCCGCGGCTGCCATCGAGAAGCCTTCGACCGGGGACGCAGCAGAAGACAGCTACATCTACGGCTACCGCCTGTGGGAAGCGGGTTTCTATCCCGAAGCGCAGGCACAGCTCGCCAAGACGGTGAAGGACTATCCGAAATATTCAAAGATGAGCTACGCGCGCAACCTGCTGGGCCGCGCATGGCTGGACGACAAGAAGCCCGCCACGTCCGCGCAATATTTCCTTGAAAATTACCAGAAGGAGCCGCGCGGCGACCGTGCGCCGGACAGCCTCTATTTCCTGGGCGTTGCCCTTACCGATCTGAACAAGAAGAGCGAGGCCTGCCAGGCCTATGCCGAGCTGGCGGACGTCTATCCGGATATCGCCAAGGGCCGCCTGTCGGATCGTGTGACCTCCGGCAAGGCGAAGGCCAATTGCAAATGATCTGACCGCGCGCTTCGCCTTAGGCCTGAAGCGGGCCGTGGGCGAAATGCCGGACCGGCTGGGCCTTGCCGTTTCCGGTGGGCCGGACAGTCTGGCGCTGCTGCTGCTTGCGCATGACGCGCTGCCGGGGCGTATCGCGGCGGCAACGGTCGATCATGGCCTGAGGGCGGAAGCGGCGGACGAAGCCGCTTTCGTCGCTGCCACATGTGCCGATCGCGGGATCCCGCACGAGACGCTGCGACCGCCCCAGCCGATTACCGGCAATATCCAGTCCGCCGCCCGGACCGTGCGCTATGCGCTGCTCGATGGGTGGGCGGACAGGCAGACGCTCCCTTTCATCGCGACCGCGCATCACGCCGACGACCAACTGGAGACGCTACTGATGCGGCTGGCGCGCGGCAGCGGCGTGGGCGGGCTGGCGGGCATCCGGCGGCGCAACGGCAAAATTGTCCGCCCGCTGCTGGAGTTCACCAAGGCGCAGCTGGTTTCCATCTGCATCGACGCCGGACTGTCTCCCGTCGACGATCCGAGCAACCGCGACAGCGCCTTTGACCGGGTGCGGATGCGTTCCCTGATCGCCCAGGCACCTGTTGCCTTTTTGCCTGGTGCCGCGCAACGCACCGCAGACGCACTCAGCGATGCGCAGGAAGCGCTGTGCTGGATCACCGATCGCGCGGCTGCGGAGGCAATCACGCCGCAGCGTGACGGCTGGCTCCTTCACGCTGCAACCTATCCGCGCGAAATCCAGCGCCGTCTGCTCGGTCTCGCCCTGGCCCGGCTGGGCGAAACACCGCGCGGCGACGTGTTGAGCGATGCGCTCGATTCGCTGCGGGCGGGCCGGAAGTGCAGCGTCGGCGCCAGTCTCTGCGATGCGCGAAATGGCGGCTGGCATATCCACCCCGCCCCGCCCCGCCGCAGCGGGTAAAATCCCGCGCTGTCCTAAGCCAGCGGTGCATGATATCCTGCGTTCATGGCACACATCGCCCCGTTGCCGGCCTCTCAGGCGCTTCGATTGGTTTGTCGATGACGAGCCTCGTCTCATCCGAATTTCCAGGGGGGTGTACCCGGTCAGTTGTGACTTTTGGCGGACAGTCTCGAAGTCTCATCCAATGGCCGCAGGCAAATCGGATCAGTCGGACCCGGCGTTATATTGCCATTCACCATCGGCGCCCTACATTGAACGCGTTGGATTGGAGCAAAGCATGAACGACGATCAGGAGCCGAAAGGCAATCCCTGGATGAAAAGCATGATGATCTGGGCGGGCGCGATCCTTGCGGTTCTGCTCGTTTTTTCGGTGTTTGATGGCAATCAGGCCGCCGATGCGCAGGGCGTCAGCTATACCGCTTTCCGGGAGAAAGTAGCCTCCGGCTCCGTGAAGAGCGTGCAGATCGGTCCCGATCGCATCATCGGCACTTACACCGATGGCGACAAGTTTCAGACGATACCCGTGCCTAACGACAGCAGCCTGAACCAGCTGCTGGAGGCGAACGGTGTCGAGGCAAGCGGCATGGCACAGGAACAGCCGAGCATCTGGCAGTATATGCTGGTGCAGGCCCTCCCCTTCCTGCTGATCATCGGCATCGCCTTCTTCGTGCTGCGGCAGATGCAAAAGGGCGGCGGCGCCAGCGGTGCGATGGGCTTCGGCAAATCCAAGGCGAAGCTGCTGACCGAGAAGCACGGCAAGGTAACGTTCGATGACGTTGCCGGCATCGACGAAGCGCGCGAGGAGCTGCAGGAGATCGTCGAATTCCTGCGCGATCCCACCAAATTCTCCAAGCTTGGCGGCAAGATCCCCAAGGGCGCGCTGCTGGTCGGCTCGCCCGGCACGGGCAAGACGCTGCTCGCCCGCGCCATTGCGGGTGAAGCGGGCGTGCCTTTCTTCACCATCTCCGGCTCGGACTTCGTCGAAATGTTCGTCGGCGTGGGCGCAAGCCGCGTGCGCGACATGTTCGAGCAGGCGAAGAAGAACGCGCCGTGCATCCTCTTCATCGACGAGATCGACGCCGTCGGCCGCCATCGCGGCGCAGGCCTCGGCAACGGCAATGACGAGCGCGAGCAGACGCTGAACCAGCTGCTGGTCGAAATGGACGGTTTCGAGGCGAATGAAGGCATCATCATCATTGCCGCTACCAATCGTCCCGACGTGCTCGACCCCGCGCTGCTGCGTCCGGGCCGTTTCGACCGTCAGGTGGTGGTTCCCCGCCCCGATATCGAAGGCCGCGAGAAGATTCTCGCCGTGCACATGAAGAAGGTGCCGCTGGCACCGGACGTGAACGCGCGCACGATCGCCCGCGGCACGCCCGGCTTCTCCGGCGCGGATCTTGCCAACCTCGTCAACGAAGCAGCACTGATGGCGGCACGTCGGTCCAAGCGCCTCGTCGCCATGCAGGAGTTCGAGGACGCCAAGGACAAGGTCATGATGGGTTCGGAGCGCCGCTCCATGGTGATGACCGACGATGAGAAGAAGATGACGGCCTATCATGAGGCCGGCCATGCCATCGTCGCGATCCACGAACCTGCATCGGACCCGATCCACAAGGCGACGATCATTCCGCGCGGCCGCGCGCTCGGCATGGTCATGCGTCTGCCGGAGCGGGACAGCTACAGCTATCACCGCGACAAGATGCACGCGAACCTGGCCGTTTCCATGGGCGGACGCGTGGCCGAGGAAATCATCTTCGGTTACAACAAGGTCAGCTCCGGCGCTTCCAGCGACATCCAATATGCAACCAAGCTCGCCCGCGACATGGTGACGCAATGGGGCATGTCGGACGAAATGGGACCGCTGCAATATGAAGAGCCGCAGGGTGAAACCTTCCTCGGCTATTCGCAGAGCCAGCGCAGTCACATGTCGGACGAGACGGCCAAGAAGATCGACAAGGAAATTCGCCGTATCGTCGAAGAAGGCTATGAGCGGGCCAAGTCGCTGCTGAACGAACATAGCGACCAGCTGCATCAGCTGGCGAACGCGATGCTCGAATATGA
>JBELIU010000266.1:0-3580 GCA_042090735.1 Novosphingopyxis sp. | reverse complement strand
CGGCAGGCCGTTGCAGGCCAGGCGATACCATAGCAAGGTGTCGCGCCGCAGCGCTGCGGCGGCCTCATCCACGATTTCCGTCAGCGAGACGGACCAGCGCTTTTCCTGCCCTGGACGGCTGAGCACGCTGATGGCGATCGGGCGCTTTTCGGCGGTGGAGAGGAATATCTGCGTCTCGCCTTCGCCCGGGATGTTGCCGGGGACGTGAAACGCACTGGTCACGCCGGTAATCGGTGCGGGCGCATCGATGGCCACCGCCTCGCGCGCCACCTGCCGCACCAGCGAATCGGTCTGCGGACCATAGGCCAGCAGCGAATCGGAACCGGAGAGCTGCAATTCGCCATTGCCGGTGATGCGTCCGAAGGCGAAATAGCGCCCGCCTTTCAGCTTGGGCGCCCGGCCGCGCGCATCGCGGGGCACATCCGCCAGAAAACGGATCTGCTGCGGCAGCGCGGTCGATCCGCGGATCAGGCTGTTCACGTCGGCTTCCACATATAGGCGCGCGATGCCGGCTGGCAGCGGCCCGGTGCGTTCCGGCCCGAGTTCGGTTGCGCGGGTGATGCTGAGATCGACGATCGCGGGGGCCTGCGTCACCTGACTGGCCACGGTGACATAGCTTGGCGGCACTTCCGCCGCGGCGCGGTCATAAGCAACACCCGGAACGCTGGTGCAGCTGCCCAGAAACAGGGCTGCCGAAGCCATCATTTGATATATTCTTACATTCCGCATGGACTACTGCCCCCGATTTGTCATACCACTGTGGTTAAAGGCCCATGTCCGATGTGCCCTGTCAACTCGCTGAACCGTGCGCCGCATTCCTGATGCGGGCCGGGCGTGAAAGACAGGGTAACTCCAAGATGGGGGGCTTAGTGCATGTCCTGTTGCATTAACCGCATTGCCCCAGCCGGGGAGCGCGGTTAAGGCGGGAATGCCTGAGGAGAGAAAGCCGTTGCGCGCAGACCGATTGCTGCTTTAGCAGTGTTGGTTCGTGTCCTGCGGGGAAGTTGAAGGAGCAACGCAGCCGAATGGCCTATGCAGACCAGGGGATGAGCAACACTAAGCTCGTTTCGATCGTAATCGTTGTCATCATCCATGTGCTGATCGGGTATGCTTTTATTACCGGTCTGGCATATCAGGCGGTGAAGAAAGTGGCAGAAGATCTGAACGTCGTGGATGTTCAGGAAGAAGAGCCGCCGCCACCGCCGGATGAGCCGCCGCCGCCGGAGCCCGATCCACAGCCGCAAGTCGATCCGCCGATCGTCTCGCCGCCGCCGATCGTGAAGACGCCGTCGCCGCCGCCGCCGATCGCTACGGTCCGGGACATCCCGCCGGCAGCGCCCGTCACGCCGACGTTCAACAAGATCGGTCCGGTACCGAAGCTGGCGCCCCCGCCACCTCCGCCGCCGCCACCTCCGCCCCCGCCGCCGCCTCCGCAGCGCGCGAACCCGGAGCCGTCGAACAATCCGGGTGGTTGGGTTACGCAGGCTGATTATCCGTCGCGTGCGCTACGTGAAGGGGCCACCGGTACCACCGGCTTCCGCCTTACCGTAGGCTCCAACGGCCGCGTGAGCGGATGCTCGATCACCAGCTCGAGCGGAAGCAGCGAGCTCGACGATGCGGCATGCCGCAACGCGACCCGCCGCGCCCGCTTCAAGCCGGCACTGGATTCGCAGGGCAATCCAACGACGGGCAGCTATACCACGCGCGTTCGCTGGGAAATTCCGGATTAAGATCAGTGCGCGGGGTCGGCCGGGGGCCGGCTCCGCCACGCAGCTTGAAAATATTTCGAAGAGGAAAGTCACACCATGTCCATTGAACTCCTGAGCGCTGCAGCCGGTGGCTCGCAGAATAAGTTCGGCCTCCTGGAGGCCCTCAACGAAGGCGGCTTCATCAGCTGGTCGATCTTCGTGGTCCTCGTGATCATGTCGGTCGGTTCCTTCTACATCCTGTTCACCAAGCTGTTCGAACAGCAGAAGGTGATCAACCAGGGCAAGAAGGCCCGTGCCGGTTTCTGGCGCGCGTCGAGCCTGAAGGAAGGTTCGTCCAAGCTGGAAAAGAACAGCGCTTACAAGCAGCTCGTCGACGATGGCCTGCATGCCCAGGAGCGTCACGGCCAGATGACCGACCAGCAGGAAGCGCATGACTATCTGCACGGCTCGCTCGCTCGCTCGGAAGCTTCGATCAACACCAAGCTGAACAGCGGTCTGGCGTTCCTCGCCACCGTGGGTGCGACGGCTCCGTTCGTCGGTCTGCTCGGTACCGTGATCGGCATCTACTCGGCGCTTATCAAGATCGGCATCGCCGGTCAGGCGTCGATCGACGCGGTTGCCGGTCCGGTGGGTGAGGCGCTCATCATGACCGCACTCGGCCTGTTCGTGGCCGTTCCCGCGGTGCTTGCCTACAACTGGCTGCAGAGCCGCAACAAGTACATCCTGCGCGATCTCAACAGCTTCTCCAATGACCTCCTCGCCTATATGGGTTCGGATGGCCGCGTGAAGCCGGCGATCGCCACCAACACTTCGACCGCCACCAAGCCGGTGACCAAGACCTCCGGTCAGGCAGGCGGCGTGCAGTCTCCCGCGGTGAAGCCCGGTACGACCGAGCGCACCACGACGACGACGCCGAAGCGTTAATCGGAATGAAGGCGGACAGGGCCCGCGTCCTGTCCGCCGCCACGATACGCAAGACGTAATGGCCGATCGCGGCCGCGAAGATCAGAGGATTTAATCAATGGCCATCAGTTCGGGAGGCGGCGGCGCAGAGACGCCGATGTCCGACATCAACACGACGCCGCTCGTGGACGTCATGCTGGTGCTTCTCATCATCTTCCTCATCGCTATCCCGGTCGTGATCCAGACGGTCGACCTCGATCTGCCGGTGGTGAAGTTCGAGCCGACCATCACCAAGCCGGAGAACGTGCTGCTGGCAGTCAGCGCCACGGACGTGAACGGCGTCAATCCGGGTGAGCCGGGTTTCGCAGGCGCTTCGCCCAACGGCGAATGCCGCGTCTACTGGAACGTGACGCCGATCGATTCGACCGAGCTGGTCGACCGTGCGGTGACGAAGCTTGAGGACGAAATCGATGCGCTGGGTGGACCGGCGGCGATCCAGTCCGGTCAGGTGGATCCGGAAGATCTGCCCGAGGTGCACATTCGCGGTGACATCAACACGCCGTATCGCTGCATCGGCGGCGCCATTTATCAGATGCAGTCGGCCGGTTTCTCGAAGGTCGGCTTCATTTCGACGCCGGTCGAGATTCAGACCGCCCTGTAATCTTACGGCCTGCAATCGCATGCCTTGAACTCGGGGGCGCCGCCGGCGCCCCGCAGAGAACACTTTAGGAGAAAATGTCATGGCAATGAGCGGCGGCAAGGACGACGGCGCCCCCATGATGGAGATGAACACGACGCCGCTGATCGACGTCATGCTCGTGCTTCTCATCATGTTCATCATTACCATTCCGGTGCAGACGCACGCGGTGAAGATCGACCTTCCCGTGGATAACAGCGTCAATCCGCCACCGCCGGTCGATCCGGTGGTGAACAAGGTGATCATTACCCCCGAAAATGTGATCCAGTGG
>JBELIU010000265.1:0-3537 GCA_042090735.1 Novosphingopyxis sp. | reverse complement strand
AACCGAGCTGCTGCTCGAGTCCCCGACGGAAAATAGCTTCGATCTCGACGCCGGTTAGTATGCGCTGGCCTTCCAGCATGGTCTTCACGTCCGCCCTTACAATTACGAAACGCGCCGCCAGGATCGCTACGCGCTCACGCGCGGCGCCGGGATCAGCAGTGTGCAACGCCAAGGTTAGCGGCTTGGAGATAATATTTCGGAAATGGATCCGGCGGCGGAAGGAATAGCGGCCCTCGATCCGGATGGTGAAGGGTATGCGGCTCATCGATAACAACCTTCCCGCATGTGCTCCCGCTATGTGTGTTGGTCGTGTGACCAACACGGGGCGGAAACCCATGCTCAAAGGCGGAAATCTGCGGCTTAGCGCGCTAAAATGGTCGGGGAGAGAGGATTCGAACCTCCGGCCCCTGCCTCCCGAAGACAGTGCTCTACCAGGCTGAGCTACTCCCCGACCGAGCCGGAGACGGGCTCCGGCGCGAGGCAGGCGTGCCCTATAGGGGCCGTGTCAGGCGGCTGCAACCATAAAGCGCGCTTGCGATTGGCTGCTTGAGCAGACCGGCTCTTGCCCCTAGCTTCGCGCGCCATGGCCGAGCACTATGAACAGCAATATTTGGACCTGATGCGCCGTATATGGACGCAAGGAGATGAACGGGTGGACCGGACGGGCGTGGGAACTCGCGCGGTGTTCGGGGCATCCATGCGCTTCTCGCTGCAAGACAATGCGGTCCCGTTGCTCACCACCAAGCGTGTCTACTGGAAGACCGCGGCGCGGGAATTTCTGTGGTTCCTTACGGGCGAGACTAATATCCGCCCGCTGCTGGAGCAGAAGGTACGCATCTGGACCGACTGGCCGCTCGATCGTTACCGGCGTGAGACGGGCGATGCGATTGCGCAGGAAGCTTTCGAAGCGCGCATCGTCGAGGACGCGGATTTCGCGTCACGCTGGGGCGACCTCGGCCCCGTTTACGGCAAGCAGTGGACCGACTGGCCGATATACGAGGAAGCGGGTGAAGGGCTCTATCGTCGTCGTGCGCGCGGGCACGATCAGGTGGCCGAAGTCGTCGAGACCCTGAAGAACAATCCCGGATCGCGCCGCCATATCGTAGAGGGTTGGAACGTTGCTGAACTTGGCCAGATGGCCTTGCCGCCCTGCCACAAAACCTATCAATTCTATGTCGCCGACGGAAAATTGTCCGGGCTTTTGTACCAGCGCAGCTGCGATCTGGGCTTGGGCTTCGCCTTTAACATCTTCTCGCTGGCACTGTTCACACGGATACTGGCGCAGCAGACCGGCTTGAAGCCCGGTGAGATCGTATGGAACGGTGGGGACGTGCATCTCTATCAGAACCATAGCGATCTGGTGGAGGAGCAGCTTTCGCGTGAACCTTCCGGGGCGCCGAAACTGCATATCGCGCGCACGCCGCCCAGCATCTACGATTATCGGATCAAGGATTTCGAGGTGCGCGATTATGCCCCGCAGGAACATATTCGCGCGCCCGTCGCTATCTGAGCGGGCACTTGGGCTGCCCGCTGGGCATCTTGCACTCGCGGCAATAAAATTATAGGGCCCAGCAATATTGCAATTGGAGCGGCCGAGTCCAATCGGCCGCCGAGGAGAGAGCTTCGACACGATGGCACCGCCGGACAAATCCAATCTGCCGCCGCTCAAGCTGCACGTTCCCGAACCCAAATTCCGCCCCGGCGACCAGGCCGATTTCAGCGAGCTCGAGATCCCGGCCGCTGGCGCCACACCGCGTCCCGACGAAGGCTCTGCGCCCGATGGCATGCGCGATCTGGCCTATGGCCTGGTGCGCGTTCTCGATGACGAGCACGAGGCCGTCGGCCCATGGGACCCGCGTCTGAGCGATGAGCAGCTGCTGCAGATCCTGCGTACAATGGCGCTCACCCGCGCGTTCGACGAACGCATGTTCCGCGCGCAGCGGCAGGGCAAGACCAGCTTCTACATGAAGAGTACTGGCGAAGAGGCCACCTCGGTCGCTGCCGCCTACGCGTTGGACCGGGAAGACATGTGCTTTCCCAGCTACCGCCAGCAGGGCATCCTGTTCGCGCGTGGCTATCCGATGATCGAGATGATGAACCAGATCTTTTCGAACAGCGGGGACAAGCTGAAGGGCCGTCAGCTCCCGATCATGTATTGTTCGCGCGATGACGGCTTCTTTACCGTGTCCGGCAACCTCGCCACGCAATATCCGCAGGCCGTGGGCTGGGCGATGGCGAGCGCGGCCAAGGGCGATACGCGGATCGCAGCGGCGTGGACCGGCGAGGGTTCGACGGCGGAAGGGGATTTCCATTCCGCGGCGACCTTTGCAGCGGTTTATAACGCGCCGGTAATCCTGAATATCGTGAACAATCAGTGGGCTATTTCCAGCTTCTCAGGTTTTGCCGGAGGTGAGCGAACGACTTTTGCCGCGCGCGCCGTCGGCTACGGCATCGCCGGACTTCGCGTCGACGGCAACGATCCGCTGGCGGTTTACGCAGCGACCCAATGGGCGGCGAACCGCGCGCGCATGAATGCGGGGCCGACGATCATCGAATATTTCACCTATCGGTCCGAAGCGCACAGTACCTCGGACGACCCCTCGGGCTATCGCAGCGCGCAGGAGCGAGAGGAATGGCCGCTGGGCGATCCGATCAACCGGCTGAAGCAGCATTGCATCAAGAAGGGCATCTGGGACGAAGACCGCCATGCCGAGCAGGACAAGGAGCTCGCCGAGAGCGTGCGCGCCACCGGCAAGGAGGCCGAAAAGCTCGGCGTGCTCGGCCACGGCATGCACCAGCCTTTCCGCACCATGTTCGAAGACGTGTTCGAGGAAATGCCCTGGCATCTGAAGGAACAGGCCGAAATGGCAATATCGGAGCGTAAGGAGAAGTTTCCCAAGGGCCTGCCGCGGGGGAACGAGTAATGCCGAAGATGAACATGATTCAGGCGATCAACAGCGCGCTCGACTGTGCGATGACCGCCGATCCCGACGTCGTCATCATGGGCGAGGATGTCGGCTATTTCGGCGGTGTGTTTCGTGCCACCGCGGGCCTGCAGGAAAAGCACGGCAAGACGCGCTGTTTCGATACGCCCATTTCCGAATGCGGCATCATCGGCGTGGCGGTGGGCATGGCCGCCTATGGCATGCGCCCGGTGCCGGAAATCCAGTTCGCCGACTATATTTACCCCGGCCTGGATCAGATCATCAGCGAGGCGGCGCGCATGCGCTATCGCTCCGCCGGCGAGTTCACCAGTTCGATGACGATCCGCTCGCCCTTCGGCGGCGGCATTTTTGGCGGGCAGACGCACAGCCAGTCGCCTGAAGCCATTTTCGCGCATGTCTCCGGCCTGAAGACGGTGATCCCGTCGACGCCATACGACGCCAAGGGTCTGCTGATCGCGGCGATCGAGGATAATGATCCGGTCGTCTTCTTTGAACCGAAGCGCATCTATAACGGCCCGTTCGACGGCTATTACGATCGGCCCGTAAAGCCCTGGTCCAAGCATCCCGCATCCGAGGTGCCGGAAGATCATTA
>JBELIU010000028.1:0-19076 GCA_042090735.1 Novosphingopyxis sp. | reverse complement strand
TTCTGGGCGTTGAAGGCGGTCGCGTCATCCTTGAAATACTGGATGATCGTGCCGGGCTCGGGGCCCTCGTACAGGATCTTGGCCTTGCCTTCGTAAATCTTGCGGCGGCGGGACATGGGCGGCTCCGACGATGAAACAGATAAGCCCCGAATCCGCATCGGACCGGGGCGATGGAGAAGGTCATAGCGCCGTTCCCGGATGCAAGCAATTCACCATCGCCGGTTCCGCCGTCCCTCACGATCCGCAGCGCGTTGCGGCTTGCCGGAACGCAATTGCCGCAATACCGTTCGTCCGCTCACCAAGATGGAAGCGCGGCAAGGGGCCGTGACTTCCGCGTGCCCTGAGAGGATCATCATGAAAATTTCGAAGCGCCTGTTGCTGGCGGCGACCGCCTTTTCCGCGGTGACCGTTGCCGGCCCGTCCTACGCCCAGAGCGCGGGCAACACTGCCGATGCGCGAGACGGCGATACCTCCGCCACCCGCGTGATCGTGTTCGGGGACAGTCTGTCCGACGGCGGTTTCTTCGCAGCGCTTGGCGCGGCGGCGCCCGGCGGCGGCAGCTTCACCACCAATCCCGATCCGGTGGCGCCGGAAGTGTTCTCCAGCCAGCTCGGCCTGACGCTCGATCCCGTATATGGCAAGAACGGCACCAATTACGCCGTAGGCGGCGCGCGCGTGACTGCGCCCAATGGCTTCGCTCCCTCGATCACCACGCAGATCGACCGCTATCTGGCCTCCGGCAGCTTTCGGCCTGGAGACGTCGTCTACATTCAGGGCGGCGGCAATGACTATTTTGCGTTCTTGGCGGGCGGCGCGGCCAATCCGGCGATCCTGACCGGCGCCGCGGACGCGCTGGCGGCGCAGGTCGCGCGGCTGGAACAGGCGGGTGCGCCCACCATCATCACCATGTCGGTGCAATCGGGCGGCGCCGCGCCGCTGCAGGCCTATAATGCGCGCTACAAGGCACAGCTCGCCGCGCAGGGCAGCAACGTGCTCTATTTCGATACCGACATGCTGTTCAACGAGCTGGTACGCGATGCGGCATCCTTCGGCATCACCAACGTCACCGGCGTTGCCTGCACCACGCCGAGCTCGCTCAATTGCACGCGCAACACGCTGGTGAGCCCGAACGCCAACAACACCTATATCCTTGCCGATTCCGTGCATCCTGCGGGTATTTCGCAGCGCGTACAGGGTCAGGCGATCGCCAGCCTGTACAAGGCACCGGAGCAGATCGGCATTCTGGCGCTGTCCCAGCAGGCCACGCTGCGTCGCCACCGCGCCGCGTTCGAGAATGAACAGCGCAACGGCCTTGGTCAGGACGGCATCGCGCTGTTCGGCGGCATCGGCTACGGCTATTTCGATCGCGACGGCAGCAGCACGCGCATCGGCGGTAGCGAGCAGGCGTTCACCGGCACGCTGGGCGTGGATATCGGCATGGGCGAACGGCTCGGCCTCGGCATCGTCGGCGGCTATTCGGACGGCGACGGTCAGTTCGACGCCGGACAGGGCAGCTTCGAAGGGGAAACCTGGATGGTGAGCGGCTATGGCCGCGCGGCCATCGGCCCGGCCAAGCTGATCGCGGATGTCACTTATGGTCAGGGCAATCTCGATACGGTGCGCACGGTGCGTCTCGGCCCCGCTTTGCGCCAGCATGAGGGTTCTACCGATAGCGATCTCTTCTCCGCCAGCGGCGCGGTGCGCGTCGATCTGGTAAACGGGCCGCTGCTGCGTTTCGGGCCGGAAGCGGGCGTGTCTTACGAAAAGATCGATATCGACGGGTTCAGCGAGGGCAATACGCTCAGCACGCAGGCCAGCTTCGGTTCGCAGGAGCTGGAAAGCCTGACCGGACGGTTCGGGCTCGTCGCATCGGGCAGCATGATCGGCGGCACGGGCTTCTTCGTGCGCGGCTCCTACGTGCATGAATTCGATGACGATCCGCGCAGCTTCTCGATCACTCCGGCGGGCGCACCGGTCAGCTGGTCCGGCGATCTGGGCCGCCTTCCGCGCGATTATGCGTCGGTCGGCATGGGCGTGAACGGACGGATCGGTCCGGTCGGCGTGCGCGCGCAGGCGGGCGGCGAATTCGGCCGCGGCGATCTGGATGCGGTGAACGCTTCGGCGGGGCTCTATTTGCCCTTCTGAAGCCGCCGTCCGGCAAAACTCAGGTGACGCGGCCCCGCTTGCAAAAGCGTGGGTCGCGCCAGCTCTCCTTGGTCAGGATCTTGGCCATCGCCGCCACCGCGCGCACGATGTCTTCATGCGATAGATAAAGCGGCGTCAGGCCGAAGCGGATGATGTCCGGCGCGCGGAAGTCGCCGATCACGCCCTGTTCGATCAGTGCCTGACACAGCTCATAGGCGTGGTCGAAGCGGAAGCTGATATGGCTGCCGCGCGCATCCGGGCGGGACGGGCTGACGCAGGCGATCTGCGGGCAATAACGCTCGGCCAGCCGGGCGAACAGATCGAACAGCTGCACGGATTTCGTCCAGACCTTGTCCATCGCGACGCCGTCGAAGCTTTCGACACCGCCTTCCAGCGCGTCCATCGCCAGCATCGGCGGCGTGCCTGCCTGAAAGCGGGTGATGCCGGGAGCAGGCTCATAGCTGTCCTCGAACGCGAAGGGCCGGGCATGGCCGAACCAGCCACGTAAGGGACTGACGAGCCGGTCCTGCAGGCCTTGCGCGACATAGAGAAACGCGGGCGCGCCGGGTCCGCCGTTCAGATATTTGTAGCCGCAGCCCACCGCCAGCTCCGCGCCGCAGCCGTTCAGATCGAGCGGCACCGCGCCCACCGAATGGCTGAGATCCCACAGCACCCGCGCCCCGGCTTCGCGCGCCTTGGCCGTCAGCGCGGCCATGTCGAACCGCTCGGCCGTCTTGTAGTGGACATGGGTGAGAAGCGCGATGTTGGTGTCCGCACCGATCGCGCCGTCGATCGCGCCGCGCTCCACCACATCGAGCCGCTGGTTGGGCAGCAGCTCGGCCGCGCCGCTGGCAATGTGCAGATCGGTGTGGAAATTGCCCGCCTCGGACAGGATTTGCGGACGATCGGGCGATAGCTGCGCCGCGGAGACCAGCAGCTTGAAGATGTTGACCGAGACCGAGTCCGCGATCAGCACTTCGCCCGGCCTCGCGCCGATCAGCCGCGCGATCTTGCCGCCGATCCGCTCCGGCGCGCCGATCCAGTCGGCATCGTTCCAGCTGCGGATCAGGCCGTCGCCCCATTGCCGCTCCAGCATGTCCTTCTGCCGCGCCAGTGTGGCACGAGGCAGGGGGCCGAGCGAATTGCCGTCGAGATAAATCACGCTTTCGGGCAGATGAAACCGATCGCGCAGAGGCGCGAGCGGATCGGTCGCGTCGAGCGCGCGGGCTTGGGTCAAATCGATGGTCATTTGCGGCCCAGTGCCCTTTCGATTTCGTCGACCGCTACCGCCCAGGCTGCGGTTTCGGGCGACACCAGCTCCACATGGCCGCTGTCCGGCACGAAGCGCACCCGCACATCGTCGCCCTTGGCGCGCATGGCGGCTTCGTATCGGCTTGCGTAATCGGTGGGGATGATCCGGTCGTTCAGGCCATTCACCAGCACCTGCCGCGCACCCAATGGACCGAGGTCGGGGACCGAGGTTTCGGCATATTTGCCGCCGCCCGAAATCTGGTCGATCACTTCGGTGCCGCAGCCCGAACCCGGCGGCGTGGCAGCCAGCTTCAGGTCCGGCAGGCCGCCCTGGCTGATGACGCTATCGGGCACCAGCGGATCGGCAACGCGCAGCGCGGAGTGCTTCGGCAGCTTGTCCTGTCCCGCCAGCCAAAGCGCCAGATGGCCGCCTGCCGAATGGCCGATGGCAACCAGCGGATCGATATTCAGCCTCAGCCGCGCAGCATTGTCGCGAAGCGCCTTGGCGGCGTTCGCTACGTCCCGGTAGGTGCCTGGGTAGCCGCCGCCCTCGCGGTCCACGCCGCGATAATCGATATTCCACACCGCAATGCCGCGCCGGCGCAGATCGTCCGCGATCCAAGCCATCAGCGTGCGGTCCGCGATGTCCGTCTGCCAGCAGCCGCCATGGATCATCAGAACGGTGGGGAAGGGGCCATCGCCGTTGGGCCGCCACAGGTCCGCGACCTGCAGGGGATCGGTGCCATAACTTATGGTTTCATCCGGCACCGGGCGTGTACGGTTCGTCAGATCGTCCCACGTCATGAGCGTCGGGGCGGCGGCTTCGGCGGCGGGCGTGGCGGGAGGCTCGGACGGAGTGCAGGCGGTCATGGCGAGGCTCGCGGCGGCGATGAGAAGGGTGCGCATCGGGGGGTTGTAGACGCGAGGCACCGTCATTGCGAGGCGCGAAGCGACGCGGCAATCCAGAGCGATTACAGAGCCGTTTGATCGATCCAAAGCGCCGCGGGCTCCTGGATTGCTTCGCTTCGCTCGCAATGACGCGTTTCTATCGGAATAGCGGGCTCTTACTCCCCCGGCACGTCCAGCAGCAGCTTGTCCTCGGCGTTCTTCACGTCATGCGCCTGCATCAGCTTGGCGACATAGGTCTCGCGCCACCAGACCACGTCGGTCTCGCCGATTTCGTGCATCATGATCTTCCAGCGGCGCTGGCGTTCTTCCAGCGGCATGGTGAGCGCCTGTTCGATGGCGTCGGCCATCTCCTCATCCGCATAGGGGTTGATGAGGATCGCTTCGGTGAGTTGCTGCGCCGCGCCGGCAAAGCGCGAGAGGACGAGGACGCCGGGGTCCTTCGGGTCCTGCGCCGCGACATATTCCTTGGCGACCAGGTTCATGCCGTCGCGCAAGGGCGTGACCAGTCCCACCTTCGCCGCGCGGTAGATGCCGGCCAGCTTGTCGCGCGGATAGCCCTTGTTGACGTAACGGATCGGCGTCCAGTCGACATGCGCGAAGCGGCCGTTGATGCGGCCCGATTCCGCCTCCAGCGAGGCGCGGATTTCCTGATAGCTCTTCACCTCCCCTCGCGACGGCGGGGCGATCTGTACGAGCACCAGCTTGGTGTGCATGTCCGGATGTTCGGCGAGATATTTTTCGAAACCCTGAAAGCGCTCTTCCAGCCCCTTCGAATAATCCAGCCGATCCACACCGATAATCATCGCGCGGTCCTGCAGGCTGGCGCGCATATTTGCCTGCGCCTGCTTGGCCGTGTCCGAATTCACCGCGTCCAGAAATTCGTCGTAATCGATGCCGATCGGGCAGGCGAACGCCTTGATCGTGCGCGTGCCGACGGTGATGTCGTCGCCGTCGATCGTCGCGCCCATCTCCTTCTCGCAATAATGGCGGAAGCTTTCGAGCCACTCGCTCGTCTGGAAGCCCAGCACATCGTAAGCGAAGAGCGATTGCACCAGCCTCTGATGATGCGGCAGCGCGACGAGCAGCCGCGTCGGCGGCCAGGGCGTGTGAAGGAAGAAGCCCATCCGGTTCTTCACCCCCTGCCGGCGCAGGTCCCAGGCCAGCGGGATCAGGTGATAATCGTGCACCCATACGGCATCGTCCTGCTCCACCAGCGGCTGCATGGTCTCGGCAAAGCGCTTGTTGACGCGCTCATAGCCCGAACCGAAGCTGCGGACATATTCGGCCAGATCCATGCGGTAATGGAACAGCGGCCACAGCGTGCGGTTGGCGTAGCCGTTATAATATTCGTCGACGTCCTGTTCTTCGAGGTCGACCGTCGCGGTGCGAACGCCGTCATATTCGTCCATGCGAATATGGCCGGTGAACTTGTCCGTGCTCTCGCCGGACCAGCCGAACCAGATGCCCTTATGCTCACGCAGCGCTGCAGAGAGCGCGACCGCCAACCCACCCTGCGCGCCATCGGGCCCCGGCTTCTGCACGCGGTTCGAGACGATAATCAGGCGGCTCATCGATATTCGCTCCAGGGTTTGCTGAGCAGTACGGCGCAATTGATGATGCCGACGAGCGAATAGGTTTGCGGGTAATTGCCCCAGAGCTCGCCCGACACCGGGTCGATATCTTCCGATAGCAGACCGGCCGGCGTGCGACGACCCAGCATGTCGGCAAACAAATGTTTCGCCTCTTCCTCGCGGCCCGACCGGGCGAGGGCCTCGATCAGCCAGAAGGTGCAGACGGTGAACGCGGTTTCCGGCGTGCCGAAATCATCCTCGCTGTCGTAACGCAACATATGGTCGCCGCGCCGCAGTGCCTTTTCCAGCGCGGTCAGCGTACCCTGAAACCGCTCGTCGCTGCCGTCGAGGAAACGCAGGTCCAGAAGTTGCAGCAGGCTGGCATCGCGCATGTCGCCCTGAAAGGTGGCGGAAAAGGCGCGGCTGTCCTCGCGCCAGGCGGCCCCTTCGATCCGTTCTTTCATCTCGTCGGCGCGGCTGCGCCAATGGTCGGCGCGGTCCGGCAGGCCAAGCTCGCGCGCGGCGCCCGCCAGCCGGTCGCACGCCGCCCAGCACATCACCGCGCTATAGGTGTGGACATGCGCCTTGGTGCGCAGTTCCCAGAGTCCGGCATCGGGCTGATCGTACAGTTCATAGGCGCGGTCGCCCACCTTCTCTAACGATTCGAAGTCTTCCAGCCCGGACATCCGCATCAGCCGGTGGTCGATGAACGCCTGGACCGAGGAGAGCACGATCTGGCCGAAGGCATCGTGCTGGTTCTGCGTATAGGCGGCGTTGCCCACGCGCACCGGGCCCATGCCGCGATAGCCGCCCAGCGCGTCGGCCTCGCCCTCTTCCAGCCGCGCATTGCCGCGCACGTCGTAGAGCGGCTGCACATGGCCGGTATCGCTGGAATCGACGATGTTGCGCAGATATTCGAGATAGGATTCCAGCACGTCGAGAGCGCCGATCCGGTTCAGCGCCTCCACCGTGTAATAGGCATCGCGCAGCCAGCAGTAGCGATAGTCCCAGTTGCGGCCGCTGTCGGCATGTTCGGGAATAGAGGTGGTCAGCGCGGCGACGATCGCGCCGGTATCTTCATGCTGGCACAGCTTCAGCGTGATGGCGGCGCGGATCACCGCTTCCTGAAATTCGGGTGGAGTGGCAAGGCCGCGCACCCAGCCGCGCCATTCGTCCAGCGTATCGTCGAGCATTTTTTCCAGCTCCGGCTCGATCGCGGTGGAAAAGCTCTCGTCGGGTCCCAGGAAGAAATAGAGGTCGCGCTCGACGCGGAACGGGTTTTCCTGATTGACCAGGCCGATCGGCGCGTTGGTGGACAGGCGCATCGGCATCGCTTCGATGTCGTAGCTGATATGGTTGGAGCCGTAGCTGCGGGCCACCTTGTCGATCGTCCAGCCCGATGCGGGCCGCAGGCGCACGCGGATGCGCGGGCTTCCGGTGACGGCGCGCACGATACGCACGAAGGCGTTGGGGCGGTAAGTCCGGCCCGACCGGCGATAGCGCGGCGCGAAATCGATGATGTCGATCGCGCTGCCGGATACGTCGATCTTGCGCGTGATCAGCACCGGCGCATTGCGCATGTAGCGCTGCGATATGCTCGTGCAGTTTTCCAGGTCGATGGCCCAAAAACCGCCCGCCTTTTCCTCGTCGTCGAAGGGGGTGTCGTCCACCAGCGCGGGGAAGATGGGGTCGCCGTCCACGCGCGGAATGCAAGCCCAGACGAACCGGGCATTGTCGTCCACCAGCGCGCTGGCCTGGCAATTGCCGATCGGCCAGAGGTTGAGGTTGCGCTTGTCGCTCGGAGCGTTGCTCACTGCGGAATTCCTTCTTCGAGCCATTGGTGAACGGCGGCAACGTCCGCCAGAAGATATTGGGCCGTGGTCTCGCGCGGCTCGCCGATCAGGATGGCGTGGCCGCCCATATCGCGCACCGCCTTGAACCCGTCCTCGTCGGTTACGTCGTCGCCCAGAAAAACGGGCGTGCCGGCGCTGAATGGGTCGCGCTCCATCAGCTTGGCGATGGCGCTGCCCTTGTGATCGTCGCCCGCGCGCAGCTCCGCCATCATCTTGCCGTCCTGCAGATGCAAACCGTGGAGCTGCGCCAATTCGCCCGCCAGACGGCGGCAGTCGGCCTCCCGCTCCGGGGCGCGGCGATAATGGAGGCACACGCCCAGCGGCTTGCGCTCCACCAGCAGGCCGTCCTCGGTGGCGGCGAGATCGTCGAACGCGCGGCCCGCAATGGCGAGCGATTTGGGCGCTTCGGGCCGGTCGATCGCGCCGGGCCGCAGGCTGATCTCGCTGCCATGGCTGCCGGCGATCGGCACGGCCTCCAGGCAGAAGCGGCCACGCAGCGTATCGACATCGCGCCCGCTGACGATGGCAAGCCGCCCGTTCAGCGCTTCGCCCAGCCGCGCGAGCAATGGATGCAGCGTAGCGGGCACTTCCACCGCCTCCGGCCGGTCGGCCAGCGTCACCAGCGTGCCGTCGAAATCCAGAAACAGGCTCGCGCCGACCAACAGGTCGCGCGGCGGGGCGGGAAGGGGAGGGGAGCCGTTCACGCCGGCCACCTTTATGGCTTTTGCTGCACTGCGCAAGGACGCTACTGGAGTTTGATCAGCCGCCGCGCGTCAGGATGAAACGGGGAGGGGCAAGCGCCGCGCCGAGCTGTGGTGCGGATCCGTTCAAGCTCTCGACCTCGCATGGCAGCTGAAAAAGTTCACTCAGGCAGCGCTCAATCAGGTCTAGGCTAATACCCATCGCAGGGCAGGCATGCGGCCCGGCGCCGAAAGGCATCCAGCCGCTGCGATCGTCACGTCCCTCCCAGCGCTCGGGACGAAAGTCCTCGGCATGCTCCCACTGGTCTGGATCCCGGTGGACAGCATAGGGGCAGATGATGACGGGCGCACCGGCTTCGACAGGCAATCCGTGGAGGTCCAAATGTTGCGCCGCATGGCGTTCCATCCACCACGCCACCGGGTAAAGCCGGAGCGCTTCCAATGCGATCCACGCCGGCGCCAAGCCTTGCTTCCCGTTCCTGCAGGCAAGCCAGACGCTCCAGCCCAACGCCATGCCGACCGAGCTTATCATCGAGAAAACGAAGCCTAGATAAATCTCGACCAGTTGGGCGGATGGAGCATCGATCCCGTGCCGAGCCACGATCGAGAGAATATCGGGCAGGTCTGTCCGATTGCGCTCCGTTGCGAATGCGCGCTCCACGCGCCGCCTGCGGCCCAAAGCGGAGAGCCGCCATCTCTTGGCCTCACCGCGAGACAATATGCGGTGATCGACAATTGCGTGGATAAATCTGCGCAAGCGGTCCGGGCGTTCAGGGGCAAGGAGTGCCGGCATGGCGATTTGACCGATCATCGCGCATCCCGCACGAGGCCAGACGCTCTCGCGCCCGATCTGTGCGACCGCTGCGGGGAGATTCGCTTGGGCCAGCCATGGCCCCAGAAGCGCCCGGGCCTCCTTCGCAATCGCCTGCTGCTTCGAGCGCGGCTGAAACGTACCGGCCTGCGTCGTAAAGAAATCGCTATGTTCGGCAAAGGCGCCCTTCTTGTTGTGAAGGGCGGCGCGCGCTGTCCGGGGATCGGCAATACAAATCGTCCCGTCGGGAAGTGTCGTCGCGCCGGAACGCGAGGCCGCAATATGGGCGACCTGTTCCAGAATGTTCATGGTCTCAGCTCGGTACGCATCGATGAGCGATAAAGCATCCTACGAATAGATTTCAAATATCAATAAAGATCCATTGTGGATCAAAAGTGGTTTAAACTGAAGGCGTGTGGTAATTGCCATGGTATTACTGGAATGGTAATTGTTACCTTGCTTCAATAGAAGGAGGAGCAATATGAAAAAGATGGTACGCGCGGTGCGCCGCGCACTCAACGTTCGTGGATTTCATTGCGATGCCGGCTGGCGCTGGGTCTATATCGAATTTTGATGAATTGCTGCGGTAATCCCGATTTCCGGGGTTCCTCCATCAAGTGGACAGGGCCGGTCAATGCCGGCCCTTTCTCTGCGTCGAAAGCACTAGCGGCAGGGTCGGCCTCCGATGGCTTATAGCGATCGATATCGGGAACGAATGGCGCGCGACGGGCGGCTTTTTCGTTCTTCCGGTGGGGAATGGTGCATTTTTGATGCGGCAGCTGCACAGGTTGTAGAGCGTCAGAACTTCCACGACATCCCGCTTCCGGGAGGGACGGACAGGCGAGACGTTCGGTGGGCAGAGCTTAGGGCCGCGCTGATCGGGGTGTCGGCCCGGCAAAATTGCCCTGGAACTTTGTCGCAACTGGCCGGACGAATGAGGGAAGGTCTCGATGTTTGTCTCCGCGGCGCCGGAGATCTGACGCTCCCGATTGTCAAAGCCGTGTCAGGCGCGTTGGTACCTTTGGTGATCGACGGAATGGATAGCGCCACCGCCAAGGCCGTCGATCGCGATCAAGCACGGAAATTGGAGAATCTGCTTACGCCGGCGGCAGTCCGTCATCGGCGGCGAGACCGGATGCGCGACGCCTGGATACAGGCCGCCGCAGGCCGCGCCGTGAAAAGGCATCTTGCGGCAAGAAGGTCTGGGAGCTTGCCCGCACGCCTCGATAGTGTGCAGGCCATCGTCGAGTTCGGCGATCGGCTTAGCAGCCATCAGGCGTCTTATGTGCTGATGTCGGTCATGACGGCAATATCCGGCGCGCCAGGATCGGTGGGGGCGTGCCTGGCCTATCGCCTGGAGCTGTCACCGGATTGGAAAGCCCGCATTACCGAAGAATTGAAGCGCGCGGGTTTTGAGGCGCTGTGCGAGGCCCCAGCCAAGGTTGCGCCGGACACCTATCGGTTCTTGCGCGAGATTTTGCGTCTTTATTCCTTCCCAATGGTGTCGCATCGCCGTGCAACTCGCGATCTGAAGCTGGAGCCAGCGTATGTTGCGGAAGACGAGTTTTATCATCTCAGCTCGTTCTTTACGCACCGCGACCCTGAACATTGGGCTGACGCGGAAGCGTTCGATCCCAATCGGTGGGCTAAAGGCTGCCCTGCTCCGGCGCGAGGCGCCTATGTCCCATTCGGCTGGGCCGAACGGACGTGCACCGGTGCCGCGATTGGCACCAGTCAGTTGGCGCTGCTTGCGTGGTTGCTCACACAGGAGTTTCGCATCGAGGTGTCTGACGATGCGCGCCCCTGGTGGCGGGAGGAAGGGTTTCTGATCCCTGCGGATTTCCGCGGTAGACTAAAACGGTTCTAGATTTGCCCGGCATTGGCAGACTGTCGCTTAATCCGTCACCTGCGCCAGAAACGCCATTACCTTGGCGCGGTTGGCTTCGGCGCCCTGCGGGTTTTTGGCAGCGATCAGAGTTGACGAACCATGGACCCCATCTTGCGGCGTGTAGAGCTCGCGCGTTTCGCTTTTCGCGGCCATGGCAATCTCCCGGGCGGCATCGGCTTCTGAAGGGTCCTTCGTCGACGTGACGTAGAGCGGGATCGAAAGCTGCGCGGCTGCGCGCTGGACGGCCTGCTTGTCCGCCAGATATTCGCCGGGCGAAAAGGCGAGCAGCGCAGCAATCTCTCCGGGATGCTCCGCGGCCAGCAAAAAGGCGAGCGCTGCGGAATAGCTGCTGCCCCAGACGATCACCGGCTTACCCTTGGTGCGCGCCCAGGCGAGCGCCGCGTCCATATCCGGCAGGGCGGCCCTATAATCGGGCGCACTGTTGCCACGCTGCGCCACCGTCTCGTTGGCCGCGCCGAACATGTCGCCGCCGGAGCGCTGATCGATGGCAAGCGCGTTGTAGCCCGCCTTTGCGAGCATCGGCGCAATCGTCGCATATTCGGCCTTGTTCGATCCCGCCTGATGAAACAGCAGAATAGTCGCCCTGGGCTCTTTCGCGGGATACCATGCGCCGTAGACCCGCACACCGTCCGATGCGGTAAACGTCACCGGCTGCGCCTCGCCGGACGCCAGCGCCTTTTCGGTAGGATCGCCGCTGGCGGGCGTTGCATTAGCGTTCTCGCCCACCGGACCGCCGGACGAATTGCACGCGGTCAGCAGCAGCGGCAGGGCAAGCAGCGCCGCGGTGGGGCGGAAGCGAGGGCGGGTCATGGCAGGCGTCTTTCGGATAAGCCGGGGGAGGGGAAACGTCCGGGCGCGGCGGATGGCTTCGTTAGGCGGCGCTACGCGGATGCTGCACTCGGTTTAGGGGGATTTGAGCAGTGGCCATAGTCTCGAGATAATGAAGATCAGCAGGCCAGCTCCCGAAATTACAGCCAGCCCGATTGCAGCAGCGAACGATGGGTTCAGCTTGGCATTAGCGATAATTCCGGTGCAGAAGATGGCCAATCCGGAATGTTTCATGAGTGATTGATGCGCCACGATCCACATCGAAGCTTTCGACAACTCATTCGAATGTCGGGCTGTCTTATGGGAGTTGTATATATAACGAAACTTATGTTCCGTGAAAGCAACGCCAAGCCAGACAGCAAGAATAAAAATTGCCGATTTTAGTACGAAAAACACCTAGTAATTCCAAATCTAACCGATAGTTTTGTATTTCCGCTCAGCAAACGCGCCGATCCGCGATAGCTACGGCAAAATGGAGATAGCATACAACTATTCCCTCTCCGCGATTTCCATCATCTGTTCCGGGAACGGCTTCGCCAGCGCGGTCGCGTCGCCGCTTTCCATCCACGCCCTGTAGTCGCCCCGCGCCAGGACCACCGGCATCGACTTGGGGTGCATGGGGCGCACCAGATCGTTCGGTTCAGTCGTCAGAAAAGCGAAGCGCGGGCCGTCCGCGGCGCCGCGCACCAGCCCGGCAAAGGCGAACAGCGGACTGTCTTTCAGCCCGAACCACACCTTGCGCTTCGATCCCGCCTCGCCCTCCCATTCGCAAAAGGCGGTAACGGGCACGAGGCAGCGGTTGCCCGGACCCGCCAGCAGACTGCGACAATAGCCGCTGTCCAGATTGCGCACATTGGTGATCGGCCGCATTCCCTCGCGCCAGCCGGGCAGGCCCCATTGCGCCTCGATCAGCGCGGCGCGGTTGTTCTGCGAAACGATCAGCGGCGCGGACGAGGTGCGAGCGAAGGGACACGGCATCGTGTATCCTCGGCTTGTATTGCCGCCATCGGGTGCGCGGGCGGCATTGCAGCAGGAACGTCTGGGCCGAGGCTATGGCTTCGCCTGTGCTTTTCGGGCGGACGGAGGGGATGGGAAACGGGCCATGCGAGGATATGGGAGCGTAGGAAAGGGCGCGGACGGCAAGCGTCCTGACAGGGGAGTGGCGGTGTTGCGAGCAATGTCGAGAAGCGTTCGCAACTCGGAGCTGCTAGTGATTATCACTTTTAAGTACCTGATTTATTGGACTTTTGCCACTTCTCCAGCTATAAGCTCATCATATCGACCAGACCGACGGACAAGGAGCACGAACCATGAATTGCCAGAACTGCAAATTCTTCCAGACCAGCCAGAGCGAATGCCGCCGCTATGCCCCCTCGCCCGAGGGTGACAAGAAGGCGCATTGGCCGACCGTGTCGTCCGACGATTGGTGCGGCGAGTTCGTGAAGAGCGAAGGCGAGCGCAAGGCCGCCTGATAGCGTCCGGCTATCGCGATCGCACATTGTCATCGTACCGGGGCTGCGGCCCCCATCGACGATCTAGGAAAGCGGCTTCGGCCGCTTTCTTTTTACCCGAAATCCGCGTGGTCCTGCCGCGCTTCAGGGCCGTCAATTGCCGCGCGTTGCACGCCCCGCGTCGACTGCAACATCATTACCCCTTGACGAAGCATCTCTTGCGTATCATTCTCAATAGCAGATACGCAATCGAGGAGCCGTCATGATCGACCACTTCCGCGCCCGCTGGTTCGGCGAAGACGAACACGCTTTGGACCGATCGGTCGAGCGGCTGATGGCAAGCCCGGGCCGGGCGCAGGGGCGCGTGGCGGATTGGTCGCTCTGTCGCATGGCCGCGGTGCTGCGGCGCGGTGCGCGGCGTTCGCTCGACATCGCGCCCGTCGGCACCGCCCAGTTGACCGCGAACGAGCGCTCGCTGCTCGCCATCCTCCACGCGCTGTCCGAGGGTGATGATGCGCTGGCCGCCCGTCATGCCGAATGGCTGATCACGCCGTCCTCGCTGCGCCAATTCCTTAGCGCCACCGCGCCGCTGGCCGATATCTACCCCAAGCTCGCCCGCGCTGCCTGAAGCGCGGCTATTCACGCTCCGCGATCTCCATCGCCCCTGCGGGGAAGGGCTGGGCGAGGGCGGCTGCATCCTGACCCTCCATCCACGCCGCATAGCGGTCCGGCCCAAGGATAACCGGCATGGATTTGGGATGGACGGGCCGCACCAGATCGTTCGGCCCTGTCGTCAGAAAAGCGAAGCGCGCGCCATCCGCGCCGCCGCGCACCAACCCGGCAAAGGCGAACAACGGGCTGTCCTTCAGCCCGAACCAGACCTTGCGCTTCGATCCCGCCTCGCCCTCCCATTCGCAAAAGGCGGTGACGGGCACGAGGCAGCGGTTGCCCGGACCCGCCAGAAGATTGCGCCAATATCCGCTGTCCAGATTGCGTACATTGGTGATCGGCCGCATCCCGTCGCGCCAGCCGGGCAGGCCCCATTGGGCTTCGATCAGCGATGCCCGATTGTCCTGCGAAACAATGATGGGCGCTGCTTGCGCGGGATAGATCGCATCGAACGCCGGCAGGTTCGTGCCCGCCTCGGCCAAGCCGAACAGGCCCGCCATCTCGCTGATCCCGCTGCGCATGCGATAGAGATTGCACATGGGGCGAAAGGCTAGGCCGGACCGGGCGAGGCGGCAAGGAGGGAACGCAGTCTGCCACCGCCGGTTTTCCGATAGGGGCTGAATTCAAGCAAGGGATCGATATGACCGCCGAACAGACGGCCACCGGCGAACATGCCAAGACGAACAGCGCATCCTGGCGCCATCCTTTGGGTCTGCCGCTGTGGACCGTGATCTTCCCGCTGCTCGGTGTGGTTGCAGTGGTCCTTGGCCTTGCGAAAATGGGCGCCGTCGGCACCGCGCTCGCCGCCTTGTTCCTTGCCGGCTCGGTTATGTCCGCGGTGCATCAGGCAGAGGTGGTGGCCCACCGCGTGGGGGAGCCGTTCGGAACGCTGGTGCTCGCGGTCGCGGTCACCGTGATCGAGGTGTCGCTGATCGTCTCGCTGATGCTGTCCGACAGCGGAGATGCGGCCAGCCTGGCACGCGATACCGTGTTCGCGGCGATCATGATCATCCTGAACCTCATCATCGGCCTGTGCCTGCTGCTGGGCGGCATCCGTCATCATGAGCAGTTCTTCACCCTGCGCGGCATCAGCGCAGCGCTTGCGGTGCTGGCCTCGATGGCGGTGCTGGTCCTCGTTCTGCCCAACTTCACCACCACCATTGCGGGGCCAAGCCTTTCGACCGGGCAACTGCTGACCATCGGCGCCGCATCGCTGATCCTCTATGCAGGGTTCGTGGCCGTGCAGACCGTCCGCCACCGCGACTATTTCCTGCCCGAAAGCGATGAGGGCGGGGCCGATTCCCACGCCGCGCCGCCCAGCATGCGCACCACCTGGGCCGCCTTCGGCGTGCTGTTGATCGCGCTGGTCGTGGTCGTGCTGCTGGCCAAGGCGCTGGCGCCCAGCGTGGAGGAGGCGGTGATCGGCGCCGGCCTGCCGCTTGCCGTGGTGGGCGTGGTGATCGCGGCGCTGATCCTGGCTCCCGAATGCCTCGCCGCCGTGCGCGCCGCCCGCCGCAACCGCCTGCAGACCAGCCTGAACCTCGCCTTCGGTTCGGCGCTGGCGATGATCGGCATGACCATCCCGGTGGTGGCTCTGGTGTCCATCTTCATGGGGCTGCGCCTCAATCTCGGCATCGATCCGGCGGCGCTGGTGCTGCTCGTCCTGTCGCTGTTCGTCACCTCGCTCTCGCTCAACACAGGCCGCACGACGATACTGCAGGGCATCGTCCACTTGACGCTGTTCGCCGTCTATCTGGTGTTGGTGGTGGTGCCGTAAGGGGAGGGGAGCGTCCGCGCTCAGCCCGCGCTGAAAACGAGTTCGCCGTCCGCGGCCACCGTCACCTGACCTTTTGTGCCGATGGCATTGCGCTCCATCGACGTCAGCAGAGCAAGCGTCCCGCCGTCTTCCGCCGGAACGCGCGCCATCAGCCGTTTGCCATCCGGCGTGCGCGCGATGACGATGCCCTGCAACGGCTTGCCGTCCCGCGCAAAAGGCACGGTGTAGGTCTCGATCTTGGCGGGGCCGCTATAGTCCTCGGTCAATTCGGGGGCTGGCCGGCGCGCCGCCTCTGCCTTGGCCTGCACGCTATAGTCCGGATCGAGCGCACGGTCCGGACGCGCCGTGCCGAGCACTAAAGCGTGGTGCTTCGTTAGGTATCCGCCCTGTCCATAGAGCAGACCCAAGCCCGTATCCTCGCCGCGCAGGCGGCGGACCATCGCGGCGGCGGCATGGGTCATATAGTTGTTCAGCGGGCCACCAGAGAAGGTGAGGCCGCCGGTCACGGTCGGGCTGGCAGTGGCGGGATCGAGCCCCAGCGTGCGCAGCGCCATTTTCGGGACGACGGGAAAGCAGCTGTAAAGTTCGAGATGATCGAACCGCTCGGCGCCGCCGGCGATCTGCGTGGCCCGGCCGAGGACGGCGGCCTGCGCAGTGGCGTGCGCGTAGCTGTCGCGGGCGAGATAATCCTCGCTTTCCTCGGCACTGGCCCCGCCGTGCAGATAGATCATCCGGTCCGGCGGCACCCCGAGTTCCCGGGCCTTTCGCTCGCTGATGACGATCGCCGCCGCCGCCTGATTGACGATGGGATTGGCGGTCATCAGCTTGGGGTAGGGCCAGCAGATCATCCGGTTGCCGGGCGAAACCTCCGCAATCTCGCGGCTGTCCGGTGCGCTCTTGATCCACGCCTCAGGATTGTGCGCGGCAGTCTTCGCATAAGCGGCCCACAGATCGGCCGAACGCTGCTGCGCCTGCGCCGGCGTTTCGCCCCATTCGGCCTGCGTCGCAACCTCGTAGAACGGATAGACCCGCGCCGGATCCAGCATGCCGAGCGCGCGGGCGGGCCGGGCGGTGCGGTAACTGCTGCCCGGAAAGCGCACCGTCTCTTCGCGCGGCGGTGGCGGCGTCCAATCCGGCTCCACGCCTTCCTTCTTCGCCATTCTCCGGCTGCTCATCGCCTCTCCGCCCAGGATCAGCGCAGCGTCGATCCGCCCGCCTTCGATGGCGATGGCGGCATCGTGGATCAGCCGCGTCGGCGTTTCGCCGCCCATGCTGGCATTGGTCGCGCGCCCGGGCGCGATGCCGAGCCGCCCGCACAGCTCCCGCGCCGGATCGCGATAGCGCCAGCTGATCAGGCCGATCAGATCGAGCGTATCGACCTCGCCGAGCACGCCCGGCGCCCCCGCATCCTCCGCTGCCGCCCGCGCCGCCCGCGCCATCAGCTCCAATGGCTCGAGGGCTTCCGAGACCGCAAGCGGCCGATCGGAAAACTCGCCCACCCCCACGATCACCGCATGATCCAACATCCGCCCGCGCTCCTCTCCGCCGTTGAAGGCAAGATTGGCGGGGGTGCGAGGTCAAGTCCAGCGTTCAGCATAACGCGACCTGTTCTGCGACCAGCCATCTCCTAATTGGCAAGGCGGCGCTATCTTGCGAAATGGCGATACGTTTCCAGAAGGCATTCGGTATTTCGGCGGCAACCTTGCTGCGCATGCAGTCGGCTTACGATCTGGCGAAAGCCGAAGCGATGGCGGGCGCGATCGACGTGGAGCGCGTGCCGGAACCGGTGCAGTTCTCCGATGCAAGTCCCTTGCTTGTTAAATGGAACAAGACAACGCTATAAGGCTGTAGGTTTGATCCTTAAAGTTCTAGGTGAGGGTATAGGCTAAGCGCGTTACTCAGGATCTTCCAGGTTCCAATTGAGCCTGAAAAAGCGGAGGGAGCATGAGTTATTCCTTATTTATTAAGGGGATTTCATATTTATTCGTAGCTTCAATGCTGTCGTCTGCGAGTTCCGCTTCATACGCGGAAAACTGTGAGAAGTCGGAGATTATTTTCGACAATTTGCCGCCGTCAGATGAATTGTCGGAAGTATCTTTGGCAGAAAACTTAAATGCGGGGCCGATTATACGATTCCGCGTTCCGTCAGATCGAGAGCTAGACCTCGCGTCTGACATTCTCGATATGAACGCGATGCATGTTGGTATATTTTACAAGAACGGAAATTATCTTCGAATAGGTTTCGATCCGGCTCTGACCAATATTGCCAGCTTATCGATGTTCAATCGCTCTGACTGCGCGGATGTCGAAGTTCCTGACCCGAGCTGGGCGGAGTATCGAGTTAGCGACATAGAGGCGGACAAGGTTGTTTCAATCGATAAGGCTAACGGAGGGCAGAGCGGGCAGGTAACGATCATAGTCGAAAAAGACGATGCGAGCGGCGATTATAAAGTTTTTAAAGGCTTGAAAAAATCGGATGCGGCTATCGATGCTCCCTTCAGGAAGGAGGACGAGCTGCTTTCGACGCCTGATAAAATAAGATTTGCAGCTATTTCTCCAAGCTTGCATCGCCTGCAAATGCTTCTAGTTCTTTTCGAATATAGTCCAAGCGAGTTTGCATTGGGTCTTTATCAAGTTTATTACTAACGGGGTCATGTCAGGGTAAGTTGGTCTATGGCCCATCGGTATAAGCATTTTAATGGTAACTCTTTAAACATGCTTGGTAAAAGGCAGATTTTGGTTTGATGCCATCCTAAAGCGCTGCGTAAATTTCTAAATGTTCTTCAACTGACTAATTCGTTCTTCCAGTTCCGATTACATTGCGTAAGATGTGCCGCTAGATATGTTCGTCGTACGATTGGCTGTAGTGTCGGCACAGTTTCCGCCGTCCTACATACCACCCTTTCCAGTATAGCAAAATCAGCTCTTTCCACTGTCGATCCAGCGTCTTTGAGCGCCGCTTTTCGCCCCCGCGGGTTTTCCGCTCTGGACAGTGTGAAGCGTGTGAAGCTGGGCCCTCGCGGGCGGTTTCCACAGCTTTCGCCGTTCGCGGTCTGTCCCTCAGGCTCCCACGCTGCTATCGCGCGGCGCCATGAGCGAGGACAGCACGACCGAGAGCCCCAAGGACGAGTTCGACCAGATCGTCGACGCGCCGTTCGATGCCGCGCTGTCGGAGCGCTATCTGGTCTACGCCATGTCCAC
>JBELIU010000264.1:0-3623 GCA_042090735.1 Novosphingopyxis sp. | reverse complement strand
CTGCGTCCGGAGGATTTCTGGGCCGAGCGCGATATCGATTTCCGGGGCGGCGCGCGAGTCGCCTCGGTCGATCCCGTGGCTAGGAAGCTGCGCCTTGCCAGCGACCGGGAGGTGGGCTTCGGCAAGCTGATCTGGGCTGCCGGCGGCAGTCCCCGCATGCTCCCCTGCCCTGGCGCCGGTGCACCGAATATCCATGCGATCCGCCGCAAGCGCGACGTCGATGTGATTCGCGAACAGTTGGAGACGACGGAGCGCGTAGTCATCGTCGGCGGCGGGTATATCGGGCTGGAAGCTGCGGCGGTCATGCGCAAGCTGGGCAAGCAGGTGACGGTGCTGGAAGCGCTGGACCGCGTGCTCGCCCGGGTTGCCGGACCGCAGCTCTCACGCTTTTACGAAGCCGAACACCGCGATCAGGGCGTCGACATTCGCCTCGAATCGATGCTCGAAATGTTCGAGACCGACGAGCGGGGGCGCGCCGTCGCGGCGGTGCTGACCACCGGCGAATTAATCCCCATGGACATGGGGCTGGTCGGCATCGGCATCGTGCCCGAAGTCGGCCCGCTGGTCAGCGCGGGCGCGGCGGGCGGCAATGGTGTCGACATCGACAGCCAGTGCCGCACCAGCCTGCCCGATGTCTACGCGATCGGCGACTGCGCGGCGCATGGCAACCCCTATGCCGATGGCGCCCATATCCGGCTGGAGTCGGTGCAGAATGCCAATGACATGGCGCGCGTGGCGGCCATGCACATCCTCGGCAAGCCGATGGACTACGACGCGATCCCCTGGTTCTGGTCCAACCAATATGATCTGAAGCTGCAGACCGTGGGTCTATCGACGGACTTCGACGATTGCGTGCTGCGCGGTGATCCGGCGGAGCGCAGCTTCTCGCTCGCTTACCTGCGCGACGGGCAGCTGATCGCGCTCGATTGCGTCAACCGGACCAAGGATTATGCCCAGGCGCGCGCGCTGATTGCCGCCAAGGCGCGGCCGGATCGCGAACAGCTGGCCGATGCCAGCCTGACGCTGAAGGAAATCGCCCTCGCCTAGCGTCCGCGAAACGGGTGGCGGCCGATCGCCTCCCATGGCCCGCCACGATAGTAATAGCTGCCGAGACCGGTGATGGCGAAAGGTCTCGGCTCGAAGCCTTCCTTCAGCCGCGCGAAAAGCTCCTTCGATTCGGCCGGCGTCACCTTGTTCTGCACCGTGACGTGGAGCCGTGGCCGCGCCTGATCCTGCGGCGCCAGCATGCCGTGGAAACGCTCTGCCAGCTCGTCGCGCATCGCCAGAAGATCGGGACTTTCGATGCGATAGGCGACGCCCTTGCCCAGATGCATCACCTCGCTCAGCCGCGCGCGCGGCAAGGCGTGATCGGCGGCAAGGCGGGCCAGCGCCTTTTCCACCTCCCGCGTGCAGGATGGCGGCAGGTGGTGAAAGAGCGTGACATGCGCGTCGAGATAATTGCGCTCCGGCGGAAAATGGCGCTGGCGCAATCCATTGGCCCAAGCGAAATCCTCCGCGCCCATGAGCGCAGTCACGATGATCGGTGCGGGCTCGCTCATCGCGCCGCTGTCCTCACATCTCGCCCCGCTGGCGGCGGATGGCGTACCATTTGGCGACGTTGGCGTTGTGCTCTTCCAGCGTGTTCGCGAACACATGTCCGCCCTTGCCGTTGGCCACGAAATAAAGTGCCGGGCTTTCCGCCGGATGCAGCACCGCCTCGATGGAGGCGCGGCCCGGATTGGCGATCGGCCCCTGCGGCAGTCCGGTCATCGCATAGGTATTGTAGGCGTTCACATCCGCGATTTCGGACTGGCGAATGCGCCGCCCGAGCGGCTTGCCCTTGGTGATGGGATAGATGATCGTCGGGTCCGCCTGCAGCATCATGTTCTTGCGCAGGCGATTGGAATAGACCGCGGCCACCGTCGTCCGCTCGGACGGGACAGCGGTTTCCTTTTCCACGATCGATGCCAGCGTCAGCGCTTCCTGCGGCGTCTTCACAACAATGTTCGGATCGCGCTTGGGCCAAAGCTCTGCCACGGTTCTCTGCATTGCGGCCTGCATGCGGCCCAGCACCGCTTCGCGCGTCTCACCGCGCTGGAAGCTGTAGCTTTCGGGCAGGATGGAGCCTTCGGCGGGCACCGGGATATCGCCGGTCAGCAGCGGTTCGGCCATCAGGGTATCGCGCACCATGACGGATGGCATGCCTTCGGGAATGGTCACCAAGCGCGAGATGGTGTCGCCGCCTTGCAGAATGTCCATCACGTCCGAATTGCTGGCCTTGGCAGGGATGAAGAACTCGCCCGCCTTGATGTTCGCGCCGCCGCCCAGCAGGCGCGCACGGTTGAGAAACGCCTGCGCGGATTTGATTGCGCCTGCTTCCTGCAGCGTTTCGGCCGCTTTGGTCAGCGTGGAACCTTCCTTGATGACGACGGTGAGGTCTTTGGGAGCCGGCCCGGCCGCGGTCCAGCCGTATACGAAGTTTCCGCCCACGAAGAGTGCCGCCCCGATGGCGATGACGAGAATGAAAAGACCGATCTTGCGCATGGCGTATTCTGTAGCGCGCGCACGAGCGGGCGGGAAGAGTGCATGCGCCCTTCCCCTCAGTAGCTTGTAAGGCGTTTTGCGCGTCGAACGAAACGCGCGCCGCGCCGGTACCGACCGATCAGATCTTCTTCATCACCAAACTGGCATTGGTGCCGCCGAAGCCGAAGCTGTTGTTGAGCACCGCGCGCACTTCCCGCTCGCGCGCCTTGTGGGGCACGAGGTCCACACCTTCGGTGCCCTCATCCGGATTGTCGAGGTTCAGCGTCGGCGGCACGATCTGGTCGCGCAGCGCCAAAATGCAGAAGATGCTCTCCACCGCGCCCGCGCCGCCGAGCAGATGGCCGATCGCGGATTTGGTGGACGACATCGACGCGCCCGACAGATCGTCGCCGAACACGCGCTTGGCAGCGGCCAACTCGATCGTGTCGGCCATGGTCGAGGTGCCGTGGGCGTTGATGTAATCGATGTCCGACGGCTCCATGCCTGCCTTGCGCAGCGCCATGCGCATTGCAAGCTCGGCCCCCTTGCCTTCGGGATGAGGCGCGGTGACATGATAGGCATCGCCGGACAGGCCGTATCCGACCACTTCGGCGTAGATTTTCGCGCCACGCGCCTTGGCATGCTCATATTCTTCGAGGCAGACCACGCCCGCGCCTTCGCCCATCACGAAGCCATCGCGGTCCTTGTCGTAAGGGCGGCTGGCCTCGGTCGGGCGATCGTTCATGCTCATGTTGAGAGCACGCGCCTGGGCGAAACCGGCAACGCCTAGAGGGTTGATCGTGCTTTCCGATCCGCCTGCGAGCATGACGTCGGCATCGCCGTCGCGGATCATGCGCGCGGCATCGCCGATCGAATGCGCGCCGGTGGAGCAGGCGGTGACGACCGCATGGTTCGGACCCATCAGGCCATATTTGATCGAAACCTGGCCGCTGATGAGGTTGATGAGACGGCCGTGGACGAAGTGTGGGCTGACCCGGCCCGGTCCACGCTCATGCAGATTGACCGATTCAAGTTCGATGCCCGGCAGTCCGCCGATGCCCGATCCGATGGAGCAACCGGCACGCAGGCGCGTCGCTTCA
>JBELIU010000263.1:0-3634 GCA_042090735.1 Novosphingopyxis sp. | reverse complement strand
TATCATAGCTCACCCAACCCGTTCGGGCTGAGCTTGTCGAAGCCCCGTTCTTCCTACCTGGCCCTACAAAAGTCCGCGAGAACGACGGCCCTTCGACAAGCTCAGGGCGAACGGTATCGAAATGGGGGCCACGCCAACGGCACAGTCAATGACGTTCTGCGTTAGCGAAAGCCAACCCCATGACCCTCAACATCCTCACCCTCGCCACCCTGTTCCCGCACGCTGCCGCGCCTAATTTCGGGATCTTTGTCGAGCGCCAGACGGCGGCGCTGGCGAAGCGAGAGGGCGTGGATGTGACGGTGGTAAACCCCATCGGCCTGCCGCCCTTCCCGCTCGATCGCCATCCGCGTTACGCCGCGCTGCGAGGGTTGCCGCGGCAAGAGCGATGGCGCGGGCTGGACGTATATCGACCCCGGTTCCGGCTGATCCCAGGGCTGCCGGACCGCAATCCTGCGGCCATTGCGCGCGCGGTGCTGCCGCTGGTGCGCGAGCTCCATGCCGAGCGCCCCTTCGATCTGATCGATGCGGAATTCTTCTATCCCGATGGTCCCGCCGCACGTTTGGTCGCCAGCGAGCTTGGTCTGCCCTACACGGTGAAGGCCCGCGGGGCCGATATCCATCATTGGGGGCGGCGCGAGGGATCGCGCGCGGCGGTGCTGGAGGCGGCGCAGGAGGCGGCAGGGCTGCTCGCAGTCTGCCGGGCGCTGAAGGACGATATGGCGGCGCTCGGCATGGATGCGGGCAAAATCGCCGTCCACTATACCGGTTGCGATCAGGAGGAGTTTCGTCCCGTCGACGGCAGCGCGGTGCGCGCGCGGCTCGGCATCGACGGACCGGTGATCGCCACGCTCGGCGCGTTGATCGAGCGCAAGCGGCAGGATCTGGTCATCGAGGCGCTTGCTTGGCTGCCGGACGTCACGCTGCTCCTGATCGGCAAGGGAGAGCGGGAGGCGGACTATCGCGCGCTGGCGCAGGCCTGCGGAGTGGAAAGCCGGGTGCACTTTGTCGGGGCGGTGCCGCATGACGCATTGCCCGAAGGGCTGTCCGCCGCCGATGTGCTGGTCTCGCCTTCGGACAGCGAGGGGCTGGCCAATGCCTGGGTGGAATCGCTCGCCTGCGGCACGCCGGTAGTGGTGAGCGAAGCGGGCGGCGCACGCGAGCTGGTATCGAGCGATATCGCAGGCCGCGTGGTGCCGCAGGAAGCGGGTGCGATCGCTGCGGCAGTGCGCGAATTGCTGGCGGAAAAGCCGGATCGCACAGCGGTGCGGGCAACGGTGGAGCGGTTCAGCTGGGACCGCAATGGCGCAGAGCTGGAGACGTTTTTCCGGGAGATCATAGGCCACCCCGGTTCGGGCTGAACTTGTCGAAGCCCGGCCTTGTCTTCCAGCCAGCTCTCAGCCCAGCGGATACAGCGCCGCGACGACCCAGCGTTCTTCCGAGCGCAGCAGCGCCAGCGTGCGGGCGGCGGCGCGGCTGTCCATCACCTCTATGCCGACGCCGCGCTCTTCCATGGCGCGGCGGAAGGCGGCGGGCGGCTGGACGAGGCTGCTGCCGGTTCCGAGCAGCAGGAATTCCGGCTTCGGTTCGCTCTCCAGCGCAGCGCCGAGGTCGGCCACCGCCAGCGCATCGATCGCAGGCGGTGCCCAGGCGCGCGCCTCATCCTGCGTCAGGATCACACCGTCCGGAAAGACGGCGTCGCGCACCTTGAAGCCGGTGCCGGAAAAGCCGGTGACCTGAGGCCCCGCGCCTTGCTCCTGGCGCATCTCCACCATGTCAGCGGGTGTATCCCTCGCGGTCCTTCGCCACGGCGCCGGGCTTGTCGCCCACCGGCACGAAGCTGTCCGGGCCAACCTTCAGCCAGACAAGGATCGGCGCACCCCAATAAATGGAGCTGTAGGTGCCGACCACGATGCCGAGCGTCATCGCCGCGGTGAAGCCGAAGATGGTTTCGGGGCCGAGCAGCAGCATCGCGACCAGCACGATCACCATGGTCAAGCTGGTCATCACCGTGCGCGACAGCGTCTCGTTGACCGAGAGGTTTAGCAGCTCGCCAATCTCCATCTTGCGATATTTCTTCAGGTTCTCGCGGATTCGGTCATACACCACGATCGTATCGTTCAGCGAATAGCCGATTATCGTAAGCAGCGCGGCGATGATGTTGAGATCGAATTCCAGCTGGGTGAGCGCGAAGAATCCGAAGGTCAGCGTTACATCATGCGCCAGTGCGGCGAGTCCGCCGACGCCGAATTGCCATTCGAAGCGTACCCAGATGTAGATTGCGATGGCGATCATCGCGGCCAGAAGCGCGATCGATCCTTTCTGGAACAGCTCGTCCGAAACCTTGCCGGACACACTGTCCACCCCGTCCACGCGCGCGCCGGGATAATCCTTCTGGATCGCGCCGACGATGGCGTTGGTCATGGCGTTGGCCGCGCCCGTCTGGCCCTCCGCTTCCTGCGGCAGGCGCATGCGGATCGACACCTCGTTCGGTGCACCGAAACGCTGGATCGAAGGCGATCCGTAGCCGAGCGCACCAACCGTATCGCGCAGCTCCGAAACCGGGGCTTCCGCGGTCTCGGTAAAGGTAACGCGGATCATCTGGCCGCCGACGAAATCGACACCGAAGTTGAGGCCGCGCGTCGCTACCAAGACGATCGAGATGATCATCAGCAGCACGGACAGACCAGTGGCGATATAGCGCCACTTCATGAAGTCGATATTGGTATCGTCCGGAACGAGTTTCAGCAGTCGCATGGGTTTCGATCCTCAGATGTGCAGTTCGGTGGGGCGGTTGCGGCGGACCCAGCCGGCGACCCACATGCGCGTAACGGTGACGGCGGTGAACACCGAGGTGATGATGCCGATCACGAGGACGACGGCAAAGCCGCGGATCGGCCCGCTGCCGAACAGGAACAACAGCACGGCGGCAATGACGTTGGTGAGGTTCGCGTCGAAGATCGCGCGGCTCGCCTCGCGATATCCCACCTCGATCGCCTGGATGACGCGGCGCCCGCGTCGCTGCTCCTCGCGGATGCGCTCGTTGATCAGCACGTTCGCATCCACCGCCGAACCCACGGTGAGCACGAAGCCGGCAATGCCCGGCAAGGTCAGCGTGGCGCCAAACAGACTCATGATGCCCAGGATCAGCAGCAGGTTAATGATCAACGCGGCGTTCGCATAAAGCCCGAAGCGGCCGTAGGTGAGCGCCATGAAGGCGAGAACGGCGAAAGTCGCGACGGCGGCGGCAACCCCGCCGGAACGGATCGAATCGGCACCGAGATCGGGGCCGACGGTGCGCTCTTCCACGATCTTCAGATCGATCGGCAGCGCGCCGGAACGAAGCGCAATCGCGAGGTTGTTGGCGCTCTCCACCGTGAAGTTACCGGAAATCTGAGACGTGCCCGCCAGGATCGGCTCCTGGATCACCGGGGCGCTCAGCACCTTGTTATCCAGAATGATCGCAAACTGCTTGCCGACATTGGCCTGCGTCAACTGCGCGAACTTCTTGCCCCCCGGCGTGTCGAACTGGATGGAGACGACCGCGCGGTTGTCCTGCTCGTAAGTCTGCTGCGCACCCGGAAGGCTGTCACCCGAAATGCCGCGCGTCTGCAAGATTGTCGCCAACACTTTACGT
>JBELIU010000262.1:0-3645 GCA_042090735.1 Novosphingopyxis sp. | reverse complement strand
CCGGTGATAAATATTAGCTTTCCCGAGCTTTTATGAACAAATTTCTGCCGGTTAAGCGCATTCAAAGAGTTGCTAACCGTGCTTGCGTTGAATTTTGATCGCTTCCCGAGTTCGAACCTCGTCAAACCGGTCAGCCCAGCTTGGCTTAATAATAGGAGTAGTTCTAGCGCTGAAGATACATTTGCTGTGACAATTATCTCACCGGAAATATTCTCGACATAAGGTAATTGGGATCGCATTAACTCTGAAATTGTAGACGAAACCACCTCATCGGTGGCGTTCGAAAAATTTCGCAATATTTCTGACATCGACCAAGACATTGCATAAATGCCTAGGTTTGCGTCCATTTCAGTAGGCTCTACTCCCTTAAGGTGGACTGCTCCCTTCTTTGATCGAATATCGAAGGCTAGCGCATTCAAGACTCGCGGTACCAAAAATCTAACCGACTCGGGGATTGTGGCATCTTTTTCAAAAGACTTTATGATAGATTCTTTGCTTTTGACTTCTACCAACCTTTTTCCCGTACTGAGAAAATAAAGGTTTATGTACATTTGCTCGGAAAACATACCGAGCTCATTACAACACGCCTTAAATCTTGAGGCATGAAATTCATTTAGCACCAAGTCATAGCGCTTTAACGTCTTTTGCGCTAGCTCCACATCGAAGGCCGACTGCAAAGCCTGCATCATAACGCCATGAACTTTCATCTTTAGCTAACCTGCTCCTTAATCCCGCTGAGATTTGGAGAAACAATTCTATAGCCCTCATTTGAGCTAGATACTAACCGTTGCTTTTTCAGATTACCCAATATTGGCCTGAGCGTGCCCCCTGCTATGCCAGTGATTTCCTCAAGTTTCTTGGGTGGTATTCCGGAAACGGAATAATCATCATCGATGTAAATCCACCCTTCGTTAGCGACCAAAACAACCAAGATCTTAGCCTTATTACTTAGCTGAGACGCGTTACTGGTAAGGATCAAGTCGCGAACGTCCGCGTCGTAGCGCACATAATCATTAATAATGGCCTCGATGTCATCTTCATGGACCTCGCTGCGACTACTTACCAAATCTTTAAGTGCCATCGCACACCTCCTATCGATCAAAGCGATTTTCTATGGCTTTTCGGCCCTTGGTAGTGGGATAAAAGCGATCTTTTTCGCCGTGCGTCGGGGCCAGCCAACCCTCTTTCACGACCTTCATGAAATCACGATGAAAGTTCCCAGGAAGAGGCTCAGACGCATCGGCAAAGCTTGCCTGAATTTCATCACGAGAAACATTTTTGGCCCGCGTCTGCTGGATCAGCCAATCCGCGATCGTCAGAATTATCTCCGTCTTTGCCTTCGCACCCACTTCATCGAGTCGTTCGCGTAGGGAAACTGGCGGAGTATCAGGTGTGGGCTCTGCCCCCACTCCACCTTTTAACATTGCTTTAGGCTCGTTTAATTCGCCAGCAAACGCGGCGATTGCTCGCGAAACTTGAGCGAAGTCTCCTTCTCGTTTGAACGTAAATCCTGGCCCGGTTATCGCCAGCTCAAATCGATCACCCTCGTCATCCATCACCTTCTCCTCCTCATACACGTATAGTTTGCATACAGCAGGGTCTTTGGGCGGTCAACTGGAATGATGTTGTTTAGTCACCGTCCCAGCCTCTCTTGAGATTTTGCGCGTGAAACAGTGCTGAGGCACAGGTTTAGTCCCTTATTGCGAGGGCTTTTCCCAAGGAAAATGTTTATTTCATTCGCCGAGCATCTGCCGAACTAGCGGGCCGCCCGTTGCGCCTTGCAGCGACGTTGGCGTCGACATCTTATACCGTACTCGGCAAAGACGCCATTTTTCAACGGATTACCAAGTATTTTACGGTAGCGGTTTTTGGCATGCAGGTATGGCGGGCTCGTTGCCGGTAGGCCTGTGGTTTCGTCTGACATTCAGTGATCACTAAAAACTTTTTGATAGCTTGCATTGCCAGCTCTTAAGCTCGGCCTGGGCTCTAAAATTGCCGGATTTTGTGTTTGCCCCTCCACAAACCGCCACCTCCGCCCACTCCCTCGCGCAACCCTCCCCTCCCTTGCGCGTTGGCCCCGTAACGAGTAGCGCTTCGCGCGCCTCTCCCGTGCGCGCCCTTTCGGGTGCTGCACCCCCACAGACCAACCGGAGCATTCCCGCACATGACCCAGATCGGCCAAGACAGCCTGGACACCCGCGACACGCTGAGCGTGAACGGGCAGGATTATACCTATTTCTCGCTCGCCAAGGCGGCGAAGCTCGGCGATGTCTCGCGCCTGCCCTTCACGCTGAAGGTGCTTCTGGAAAACATGCTGCGCTTCGAAGACGGCGGCGCCTCCGTCTCCACCGAAGACGCGCAGGCCGTGGTCGACTGGCAGAAGGAACAGCGCAGCGACCATGAAATCCAGTATCGCCCCGCGCGCGTGCTGATGCAGGATTTCACCGGCGTGCCCGCGGTGGTCGATCTGGCCGCGATGCGCGACGGCATCAAGGCGCTGGGCGGCGACGCGGAAAAGATCAATCCGCAGGTGCCCGTGCACCTCGTCATCGACCACTCCGTCATGGTGGACGAATTCGGCACGCCGCAGAGCTTCGAGGCGAATGTGGAGCGCGAATATGAGCGCAATCTGGAGCGCTACCAGTTCCTGAAATGGGGCAGCCGCGCGTTCGACAATTTCCAGGTGGTGCCGCCCGGCACCGGCATCTGCCATCAGGTGAACCTGGAATATATCGGCAAGGGTGCGTGGACGAGCGAAGGCAAGGACGGCAAGACCTATGTCTATCCGGACACGCTGGTGGGCACGGACAGCCACACCACGATGATCAACGGCCTGGGCGTGCTCGGCTGGGGCGTCGGCGGGATCGAGGCGGAAGCGGCCATGCTGGGCCAGCCGGTCTCCATGCTGATCCCCGAAGTCGTGGGCTTCCGCCTGACCGGCAAGCTGGCCGAGGGCATCACCGCGACCGATTTGGTGCTGACCGTGGTGCAGATGCTGCGCGAAAAGGGCGTCGTCGGCCGCTTCGTGGAGTTTTACGGCCCCGGTGTGGGCGCCCTGACGCTCGCCGACCGCGCGACCATCGCGAACATGGCGCCGGAATATGGCGCGACCTGCGGCTTCTTCGCGATCGACGACAAGACGCTGGAATATATGCGCCTGACAGGCCGCGACGATCAGACGATCGCGGTGACGGAGGCCTATGCCAAGGCGCAAGGCCTGTGGCTGGACCCGGACGTGGAGCCGGTGTTCACGAGCACGCTGTCGCTCGACATGGGCGAAGTCGTCCCCTCGCTCGCCGGCCCCAAGCGCCCGCAGGATCGCGTGCGGCTCGACCAGATGGACGATCAGTTCAACAAGGATCTGGTCGATGTCTTCTCGCGCCCTAAGGAAGGCGAGAGCGTTACGGTGGACGGCGAGGATTACGAGTTCGCCGATGGCGACGTGGCGATCGCCGCGATCACCAGTTGCACCAACACGTCCAACCCGAACATCCTGATCGCCGCCGGCCTCGTCGCCAAGAAGGCGCGCGAAAAGGGCCTCAGCCGCCGTCCGTGGGTGAAGACCTCGCTCGCGCCGGGCAGCCAAGTCGTCACCGATTATCTGGTGGCGAGCGGCCTGCAGGACGATCTGAACGCGCTGGGCTT
>JBELIU010000261.1:0-3690 GCA_042090735.1 Novosphingopyxis sp. | reverse complement strand
GGTGAGCCGCCGCCGCCGATGCCCGTCGAACTTGTGGAGCGAGGCGAAGGCAACATGGCACACGTCCAGGTTCAGCCCCATGCCGATGGCGTCCGTCGCCACCAGATAATCGACCTCGCCCTCCTGGAACATGCGCACCTGCGCGTTGCGCGTGGACGGGCTGAGCGCGCCCATCACCACCGCCGCGCCGCCCGCGAAGCGCCGCAGCATCTCCGCCACGGCGTAGACTTCCTCCACCGAGAACGCGACGATCGCGCTGCGCCGGGGCAGACGCGACAGCTTCTTCGCGCCGGCATAGCTCAGCGTCGAAAAGCGCGGACGGGTAATGATTTCGGCATCGGGCAGCAGGTGCCGCACCATGGGACGCAGTGTCTCTGAGCCGAGGATCATGGTTTCTTCGCGGCCGCGCGCGCGCAGCAACCGGTCGGTAAACACATGGCCGCGCTCCGGATCGGCACCTAGCTGCGCCTCGTCCAGCGCCACGAACCCCAATTCGCGGTCGAGGGGCATCGACTCCGCAGTGCACAGATACCAGCGCGCATCCGGCGGCTCGATCTTTTCCTCGCCGGTGATCAGAGCGACGCGGTTCGCGCCCTTCATCGCGCAGACCCGGTCATATACTTCGCGCGCCAGAAGGCGCAGCGGAAAGCCGATCATGCCGGAGGAATGCGCCGTCAGCCGCTCGACCGCGAGATGGGTCTTGCCCGTGTTCGTGGGACCAAGAACGGCGGTGATCGGGGAAAGGTCGGCCATGGCGCTGATTGCCAAGATCGGAGGATCGCACGGGAAAAGCAAGCGGAGTGGCGCAGCCTAGGATGGAGTTCCCGCCGCTCGTCTCCTCAATCGCACGGCTTATCGCTGAAGAGTCCCGCTCCGGCGCCGTTTAAATTGACTTTAACCCTGTTCCGCCACAACCGGAGCCTCATTGGAGGCCGGGCGGCATGGGTGCCGTCCGCGAAAGGGTATCGGGGTTGTTCAAAGGACGCGATGACTTTCCGGTCGGCGGAGCGGGCGCAGCGACGCTTTCGCTCAGCGGCGCGCTCGCCCCCGCGGCACCCGCAGGCCATAAATTCCGCGAGCGCGTGGCCGCGCTGCCTCTGTTCGAAATTTCCGTCGATCTGGGTGAGGATATCGGCTCGCTGCGCTGGTGGCGCGGGGTCGCCACCCTCCTGCTGCTCATCGCCGCTGCGATCGCGCTGCGCCCCTCCTTCGATCCGATCTATGGCAGCCAGCCCGAGACGCTGAGCGGCGAGGCCTTCCAGGAATCGCGCGCGTACATGATCATGCCGCTGGCTTTCGGCGCGGACACCGGGCGCCATATGGCGGCAACCGATGCGGTGGTGCCGCTCGCTTCCAGTCCCGAACGGCCGCAGATCGACATGTCCGCAACGCTCGGCCGCGGCGACAGCTTCGAACGCGTGCTGAAACGCGCGGGCGTGGGCGGCGACGATGCCGCCAAGGTCGAAGCGATGGTGAGCCAGGCGATGATGCTGTCGGACATCGATCCGGGCACGCGGATCGATCTGGTGCTCGGCCGCCGCGCCTCCAAAACACAACCCCGCCCGCTCGAAAGCCTCGCATTCCGTGCGCGCTTCGATCTCAATCTGGAAATCCAGCGCGTCGACGGCGTGCTGCAACTGAAGCGCGATCCGATCAAGGTGGACGACACCCCGCTGCGCGTGCGCGGCAGCGTGGGCGGATCGCTCTATCGCTCGGCCCGCGCCGCCGGTGCGCCGGCCGATGCGGTGCAGAAATTTCTGCAGGTAATCGGCCAGCAGATGAGCATCGGTGCCATCCGCTCGTCCGATGAATTCGATCTGGTGCTCGACTATCGCCGCGCTGAAACCGGCGAGGTCGAGGTGGGCGATCTGCGCTATGCGGGCATCACCCGCGACGGCAAGGACAAGGTGCAGATGCTGCGCTGGACCAGCGGCGGATCGACGCAATGGTACGAAGCTTCCGGCGTCGGCCGTTCGAGCGGCGAGATGCTGCGCCCGGTCGGCGGATCGGTCACCTCCAGCTATGGCCGTCGTTTCCATCCGGTGCTCGGCTATGCCCGTATGCATGCCGGCGTCGATTTCCGCGCGCGCTATGGTGAGCCGATCTACGCTGCCGCCGACGGCCGCATAATCTTCTCCGGCCGCCATGGCGGACATGGCAATTATGTGAAGCTGCAGCACGCAGGCGGCATTGCAACCGGCTATGCTCATATGAGCCGGATCGCGGCACGCGGCGGCCAGCGCGTGCGGCGCGGACAGATCATCGGCTATGTCGGCTCCACCGGTCTCTCCACCGGCCCGCATCTGCATTACGAACTTTATCGCGGCGGCCGCACGGTCAATCCGTTCTCGATCAAATATATCGAGCGGGCGCAGCTCTCGGGCCGCGAACTCGGCAGCTTCAAGGCGCTTCTGCGCCAGTTGAAGTCGGTGAAGCCGGGCGCCGCGCTCGGCCAGTTCACTACCGCGCGTAGCAATGCCGAGCCGGTGCGCGAGATCGACCGGCTGGAGCATAAAGGCGCCGCTTGAGGCCGGGCGGGCGGCGGGGTAAGCAGCACCTTCACGCCGAACGATGAGGCCCGCCGATCGCAAGATCGGCGGCCCGGAGAGCCCTTCATGCCGAACTACGCCTATCCCGCCACGCGCCTGCGCCGATCGCGCGCCCACAAGTGGAGCCGGGAAATGGCGCGGGAAAACCGGCTGCACCCGAGCAATCTGATCTGGCCGCTGTTCATCGCCAGTGGGGAGGATGAGGAACCGGTCGCCAGCCTGCCCGGCGTCTCGCGCATTCCGGTTGCCGGTCTTGCCGACAAGGCACGCGAGGCGATCGACCTCGGCATACCTTGCCTTGCGCTCTTCCCCCACACCCCGCCCGAAAAGCGCAGCGAAGATGGCGAGGAAGCGTCGAACCCGGACAATCTGATGTGCGCCGGTATCCGCGCGATCAAGGATGCGGTGGGTAGCGACATCGGCGTGCTCACCGACGTCGCGCTCGACCCCTATACCAGCCACGGGCAGGACGGACTGCTGGACGAGACGGGCTATGTGGTGAACGACGCCACCGTCGATGCGCTGGTATCGCAGGCGCTGAACCAGGCCGCAGCGGGCAGCGACATCGTCGCGCCGTCCGACATGATGGACGGGCGCATCGGCGCGATCCGCGAAGCGCTGGAGGAAGATGGCCATGCGAATGTCCAGATCATGGCCTATGCCGCGAAATATGCCTCCGCTTTTTACGGCCCCTTCCGCGATGCAGTCGGCTCGGGCGGCCTCCTGAAGGGCGACAAGAAAAGCTATCAGATGGACCCGGCCAATGCGGGCGAAGCCATGCGCGAGATCGCACTGGACATCGCCGAGGGCGCGGACAGCGTGATGGTGAAGCCGGGCCTGCCCTATCTCGATATCGTGCGCATGGCCGCGGACCGGTTCGATCTTCCGGTCTACGCCTATATGGTATCGGGCGAATATGCGATGATCGAGGCGATGGCCGCCGCGGGCGCGGGCGAGCGCGACGTGCTCCTGATGGAAATCCTCACCGGCTTCGTGCGCGCGAGCGCCAGCGGAGTGCTGACCTACCACGCCCCCGTAGCCGCGCGGATGCTGGCGAAGTGAGGGCAAGCCGCTATCCTCATCCGTTTGGGCTGAGCTTGTCGAAGCCACGTTCTTCTTCCAGCGCTATGTTTACGAGTGC
>JBELIU010000027.1:0-19595 GCA_042090735.1 Novosphingopyxis sp. | reverse complement strand
CGGGCCGACCGTCGATCCCTACGATGCGAAATCGGTGGCGACGGGCCTGGTGGAAGATGCGCGCACCAAACTGGTGTGGGACGTGCCGGCCGCGCCGCTGCCCAAGGAAGCGGTCAAGATCCTGCTCAATCTGATCCTGATCGCGCGCGAGGCGCTGGTGCGCGGCGGCACGCTGTCGGTGGGCGCGGAGAGCCGTGATGGCGAGACCGAGATGGTCGTGCGCGCGGACGGACCCAAGCTGGTGCTGGATGAGAAGGTGAAGAAGGCGCTCGCCGGGGAGCTGGACCCGGCGGAGATCGATTCGCGGACGGCGGCGGCGCATATGGTGCGCAGCCTCTCCACGCGCGGCGGGGGCATGGTGCAACTGGCCGGTGGCCGCGACGAGCCGCTGTTGATGGGCGCGCTGATCAAGGCGGTCTGAGGGCGCAAAAAAGCCTACCGGCGCAAAGAACTCTGTAAAGCTAAGCCCTTCTTAACCATGGCGTCCTAAGCCGAACCGGAAACGATCCGGCGGAGCCATGAAAGAACTTCTCGACGACTTCATCGCCGAAACGCGCGAAACGCTGCAGTCCATCGAGGGCGAGCTGATTGCCTGGGAGCGTAACCCGGGCGATCGGGGCATGCTCGACGGGATTTTCCGCTTCGTGCACACGGTCAAGGGGAGCTGCGGTTTCCTGGACTTGCCGCGCCTCACGCGCCTTAGCCATGCGGCGGAAGATGCGCTCGACGCCGTGCGACAGGGCAGGCTGGAGCCGGGCAGTGCGCTGGTCAGCGCCGTGCTGGCCCTTGTCGATCGGATCGCGGCCGTCACCGACGCGCTCGATAGCGACGATGCCGTGGCCGATAACGACGCGGAACTGATCACGGCTCTGAAAATGATCTGCGAGGGCCAACTGCCGCCCGAAAGCGGAGTGGAGCCGAAATCGCAGCCTAGCAACGTGCCTAGCGAGCCGCGCGAGCGGCGCAGCGAGGTACGAGGCGGCTCCGGGCGGAACCGCTCGGTTCGCCTGTCGCTCGATCTGCTCGATCACCTGATGAGCGGCGTGTCCGACATGGTGCTGGCCCGAAATGAGATGGCGCGCCGTCTGCGTGAGACCGAGGCCGGTCCCGAACTCGACCAGCTCTTTTCGCGTCTGTCCGCCAGTATTGCGGAAATGCGCGATTCGATCGGGCTCGTGCGCCTGCAGCCGATGGAGCGGCTGTTCACCAGCTTCCCGCGCCTGGTGCGCGATCTGGGGCAGGATCTCGGCAAGGACATCGTTCTTGAACTGGAAGGCGGCGATGTAGAGATCGACCGCGAGATGATCGAACTGGTGCGCGATCCGCTGACGCACATCCTGCGTAACGCGGTGGATCACGGCATCGAAACGACCGAGGAGCGCGCGGCGGCAGGCAAGCCGTCTCAGGCCACGATCGCCTTGTCGGCGCAGCAGTCCGGCAACCAGATCGTGATCGAGGTGATCGACGACGGGCGCGGCATCGATACGAACAAGCTGACCGCCAAGGCCATCGCAAGCGGTGTCACCACCGTCGAGGAAGTGGCGACGATGAAGCAGCGCCAGAAGTTGGAACTGATCTTCGCGCCCGGCCTGTCCACCGCCAGCAAGGTTACCGATCTGTCGGGCCGCGGCGTCGGCATGGATATCGTGCGCCACGGCATCGAGCAGATGGGCGGCACGATCGAGCTGCGCAGCCGATTGGGTGAGGGGCTGCGCGTGCAGCTGCGCCTGCCGCTGACGCTCAGCATCATGGCCGGACTGATCGTGCGCGCGGCAGATATGCTGTTCGCGATCCCGCGTAGCGCCGTGGTGGAGATCGTCAGTCTTAAAAGTGGGCAGGTGCGCATCGATGAGAGCGGCGGCGCCGAGACGGCGGCCATCCGCGGTACGCGCATGCCGTTCGTGCGCCTGCCCCGCGTCATGGGTTGCGGCGAGGAAGGTCCGGAATCGGTCATCGTCGTGCGCCCGGCTGCCGGACGCCGCTATGCCCTCGGTATCTCCGCCGTATTGGATCATGAGGAACTGGTGGTGAAGCCCGCGCCGCCGCTGCTGATGGGCAGCGGTCTGTTCGCCGGGCTTACCTTGCCCGATAGCGGGCGCCCGATCATGCTTCTCGACGCCGCAGGCATCGCGGAAGTCTCCGGCGTGACCGACCGGTTCGAAGAGAACAGGGGGCATGAAGACGCGGCTGCTGCTGCGCCGGTGACGCGTGCGCTCGTGTTCCGCTGCCTGACGGGCGTGTTGAAGGCGATCCGTCTTTCGGTTCTGGATCGGATGGAAGAGGTGCCTGCCGAAGCGGTTCGCCATCGCGGCGGCGCCATGCGGCTGTCCTACAAGGGACGGCACGGTATCGTGCTGGGCCTTGGCACCACAACCGAACCCGATCCCGAGGACGGCCCCGTCAAGTTGCTGCGTCTGACCGACGGAGCGGTCGATGCCTATATCGCGGTGAAGGAGATGCTCGATATCATCGATCTGGGCCGTGTCCTGCCATCGCGCGGGGTTTCCAATGTGGAGGGCGTGATCGACCATGAAGGCCAGCAGATCGAGCTGATCGAGGCGCACGCCTTTTTGGCCGAAGCGGCCGCTTTTTCGGGCGAGGCCGGACTTGACGAGGCGCCCTTATGCTATTTGGAGCGCGATCAAAGCGGCTGGATGGAAAAGGTACTCAAACCCTTGATAGAGGCGGCGGGTTACCGCGTCAGCCATGATCCCATGGATCGCGAGCCTGCTATTGCCGAGCTGCTGAGCGCGCGGGACGGACGTTCGGGGGCCACAGGCCGCGCAATCTATTTGCATGACGTGCCAGGCCAGCGGGGCGAGGACAGCGTTTATCGGTATGACCGACAAGCTATTCTGGCAGCACTTGCGGACCGCAGGCGCGCCGACGATCAGCGCGATGGCAAGGAGCAGGCCGCATGAAGGATCTCTATCTGGTCGCGCATGTTGCCGGAACGCAGGTCGCGATCTGCACCAGCGAAGTTGAATCGGTCGTCTCGATCGGTGAAGTGGTGCCCATTCCCGCGGCGCCCAGGCGCGTTGCCGGCATGTTCGCGCTGCGCAGCCGTGTCGTGACGCTGATCGACGCCGGTTGGATGGTTTCGGGAGAGCGCCTTGCAGCGGCGGAAGGCGGAACCGCTATCGTCGCCGAAATCGGCGGCCATGTGTACGGCTTCGTCGCCGAGGCGGTGGAGGATGTGGTGACGATCGCGCCCGAACAGATCCGCGAAGCCGGCGGTATCTCTGCCGGATGGAGCGGCTTTGCCGCGGGCGTTGCGACCATGGAAGAGCGGACGCTGCTCGTCGTGAAGCTGGAGAATTTCATCAGCGCACCGCGACAATTGGCAGCCTGACTTAACCCGGCGCTAACGCCTTCCGGTTACGTCACGATATCCGTTTCCCCAGGAGAAATCAGTATGCCCACTTGCCTCGTCGTCGATGACAGTAAGGTGATCCGCAAGGTCGCAAGGCACATTCTCGAATCACTGGATTTCGAAGTTGTCGAAGCGGTGGACGGGTCCGATGCGCTCCAGCAGTGCCAGGCGAGCGAGCCCGATGTGGTACTGCTCGACTGGAACATGCCGGTCATGGGCGGCATGGATTTCCTGCGCGCGCTGCGCGGTGAGGGCAAGCAGTCCAAGGTTATCTTCTGCACCACCGAAAACGGCATTCCGCAGATCGAAGCGGCGATTGCCGCGGGCGCGGACGAGTTCGTGATGAAGCCGTTCGATCGCGACATGCTGCAGAGCAAGCTCCAGATGGTCGGAGCTGTCTGAACCACAATGAACGCGCCTGCGACCTTTCCGTCTACTGCGGTCAGAGCGGTCAGGCTGCTGATCGTCGACGATAGCCAGGTGGTCCGCTCGGTATTCGAGCGAATCCTGACTCGTCAGGCGAATTTCATCGTTTCGGGCACCTGTTCCTCGGTGGATGAGGCGCTGTATTTTCTCGGCCGCGAGACGGTCGACATTGTCCTGCTCGATATCGAGATGCCGGGCCGAAGCGGTCTCGCCGCGCTGCCGGAAATCCTGCGCCGCGCGAACGGTGCAGCGGTCATCGTCATTTCCTCCCAGGTCGAACAGAGCGGGCCGCGCATGGTCGAGGCGATGTCGCTTGGCGCATGTGATACGCTGGCAAAGCCCGGAGCAGCGGGATCAAGCGGCCACTTCGCAGACATCCTGGTGGCGAAGATAGAGGCAATAGCTGCCCAGCGACATGGCGGGGCGGCCGGAGTGCCGGACCGTCAGACACCCGAGCAACACACGACACGACGCGAACGCGCGCCGATGCGCCGGCCGGCCTGTATCGCAATCGGCGCGTCGACCGGCGGGATCGTCGGTATCCAGCAATTCCTTGGCTCCCTGCCCGCCGCCATCGATTGTCCGATCCTGATCACCCAGCACCTTCCGAGGACCTTTATCAGCTATTTCGTCGGGCAGTTGGCAGGCCGGGTCTCGCGCCACGTGCAAGTTGGCGAACCGGGCCGGGCGTTGGAAAAAAACAACATCTATCTGGCGCCGGGCGAAGGTCATCTCGGCTGTGTCCGTCAGGGATCATCCGTGCACGCAACCCGCGTGGAGGGAGACTTTGCCGCACATTACACGCCCGCCGTCGACCCGATGCTCAGCGCTGCTGCGAAAGCTTATGGCGATGCAACCGTGGCGATCGTCCTTAGCGGCATGGGAATCGATGGCCTTGATGGCGCCCGCGACGTTCGGAGCCACGGCGGGACGGTGATCGTCCAAGATGAAGAAAGCTCGGTTGTATGGGGCATGCCGGGCCATATTGCGAAATCGGGCCTCGCAGACGCCATCATGCGGCCTGCCGATATGGGCCCTTATATTTATGAACGGAGCGCCGCCGCATGAACGAAGCCCCGCCCGAACATATCTTCAGCTTTCTGGCCGATCTCCTGGAGAAACGCACAGGGCAGGAGCTTGCGCCGAACCGCTATTGGCGGATCGAGACGGCGTTGAAGCCAATCATGCGCGTGCATGGCCTGGGGGATCTCAACGCCCTGGTCACCGCGCTGTCCATCGGCAACAACCGCGTGCTCGAACGCCAGGCGGTCGAGGCGATGCTGAACAACGAAACCAGCTTCTTCCGCGATCAGGCGACCATGTCGCTGCTGACCGGACCGGCCTTTGCGGCGCTGCGGCAGGCAAGGGGCGATCGGAAGCGCCTGCGCATCTGGTCCGCGGCAAGCTCCACCGGGCAGGAGGCCTATTCCATCGCCATGGCCCTGCGCGAGGATCGCGCCAACTGGCATGGCTGGGACATCGAGATCGTCGGCAGCGACATCTCCATGACGGTGGTCGAGCGCGCCCGCGAAGGCCGCTATTCGCAGTTCGAGATCCAACGCGGCATGCCGGTGACGATGATGCTTCGCTATTTCGGGCGCGATGGTGAGGATTGGGTGGCGAAGGACGAGATCCGCTCGATGGTGCGCTTTCGCCAGCACAACCTGCTCGATCCGGTGCCGATGAGCGGCGAATTCGATGCCATCCTGTGCCGCAACATGATCATGTATCTGCAGGCCGAACATCGCTCCACCGTGTTCGACAAGCTGGCCCGGTCGATCGCCGGCGACGGCTATCTGATGCTTGGCGCCGCTGAGACCGTGATCGGACAGACCGACTGCTTCCAGTCGAGCAAGGACTATCGTGGGCTGTATGAGCGCAAGCCCGCCATGGACGTACGATCCGCCGCCTGAGCCGCGTTCGCTAGGCAAGAGCGCGGAGCCGGGTTAAAGCGGTTTCCATGCAGTGGAAGCCTTCGCCCAATTTCAACGAGCGCGCATTGCCGATCAGCATGCTGGTGCTGCACTACACGGGCATGAAGGACGCCGCTTCCGCGATCGATCGGATGACGAGTGCGGAAGGTGGGGTTTCCGCCCATTATTGTATCGATGAGGACGGTACGATCGTCCAGATGGTGCGCGAGGAAGATCGCGCCTGGCATGCCGGCAAAAGCTACTGGTGCGAAATTACCGACGTGAACAGCGCCAGCATTGGCATCGAGCTGGTCAATCCCGGTCATGAATGGGGCTACCGGCCCTTTCCGCAAGCGCAGATCGAGGCGCTGGTGCCGCTGGTTTCCGAAATCGTGCAGCTTTACGGGATCGAGCCGTGCCATGTCGTGGGGCACAGCGACATCGCGCCCGCGCGCAAGGAAGACCCCGGTGAGCTGTTTCCCTGGGAGACGCTGGCCAAGCTGGGTTTGGCGATGCCGAGGCCGGAAAAGGCGCATGTCGATCCGGGCTGGGCGGATGCGAATTTCCTGCTTGCCCTCAACCGCTACGGCTATGACGTGACGGACGCGCCCGCCGCCATCCGTGCGTTCGAGCGGCGCTTCCGCCCGGAGCGGATTACCGGCGAGCCGGACGGGCTGTTGCGAGCGATCCTGCTCGCATTGCTCTTGGAACGCGGGCCCGAAGCGGCTAGCGCCTGAAACCGTCAGGGGGCCGGGCGACCGCGGGCCGCCGTTCATCCGACCGGCAGCGCGAGGAAAGTCCGGGCTCCACGGAAAACGGTGCCGGATAACGTCCGGCGGGTCCGTCGTTTTGGCGGCGGATCAAGGGACAGTGCAACAGAAAGCAGGTCGCGAAAGGCTTTACGCCCTAAAGCTTCGGCGACGCGACAGTGAAAGGGTGCGGTAAAGGCGCACCGCGTGGGCCGGCAACGGCCGCGGCACGGTAAACCCCACCGGGAGCAAGACCGAATAGGGGCGGCGAAGGGCTTCCATGCCCGCTTCGTTTCCGGAAGGCCGCCCGGGTTGGTCGCTTGAGCGGCGGAGCAATCCGCCGCCTAGAGGAATGGTCGCCCATCCCTTTTAAAGGGTGGACAAAACCCGGCTTACAGGCCCCCTGACAATTGCTCTCCTAAGAAAAAAAGGGGGGCCGCAGCCCCCCTTGGATGATCACACATCCGTTTCCTTGAGAAGCACCGATTCCGGCGGGCTTTCCGGATTGAGATCGGTGTCTTTGTCGATCTGCAGCAGCGGCTTCAGAAGGCCGTCGCGAATGTCGTACACCCACCCGTGCAGCAGCAGCGGCTGGCCGCGCTCGAACGCGGCCTTGACGGTGGCGGACTGGGCAAGGTCGAACAGCTGATCGCGCACATTGCATTCGACCAGACGATCGATCCGCGCGCCCAGATCGCCCGCGCCGTCCACTTCCGCCTTGTGATTGGCATAGACGCGGCGCGAATCTTCCAGCCATTTGTCGATCGGCCCGTCGACGCCGCCCTTCAGCGTCGCCTCGATCCCGCCGCAGCCATGATGGCCGCATAGCACGATGTGCTTCACCTGCAGAACGTCCACCGCGAATTGCAGCACCGCCATCAGATTGGTGTCGTCTGGGTGGACGATATTGGCCACGTTGCGATGGATGAAGATCTCGCCCGGATTGGTCTGCGTGATCTGGTCCGGACTTACCCGGCTGTCGGAACAGCCGATCCAGAGGATCTCGGGCTTCTGCCCCATCGTCTGCTGCGTGAAATAATTCTCGTCACGCTCGCGCATTTCCTCGCTCCATGCCCGGTTGGACAGGAGCAGTTCCTTGTAGCTTCTCATTGGTAGACCACCTTCTTGCGGGGTGCTTCGATCAGGCTGTCGATCTTGGTCCCGAACTGTCCGCGCACCGAGACGTCGATGTCGCGGAATTCGGCGTTGCGGGCGAAGGCATTGATGATGCCGAAATTGTCCGGATCGACAAATTCCGCACGGTTGAGGTTGATCACCACGGTGGAGCCTTCGGGGATTTCGGTCAGCTTCTTCTGCAGCTCGTACTTGTGGATGAAGTAGAGGTTGCGCCGCGCGCTCACCAGATAATCCTCGCCATCATGCGCCACGCTGATCGCGGGGCGGAAGTTGCGGGCGATCACGAAGATGAAGCCGACAACCAGACCGATCATGATGCCGATCAGAAGATCGGTCAGCAGGATCGCCGCCACGGTTACCACGAACGGCACGAACTGGTGATAGCCCTGCTTCCAGCGGTCACGATAAAGCTCATACCGCGTAAGTTTGTAGCCGATGTGCAGCAGGATCGCGGCCAGCGCGGCAAGCGGGATGAGGTTCAACACGAACGGGATCAGCAGCACGCTGAGGAGCAGCCAGAAGCCGTGCAGAATGGCCGATGTCTTGGTCACCGCGCCTGCTTCGACGTTTGCGGAGGAGCGGATAATGACGGAGGTGAGCGGCAGGCCGCCGATCAGGCCGGAGACAAGATTGCCGCCGCCCTGCGCGAACAGTTCGCGGTTCTTGTCGGTGGTGCGCCGGCGCGGATCGATCTCGTCGATCGCCTTCACGCTGAGCAGCGATTCCAGGCTGGCGACGATGGCGAGCGTGAGGGCCGTGGTCCAGACGAGCGGCAGGCCGATGACGCTGAAATCCGGCGTCGCGAACTGACCGGCGAAATCACGCAGGCCTTCCGAAACCGGCACCTGCACCAGATGCGTGGCGCCGATTGCGAGATCGGGCGAAGCCAGCTTGAAGAACTCGTTCATCACAACGCCGAAAATCACGACCACCAGTGGGCCGGGCACGAAGCGGATCGGGCCTTCCTTCGGCCGCGCCTTGTCCCACCAGAACAGGAAGACGAGGCTGATCGACGCGATGATCAGCGACCCCGCGGTCAGCGAATTGGCGATCGAATAGGGCAGGGTGGACAGCGTGTTCAGCCCGTCGCGCTGCAGGAAGCTGAGGCTGCCCTCGAAATCGCCGTCATAGCCGACGGCATGGGGGATCTGCTTCAGGATCAGGATCAGGCCGATCGCCGCCAGCATGCCGGTGATGACCGAGGACGGCACGAACTCCGCGAGCACGCCCGAACGGGTGAGCGAGAACAGCATCTGCATGACGCCGCCCAGGCATACGGCAACGAGGAACGCCTCGTAGCTCGGCATGCTCTCGATCGCGGCGAGTACGATCACGGTCAGGCCGGCCGCCGGCCCGCTCACCGAAAGCTGCGATTTGGACAGGAAACCGACGACGATACCGCCGACGATCCCGGCAATCAGGCCGGAGAACAGCGGAGCGCCGGAAGCCAGCGCGATGCCAAGGCAAAGCGGCAGGGCAACGAGCGCGACCACAATGGACGCGGGTATGTCCTGCCACAAATGGGCAAGGAATTCAGGCTTTTTTGTCACAGAGATCCTAACCGTGAGAATGTTCGCGGCGGCTTTGGGTGGCCTGTCATTTGTGACGTTGCCGGGTTTCCTACACGCAAGGGGCGCCGCTTTCAAAGGTGAATCGGCCTGCGCGGCGTTGATCGGAGGCCGGGCGGGGTTGAACCGAGATTGGGCAGGCGACATGGCGCGGCAGAATACGCAAGAAATTTCGCGCTTATGGAAATTTCAGGGGATCGCGCCTAGTTAGGAACGCTATGGCCAGAGCAAGACGATCGAACGACTGGGGATTTCCGCGCTGGCGCGGCTACGAAGAGGGCCGCGAAGCCGAGGCGGTGCGCCTGTGCGACCGCGTGGGATGCGAGGAGAAGGGCGATTGTCCCGCCCCGAAATCCCCCAACAGCACGGAACGCTGGTATTTCTGCGCCACCCATGCCGGCGAATATAATCGCAACTGGGACTATTTCGCCGGGCTCAGCAAGGAAGAGGCGGCCAAGCGCGCCAAGGACGAGCGGCGCGACAGCTCCGGTTATCAGGAGTCCGCGCATTATGCCTGGGCCGGTCCCGGCGACGGCAGCCGCAGCCGCGATGAGATGCGTGCGCTGGAGCTTCTGGAGCTGGAAGCCGATGCCGATTTCGATGCGGTGAAAAAGGCTTGGCGCGATCTTGCCAAGCGCACCCATCCGGACGTGAAGCCGGGCGATGCCGAAGCCGCGGCCGAGTTTCAGGCGGGACAGGCCGCGTTCGACGTGCTGAAGGCCGCCGAAGAGCGCAAGCAGTGGCAGCCCGGATGAAGGCCCATGTCGATGCGAACTGGAGCCACGCCGTCCTCGTTTGCAAGAAATGCTCGAAGAAGCTGAAAGGAGGCTTCGGCGCCGACGGATCGCAGAAGCTTTCGAAGGAACTGAAGGCGCGGCTCGGCTCCAAAAAGGGCCGCAAGGGCCGCCTCGGCGTGATCGAGGTCGGTTGTCTCGATGTCTGCCCTAAAAAGGCGGTGATGCTGGTCGACAGCCGCCGCCCGGGCGTATGGCGGATCGTCCGGCTGGATGCCGACCTCGATGCGCTGGCGAGTGAGTTGACGGCAGCCGACTGACGGAAACGGGCTGACGGCGGCTGATCGACGGCGCTTGGGCTACTCCGCCGCCAGCCGTCCCGCGGTTTCGCGGATCAGCGCGATCATATTGGGAATGCCCTGCGTGCGGTTGCTGCTGAGCTGATTTTTCAGATCGAACGGCTCCAGCGCCTCTTCGATATCGGCCTCGGCCACCGCCTTCGGCTCGCCGTCCTGCACGGTCTTGAGCACCAGCGCGATAATACCCTTGGTGATCGCGGCGTTGCTGTCGGCCAGGAAATGCAGCCGTCCGTCCTCGCGCCGCGTCGGGTAAACCCACACCGCTGCCGAGCAGCCGCGTACCAGGGTGGCGTCGGTCTTGAGGGCATCCGGCATCGGCTCCAGCGCGCGGCCCAGCTCAATCAGCAGGCGGTAGCGGTCGTCGGGATCGAGGAACTCATATTCCTCGCGGATGTCGGAGAGGCTGCGTTCGGTCATGCCGGGCGCTGTAGCAGCGGCGGGCGGGGGATTGGAAGCGGGTTGGCCTAAAGCTCGATCCCGCTTGCGATCGCTTCCAGTTTGCGGACCCGCTCTTTGAGGTCCGCCACTTCGATGCGGCCGCTGCCGCTGCGCGTGTCGAGGCTCTCCGGGCGCACGATTTCAAGTTCGTCGCGCTTCAGCTGTAGCCAGTCGCGCCATCCGCGCAGGACGATCAGCGACAGGGTGAGCAATGCTGCAAAGGTGAAGCCTGCGATCATCAGGAGGGAGGTGGGATCGTTCGGCATGAGCAATCTCCTTGGGTCGGGGTGCGCCGCTCCGCCGATCAGCGGCCGCGCAGTTTCTCGATTTCGCGGTCCAGTTCCCGTGCGCCGCGCTCATCGGTAATCACGCGCTCCAGCACGGCGATGCGCTCTTTCAGCTGCTTCACTTCGCCGGAAATGATCTGCTCATTGGGATCGCGCAGGCGGACGTCATTGCCATGTTCGTCCTCGTAAATTCCGTTCTGCGCCTTGTAGCGGGCTTTCATCACGATCGCGAGATTGACGATGAGAATGATGCCGAGCACCATGACGGTAATGCTCCAGGGCATAATGAAATCCTTCTTGGTCTGGAGAATTGGGGAAGAGGGGCGGGGGCCGCTCAGTTGGCGCGGCCGCGCAGGCTTTCGATCTCATCGCTGAGGCGGTTGCTGCCGTCGGTCACGATCCGTTCGACCGTGGCGAGGCGTTCCTTCACGGAACTGAGTTCGGCGCGCAGCTGGGCGTTCTCCTGGCTAATCAGTTTGACGCGCTCCACCGTCTCTTCGTTCTTCTGCGGATAGAGCGCCTTGCCCCAACCATTTTCCAGCGGATAGCCGTTCTTAACTTTGAGCCAAGTGGTGAATACCCAAGCTCCCATCGAAGCCACGATCGCGATGATCGGGATCCAGAAGAAGCCATCCACGTAAATCAGTTCGTCCATTTTTCATTCCCCTGTTGGATTTTGCCGCGCGTCAGCGCAGGCTTTCGATTTCGTCGGCCAGCCGCGTGTTGTTGCTGGTATAATAAACTTCCATATCGGCCAGGCGACGGTCGATATCGCGGAAGCGTGAGCGGACTTCGCGGGCCGTTCGGGCCGGCGACTGGCGCACGCCCTGCCAGAACTTCTGATCGTCCTGATTGACGTAGAGGTCGATCGGCTTCTTCGGCGCAGCCCAGGCGGCGGCGATGTAGGCGATCAGGGTCCAGGGAAAGCCGCCGGCAAGGGTCATGATCACCGTGGCAATGCGAACCCAGACGACGTCCACGCCGGTATAGTCCGCGATCCCCGAGCAAACGCCCTTCCACTTGGCATTTTGCTTGTCGAGATAGAATTTGGTGTGCGTACCGGCCATGTCAGCGGTTCCTTTCCAGCGAGCGAATGTTGTCGATGGCGCGGCGGGGATCGTCCTCGCCCGGGCGGCTGTCTTCCAGCCGGCTGGGGCGCCATTGGGGGTTGTCGGCGGCGATGATGCGCTCGATGGTTTCGATGCGATCCTCAAAGCGGCGGGCGGTCTCATAGAGGTCGGACAGCAGCTTCTCGTCGTCGTTCGTCAGGGTAGCGGTCGATTTCCATTTCGTGACGTAGTGGAAAATCAGCCAGGGCAGCCCGATGAACAGGCAAACGATTGCGATGACAGGTTCCATCTCCATGGAATCAGTCCTCCTTCTTCATGGCGCGCTTCATCGCTTCCAGTTCGTCGTCGACCTGATCGTTGGTTTCCAGGGCGGCGATCTCGTCGCCGAGCGACTTCGGTCCTTCGCTGCCCAAGCGCAGCGCGTCGGCGCGGCCCTCGGCCTCGTCCACGCGGCGCTCCAGGATGTCGAAGCGCGAGAAGGCGTCCTTCACCTTGTCGCCATTGTACATGGAGCGCAGACGCACGCGGTTTTCGGCGCTTTCCAGCCGCGTCATGATGTTGTTCTGACGGGCACGGGCGTCCTGCAGCTTGTTCTGCAGGTTCTGAATGTCCTGTTCGGACGCCTTCAGCGCATCTTCCAGGACGCCGATCTCGGCGCGCAGCTGTTCGGCCATGTCGCTGGCCTTGCGCTTTTCGACGAGCGCGGCCTTGGCCAGATCCTCGCGGTCCTTCGACAGCGCGAGCTGGGCCTTCTCCGTCCAGTCCTGCTGCAGCGTATCGAGCTTGTCGATATGGCGGCGCAGCTCCTTCTGGTCGGCGATCGTGCGGGCCGCGGAAGCACGTACTTCCACCAGCGTCTCTTCCATCTCCAGGATGATCATGCGGATCATCTTGGCCGGATCTTCCGACCGGTCGAGGATTTCGGTGACGTTCGCGGCGACGATGTCTCTTGTGCGGGAGAAGATGCTCATCAAGGATACTCCGTAGTTACTGTTTCGGGCGGGGGCGCTTACGCCAGAATGCTCGCGGTCGGCCCACCAGCGCGGCTCTGCCCGGCGGCCGCCATCAGCGACAGGCCCAGCGCGTTCAGCAGAAGAACCGACAAGAGCAACATGGCGGCCAGTGCTCCCGCTGCGAGCTGGTTGGACTTGCGTTGGCGCATCATACGCTCCCTGAATGTGATTGTTTTCCATCTTGTATCATACATTGCCAGAAGCGTGCCAAAGCTTCGGATATGGCCGAATTCCGGGCTTTTTGAAACATAGCACGGAATCTGACGCAGGTTTCTATTGCCTAGACTTGGTGAAATATGCCAACCTTTGGGCATGGAACGCGACAATCAGTTTATCGGCCAGTCCGGCGCCTTTCTCGACGCTGTCGAGCGCGCCTCGAAAGCGGCCGAACTCAATCGCCCCGTGCTGGTGATCGGAGAGCGCGGGACGGGCAAGGAACTGATCGCCGAACGTCTTCACCGCCTGTCCCCGCGCTGGGGCGGTCCGCTTATCACCATGAACTGCGCCGCGCTCCCCGAAACACTGATCGAGGCGGAGCTGTTCGGCCATGAAGCGGGCGCTTTCACCGGCGCGACGCGTGCGCGCGAAGGGCGGTTCGAGGAAGCCGACGGCGGCACGTTGTTCCTGGACGAACTCGGCACGCTGTCCATGGCTGCGCAGGAGCGGCTGCTGCGCGCGGTGGAATATGGCGAGGTGACGCGCATCGGAGCCTCGCGGCCTGTCAAGGTCGATGTGCGCATCGTGGCGGCCACCAACGCGCATCTTCCCTCGATGGTGGAGCGCAACGAGTTTCGCGCCGACTTGCTGGACCGGCTGAGTTTCGAGGTGGTGACCCTGCCGCCGCTGCGCGCGCGCGAAGGCGATGTTGCCGTGCTCGCGGACTATTTCGGACGGCGGATGGCCGCGGAAATCGGCTGGGAAAGCTGGCCCGGCTTCGGCTCGCTCGCGAGCGCCGCGCTGGAGCGCCATGAATGGCCGGGCAATGTGCGCGAGCTGCGCAACGTCATCGAACGCGCCGTCTATCGCTGGAGCGCAGCGGACGGCCCGGTCGATCACATCATCTTCGATCCGTTCGCATCCCCCTGGCGGCCGAAGCCGGAAGCGGCGCGCGAGGAAGGGCGTTCGCGCAAGGATCTCGCGGATAGCGTGCCCGAGCCGCAGATGTCTTCCTCCATCGATTTCGAGGGGATCGACGATCTCAAGGCAGCGACGGAGGCTTATGAGCGCTCGATCGTCGAATATGCGCTGGCCGCCAACCGCTATAATCAGCGGCAGACGGCCAAGGCGCTGGGCCTCAGCTACGATCAGCTGCGGCACTGCATCAAGAAGCACGATCTGGCGGGCTGAGCGGCATGCCTTTTCCGTCTTAGAGCGTCTTATTCGCCGAAGACGCGTTCGAAAATCCGGTTGATGCCCTTGAAGTGATAGTCGAGGTCGAAGCGCTCTTCGATCTCCTCGTCGCTCATCTTCGCGGTGACATCCGGATCGGCCTTCAGCAGATCGAGCAGGCGCTTCTCGCCGTCCGATTCCCACACCTGCATCGCGTTGCGCTGCACGATGCGATAGGCGTCCTCGCGGCTGATGCCCGCCTGCGTCAGTGCCAGCAGGACACGCTGCGAGTGGACGAGGCCGCCCATCTTGTCGAGATTGGCCTGCATGCGCGCCGGGTACACCACCAGCTTGTCGATGACGCCGGTAAGGCGGGCGAGCGCGAAATCGAGCGTGATCGTGGCGTCCGGTCCGATATATCGTTCGACCGAGCTGTGCGAGATGTCCCGCTCATGCCAGAGCGCGACATTCTCCATCGCCGGCATCGCATAGCTACGTACCATGCGGGCAAGGCCGGTCAGGTTTTCGGTCAGCACGGGATTGCGCTTATGCGGCATCGCGCTGGAGCCCTTCTGGCCCGGCGAGAAATATTCCTCCGCCTCCAGCACTTCGGTGCGCTGCAGATGGCGCACTTCGGTCGCCAGCCGCTCGATAGAGCTGGCGATGACGGCGAGCGTCGCGAAATACATCGCATGTCGATCGCGCGGGATCACCTGCGTGGAGACGGGCTCGGGCGTCAGACCCATTTTCTCGGCGACATGCTCTTCGACGCGCGGATCGATATTGGCAAAAGTGCCGACCGCGCCGGAAATGGCGCAAGTGGCGATTTCAGCGCGTGCCGCCTTCAGCCGCTCGCGCCCGCGATCGAACTCGGCATAGGCCTGGGCCAGCTTCATGCCGAAGGTTAGCGGTTCAGCGTGGATGCCGTGGCTACGCCCGATGGTGGGCGTGAACTTGTGCTCCAGCGCGCGCCGCTTCAGCGCCTCGAGAAGCGCGTCCATATCTTCCAGCAGAATGTCGGTGGCGCGGGCGAGCTGCACCGCCAGGCAGGTGTCGAGCACGTCCGAACTGGTCATACCCTGATGCATGAAGCGCGCTTCGGGGCCGACATGCTCGGCGACGTTCGTCAGGAAGGCGATGACGTCGTGCTTCACCTCGGCCTCGATCGCGTCGATCCGCTCGACCTCGAACGCGCCCTTTTCCCAGATTGCCTTCGCCGCTTCCTTCGGCACGACACCAAGCTCGGCAAGCGCATCGGTCGCGTGCGCCTCGATTTCGAACCAGATCTGGAATTTCGATTCCGGCTCCCAGATCGCGGTCATGGCGGGGCGGGCGTAGCGGGGGACCATCGGCTGTCCTTCTGTCGGCGGTGAGGAGTCGCCCGCGCGGCTAGCAGAGGGGCGGGCGGGGGGCAAAGCTTATGGCCCAGCACCATCGCGTGCGGGATCAAGGTTTCGCGCATAGACTATCAAGCGAGGCAGCTTGCGCTCAGTCAGATCAATCCCGCGCTGCGCAGGCTGACATGGCCTTCGCGGCCGACGATGATGTGATCGTGCACCTGGATGTTGAGGCGCTTGCCTGCTTCCAGGATTTCGCGGGTCAGCTGGATGTCGGCGCGGCTGGGAGTGGCGTCTCCGCTGGGATGATTGTGAACAAGGATCAGCGCGGAGGTGCCCAGATCCAGCGCGCGGCGGATGATCTCGCGCGTGTAGACCGCAGCCTCGTCGATCGATCCTTCGCTCGCCAGCTCGTCGCGGATCAGGCGGTTCTTGCCGTCGAGATGCAGCACCCGCACCCGCTCCGTCGCGCGGTGCGCCATATCGGCATGCAGATAATCGGACAGTGCCTGCCAGCTCGACAGGATCGGGCGGGTGCGGGCGGGCTCGCTCACGAGACGAAGCGCGGCGGCCTGCACGATCTTGAGCGCGGCGGTGCTGGTCGCGCCCATGCCGGGCTGCTTGGCGATGGCTTCCGCGTCGGCGGACAGCAGCGCGGAAAAGCCGCCGAATTCCGCAATCAGATCTTTCGCCAGCGCTTTGGTGTCGCGCCGGGGAATGGCGAGGGCAAGCAGATATTCGATCAGCTCATGATCGGCCAGCGCCTCCGGCCCGCCGCGCAGCAGGCGGTCCCTCAGTCGCTCCCTGTGGCCGCGCCCGTGGTGCTCCGTCGTCTCACCCATGATTCGTTTGTCCCCCTGCGCAGAGAAGTAGCGCAAGCCATTATGATTGAAACCCCGCCGGCTTTGCCGCAAAGCGCAGGCCGTGGAAGTCGCGGACGAGCCCATGCCCAGACGCCGGCGTTTTCGGCGTCGCTACATATTCTACGGCGCACTGGTTCTGTTCGTCGGGCTGCTGGCTTATGTGTGGTTTCAGCGGACGCAGATCGCGGACGGATTCGTGCGGGACGAGCTTGCCAAGCGCGATGTGCGCGCCAGCTATCGTATCGCCAAGATCGGACTGAAGACGCAGCGGATCGAAGACGTCGTGATCGGCGATCCGACGCGGCCCGATCTGACCGCCAATTGGGTGGAAATCGATATCGTGCCGAACGGGCTTGGCGCGCGGGTGGCGCGGGTTCGTGCCGATGGCGTGCGGCTTTATGGCAGGCTGACCCCGAGCGGCCTCAGTTTCGGCGAAATCGACAAGTTTCGCGATCCAAGCAGCACCGCACCCTTCTCTCTGCCGGAAATCTTTGCGACCCTGTCCGACGCGCGGATCCGGCTGGCGACGCCTTATGGCAATGCGGGCATCAAGCTGGTGGGGCAGGGCAATCTGGCGGACGGTTTCGAAGGGCAAGTGGCCGCCGTTACCGATGGTCTAGCGCTTGGTGACTGCCAGGCGACACCGTCCACTTTCTTCGGCGAGATCGCGATACAGAGCGGGCGGCCCCATCTGGAAGGCCCGCTCCGCAGCGGCGGCATCGCCTGTAGCGGCTTTTCGCTCGGCGGTACGGAGCAGCGTCTTGACGTCACCTTTTCGGACACGCTGAAAAGCTGGACGGGCAAAAGCGCCTTTACCGCCAACGCTTTGAGCGTCTCCGATTATCGCGCCGCATCCATGCGTGGCAGCATCGACTTTTACGGCAACGCCCAGCGCAATCAGATCGGCCTCGATATCAGGGCGAGCGGTCTACGCGGACCGGACATTGCGGCCCGATCGGCCGCGTTCGCTGGCGATCTGCGGCTAGCGCAGACAAGCCAGGGAATGCGCGCGGTGCTGACGGGGGACCCGCGCGTGAAGGCGTTCCGCCTCTCCGGCTCCTATCTCGACCCGGTCGACAAGGCGGCCCGAAGCCTCGGTTCGACGCCGCTGAAGCCGGTGCTGGAAAAGCTGGCCGCGGCCGGACGGCAGGCGTTGAAATCCGTCGATATTTCCGCCGGTCTGGAGGCCGTACTGGGTGGCCCGGGCGAGCAATATCTGAAGTTGTCCGGCCTTCGTGCCGATGCAGCGTCCGGCGCCGGTGCCCGGCTTGCCAATGATCTGCGGGTGAAGAAGGGGCAGGCGGGCTGGCGTCCGCAGCTGGATGGAGAGGTGCGTCTTGCCGGTGGCGGGCTGCCGCAGGCAGTGCTCGATTTGCGTCCGGCGGGCGGGGGCTATGCGGGCCAGCTCCGCCTGGCCGATTACGGCACCGCCGATGCCCGTCTATCGCTGCCGACGCTCGCCTTCCGTCCCGTGCGCGGCGGCACGGCGCTGGATGGCCGCGCGCGCATGACCGGTCCGCTGTTCGGTGGCTATGTCACCGGGCTCGATCTTCCGGTCAGCGGCCTCTGGAGCGACGGCGGGGGGCTTGCGCTCTGGAATGCGTGTCAGACGATAGGTTTCGAGGCGTTTCGCCTGTCGAGCCTGCAGCTTGGCCGCGATAGCTTGCGCGTCTGCCCGGGCTCGCGCTCGCTCCTCAACGTCGGGCAAGGCCGCGCGAAGGCCGATGCGCGCGTGGTGGCGCCGGACCTGTCCGGACGGCTCGGTACGACGCCGATCAGCATCGCATCGCAGGCGGTTGGCGTGACGCTGTCCGGATTCGCGGCGGACCAGCTCAAGGTGCGCCTCGGCACGCCGGAAAGCCGGACGATTTTCGATGCCGATCGTTTCACCGGGCGTTTCGGCAAGGCCGGACTGTCGGGCACGATGGCGGGCGGTTCGGGCCGCATTGGCAATGTCCCGCTGCTGTTGAGCGAGGCAGCGGGCGACTGGACCCTGAAAGGCGGAGTATTCGATCTTGGCGGCAACCTGAAGGTTGCCGACGCCGCGACGCCCGATCGGTTCGAGCCCCTGGACGCGCGCGGCGTATCGCTGCGGTTCGCCGGCAACCGCATCACCGCCGACGGCGTGTTGTACGAACCCAAGACGGGCACGCGCGTTGCCGCGGTCGACCTGTTCCACAATTTCGCCGATGCCAGTGGTCAGGCCAACCTTACGGTCGACAATTTGACTTTCGGAGACGCCTTGCAGCCCGATGCGCTGACGCGCCTGACGCTTGGCACCGTGGCCAATGTAAAGGGCAGCGTATCGGGTGTCGGACAGATTCGCTGGTCCGGCGACCGAGTGACCAGCGACGGCGCATTCAGCACGGCGGGGCTCGATCTTGCCGCGCCGTTCGGGCCGGTGCAAAAACTGTCCGGCACGATCCGTTTCGACGATCTGCTGGGTTTGCAGACCGCACCCGGCCAGCAGCTCGCCATCGGTACGGTGAATCCCGGCTTCGAAGTGCTCGACGGCCTGCTCAGCTATCAGCTGCTGCCGGGGCAGCGCGTGAAGATCGAGGGCGGGGACTGGCCGTTCGCGGGCGGCACCATCCATCTCGATCCCACCATCCTCGATCTAGCCGGAGACAATGCCAAGCAATTGCGCTTCGAGGTGACCGGGATGGACATGGCGATCTTCCTGGAGCGCTTCGGCTTCGACAATCTGCAAGCAACCGGCGTGTTCGACGGCGTCTTGCCGATGACGTTCGACCAGTCCGGCGGGCGGATCGATGGCGGCAGGCTGGTTTCGCGGGAGGGCGGCGGCACGATCGCCTATCTGGGCGAGCTGACCTACAAGGACCTGTCCACCTTCGCCAACCTCGCCTTCGACATGCTGAAATCGATCCGCTACCGCGAGCTGACGATCGCGCTGGACGGCGATCTGGGGGGCGAGATGGTGACGCAGGTGAAGTTTTCCGGTCTGCAGCAGGGTGAGGGCGCCAAGCGCAACATCATCA
>JBELIU010000260.1:0-3729 GCA_042090735.1 Novosphingopyxis sp. | reverse complement strand
GCGCTTTCTGGGAAGACGCCGCCGTCGGCAACGGCACGGGCAGCGAAGGCAGCCCCCGATACCGCCTTACCAAAGCGCTGGAGAGCCGCGTCGTGCGCCATGCCGATGCCGTCGCGGTGATCTGCGAGGGGCTGCGCGCGGACCTGGTCGGGCGTGGCGTAGAGCCGCAGAAGATCATCGTTTCGCCGAACGGCGTCGATCTTGACCTGTTCGGCACACCGCCGCGCCGGGACGCGGCGCTCGCCAGCCGCCTGTTGCTCGACGACGGGCCGGTGATCGGCTTCATCGGCAGCTTCTACGATTATGAAGGTATCGACACGCTGATCGACGCGCTCGGCGCTCTGCGAGAGCAGGTGCCGGGCACGCAGCTTTTGCTGGTGGGCGGGGGCCCGTGCGAACAGGTGCTGCGCGCCCGCGCGCTCGGATCGGACGTATCCAAGGCGATCCGCTTCGTCGGCCGCGTGCCGCATGAGGAGGTGGAACGCTATTACAGTCTGATCGACGTGCTGGTCTATCCGCGCAAGCGCATGCGCCTGACCGAACTCGTCACTCCGCTGAAACCATTGGAAGCAATGGCGCAGCGTCGCCTCGTCGCGGCATCGGATGTCGGCGGCCATCGCGAGCTGATCGAGCACGGGCGTACCGGCACCCTGTTCGCGCCGGACGATCCTGACGCGCTGGCCGGCGCGGTCGCCGGGCTGCTGAACGAGCGGGACGGCTGGGAGCGGCGGCGCGATACCGCGCAAGCCTTTGTGAGGGCAGAACGCGACTGGGCAACCAATGTTCATCGTTACGATCCCGTTTACCATTCGCTGCTAAAGCGATCGGACATAGGCCGCGCAGCCTGACGAATGCGCAAGATCCGGGGGCCGGCATGAGACTGGAACGACATCAATGGACCATCCCTGCGGCGCTGGCCGCGGGCTGCGCCGCGGCTGCCGTCACTCTGTTCATTCCGATCGGCGTCGTGGAGAACTTCACCGCATCGAGCGGCCTGTCCGAACTCATTCCGCAAACCGCCCCGCCTCTCGGCGCCACCGCGCGCCTTGGCATAGCCTTTGTGGCCGCCGTGGTCGTGGCCGGGATCGTGCTTGCCCTGATCGGCAGCCGCGCGCCGTCGTATCGCGGAACCAAGGAGCCCAAATCCATGTCCAGCATTTCCCTGCGACGCTTCCCTCGCTTCACCGGTATCCGCCGCTCGAACATCGACTCCTCGGCAAGCAGCAGTGCACCGGGTTGGTTTGCCCGGTTGAAGACCATACTGGACGCGCTGGCCGGGCGCGAAAACGGTGAACCGGCGATCCGGGAATTCGGCGATCTGCCCAAACTCAAACGGTCCGACCGACACCCGGATGCGCCGCCGCGCCCGCCGATCCGCGCGCGCACCGATCTTGGTGAGCATTTCGATGCCGACGATGCCGCCGCGCCCGCCTGGGAGCAGCCGGCCCATGTCCCGGTGAGCGCCGCGCCCGTGCAGGAAGAGATGTCCCGCCCCGTTCCCGCCGCCCCGCGCCTTCCCGAAGGCGGCCGTCCGCTGGGCGCTGCCTTCCTTGCCGAAGCCGCGGATCGGGACTCCGGGAATGCCGTCACCGCCGAGAACCCCGTGTCCGAAAATGGCGTGCCCTATGCCGATCTCGATCTGGATGAACTGATCGACCGGCTGGAAGCGCGTCTGCGTGCTCCCGTGCAACGCGCATCGGTGGAAACGCCGGTCGCGCAGGAACCTGCGACCGAGCCGGAGCAGGAAACGCCCGAGCAGACAGCCGAATTCACCGAGGCACCCGCCGAAGAGCCGGACCCCAAAGCCGCAATAGAGCCGATCCCGCTCGATCCCGCACCGGTGGAAGCGACCGCCGATCAGGACGAGGACGCGCTGCCACCGCTCGCGCCGCGTCCGGTGCAGGCTGTCCCCAAGCCGAGCGAGCCGGAGGACGAGATGGACGAAGCGCTGCGCGCCGCGCTGGAAACGCTGGAGCGGATGAATCGCCGCAGCGCCTAAGCCTGCGCGATCAGTAATGCTTCCACCGAAATCGCGCCGTGCTCTGGTCGTGCGGTGATTTCGGCCACCAGATAACGCACCACGCCATAGTCCGCCTGCTCGATCTGCGCGCACAGATCGGGGATGCTGCGCCCGGCATATCCCCCGCTGGCCCGCATCGCGACCCTCACGCGCATACCGTCGAAGGTAGCGCTGGCCCACGGGCGTTCGCCCGCCCGCTCGACCGTCCACTCCGGCCCCGCCAGATCGAGCAACTGCCGGACGAACCGCCCCGCCCCGCGGCTGAGTAGCGCTTCATGCCGCACCGCGCTTCTCCCGCTCGGCCTCGATGAAGGCGATCACGCGGGCCGCGGTGCGCTCACGCACCTCGCGGCCGTTGCGCAGATCGCGCACGAATCGCGGATCGCGCACCGCAAGGCGGCCGAACTTGGTCGGAGGCATATCCATCTCCCGCAAAAAGCGTTCCACCAACCGTCCGATATGCATCGCGCAATCCTCCTTTGCTCGAATCGATGTTCTTACTATGTTCTTTCTATTTCCTCTCCAAATCCTACTTGTCTAGGAATTTTCCTATCGCTATATCGTCGGAATGGACGGCAGCGAACAGCGCCGCGCGCTGGCGCGGCTGATCGAGGAGAAGCACGGCGATTATGCCGGATTGTCGCGCCTGCTGGGCAAAAATCCCGCTTATATCCAGCAGTTCATTAAACGCGGCAGCCCGCGGCAATTGGCCGAGGAAGACCGCCGCACCATCGCCGAATTCTTCGGAGTGGATGCGCGCTCATTGGGTGTCGACGACCCGCGCGATAGGAAAACAGCAGGAAATCGGCCGGACAATATGGTGCGGCTCGATCGGCTGGATATCGGGGCCTCGGCCGGCGGCGGTGCCTTTGCGGAGGATGACCGCGCCTGCGGCTCGATCGCATTCGACGCGGCCTGGCTGCGCAGCATCGGCGCGCGCCCGGAAACGCACCAGCTTATCGCGGTCCAGGGGGACAGCATGGAGCCCGGCCTCTCGCATGGCGACCAGATCATGGTCGATCGAAGCGCCGCCGACGCGCCGATTCGCGAGGGCATTCACGTCATCCGTATGGACGGAACCCTGATGGTCAAACGCCTGGCCCACGCGCCGGGCGGCTGCCTTTCCGTCCTGTCCGACAACAGCGCTTATCGCAGCTATGATCGGGTCGCACCCGATGCTGTCGAAATCATAGGGCGGGTGGTCTGGGCCGGCCGGCGGATTTGAAATCGCGGCGCGGCCGTTCTCGTGTCGCTCTAGCCTGCCCTTGCATCGGCATCACCGCTCCGCCACATTTGCGGGCATGGCCAATGTCACCAGCTCCGCCCCCACGCCGCCGCTCAAGGCCGCGATGATCCCGGTCACGCCGCTGCAGCAGAACTGTTCGCTGATCTGGTGCACCGCTACCAACAAGGCCGCTCTGGTCGATCCCGGCGGCGATCTCGATAAGCTGAAGGCCGCCGTGAAGCAGGCCGGGGTGGAACTGGAGAAAATTCTCATCACCCACGGACACGCCGATCATTGCGGCGAGGCGGGAAAGCTGGCGAAGGAGCTGAACCTGCCGATCGAAGGACCGCATGAGGCGGACCGCTTCTGGATCAGCCGTCTGGACGATGACGGTCCGCGCTTCGGGCTCGACAGCGCGCCGTTCGAGCCCGACCGCTGGCTGGTCGACGGCGACCAGGAGACCGACGGCAATCTCACCCAGGAT
>JBELIU010000026.1:0-19701 GCA_042090735.1 Novosphingopyxis sp. | reverse complement strand
GCCCTCCACCCCGTCGAGCGTGTAGAGCGCGGGCTGCGCGTGGAGGATCAGCTTGCCCTCGGGATCTATGCCCTGCTGGCCGCTGGCGAGCAGATAGTCGATATGTTCCTGCGCCACGCGGTGGCCCGACAGATCCACCTCCATGGTGGTGACGCGGCTGGTCAGCCCGCCAGCGCTGAAGGCGACATGGACGCGGTCGATATTGATGCCGGCCATGCGCTCGGCCTGCTCTACCGCGGTGCGCACGGCGAGTTCTGCGGCCTGCACATCGGTGACATAGCCGCGTTTCACGCCGCGGCTTTCACGCTGCCCTGTGCCAAGGACGGTAAGCTTGCCCTCCTCCGTCACGCCGGCAATCAGTGCGGAAATCTTGGACGATCCGATGTCCAACGCAGTAATCAGCCGCTCCACCTTAGGCGCAGGCATCAGCCCTTCTCCCCATCGGCTGCGGAGTCCCCCTGCCCCGCCTCGCCAGTCACCGCCTCTTCCGAGACGGCATCCCCCGATTTCAACCGCATATAGCCTTTTGTCGGATCGCGGAAATCGAAATAGGTGAAGCGACTGCCCAGCAATCGGTTCTTGCCGTCCATCTTGGCGAACTTCACCAACGCATGGGCGGACACGTCCCGCCCTTCCGGCAAGGCCAGCGTCTCGCCGGTCTTGAATTGCAGGTTCCAGCGGCGGTTGCCGATCCATTCGGCTCCGGCGATCTGCGGTTTGAGCGCCGGCGCGGCATTGAGCAGCTGCGACAGCGCAACCGCCTTCAGATTGGCGTCCGGCCCCACCAGCATCGGCAGGTTCGGCTTGTGCTCCGGCACGATCGGCTCCAGCAGATGGCCTTCCGCATCGATCAGCGCCAGGCGATCCCCGTTTTTCCAGACCGCGGCGGGACTGCGCTCGCTGAGGTCCACGACCAGCGTGTCGGGAAGACGCCGCGATACGCGCGCCTCACCGATCCAGCCATTCTGCATCAGATTGCGCCGGATCTCGCCGACATCGACCAGCGGCATGGCGCGGTCTTTCTGCGCCAGCACGATATCGTAGACCTTGAGTTCGTCGACACGGCGGATACCGCTCACCTCGACATTCTTGACCTCGAACCCGGCCTTTGCCGCCAGATGCGCATATTGCTGGTGGACCTCAGCGCTGAAACCGCTGAGATTGGCGGCCACGATCAGCGCCACACCGGTCAATGCCACGATGGCCCAGGTAAGCGCCCGCTGCATCTGTTCCTGCGTGAAGGGCAGCAGCTTGATCAGGCGGTCCAGCGCGGAAACGCGCTTTACCTTGCGGCTGGACTGTTTCTTGCGCGCCTTCACCGGCTTCGCGCCGCGCTTGATGCTGGACCGGGAGGCGGCAGCGCGGGTCATGGCGCGCGCTCCAACGCCTCGCGGACGATGCGATCCACGAGCTCGGCATAATCGATCCCGGCCGCCTTGGCCTGTTCGGGCACCAGGCTGAGCGGCGTCATCCCCGGCTGGGTGTTGACTTCCAGCAGGAACAGGCCGTCGCGGCCCAGCTCATCGTCCCACCGAAAGTCCGAGCGCGATGGCCCTTTGCAGCCGAGAACCTGATGCGCCTTCAGCGCCAGTTCCTTGCAATAGTCCGCGATATCCGACGGAATTTCGGCGGGACAGATGTGGCGCGTCACACCTTCGGTATATTTCGCATCGTAATCATAGAAGCCGCTCGACGTGACCAGTTCGGTCACCATCAGCGGCTCACCGCCGACCACCGCCGTCGTCAGCTCGCGCCCCTTGATGAAGGGTTCGGCGAGAAGCTGATCGAATTCCTGCCACGGACCCTTTTCGTTGCGCCGGATGGGATCGCCGTAATTGCCGCCATCGCGCACGATGGCGACGCCGACCGAGCTGCCCTCGTTCACCGGTTTCAGCACATAAGGACGCGGGAACGGATCGGCGGAATAGAGGCTCTCGCTCTCCACGATGCGGCCGTCGGGCATGGGGATGCCGTGGGGCAGCAGCTCGTTCTTGGTAAGCTGCTTGTCGATCGCGATAACCGAGGTGGTCATGCCGCTATGCGTATAGGGCACCTGCATCAGGTCGAGCATGCCCTGCACGCGCCCATCTTCGCCCGGCGTGCCGTGCAGCGCGTTGAACACGACGTCGGGGCGCGTCTCGGCAATCACGGCTGCGACATTGCGGTCCATGTCGATGCGCGTGACGGTGTGCCCGCGCGATTCCAGTGCATCGGCGACGCCCTTTCCGCTCATCAGCGAAACCTCGCGCTCGGCGGACCATCCGCCCATCAATACGGCGACGTGAAGTTTCTGATCAGACATTCAAAATTCCGTAAGGGCCCGAATTTCCGTAAGGGGAGAGCCTGTCGAAGCCCGGCCCCGCGTTCGAGAGACGTCCTTCGACAAGCTCAGGACTGAAGGTTCGGGTACAGGCGGAACGGGGGGTCACTTCGCCCTGCCCACGCGCTGGATTTCCCATTCGAGTTCGATGCCGCTGTCCGCCTTTACCCGCGCGCGGACTTCCTCGCCCAGCGCCTCGATATCCGCGCTGGTCGCCTCGCCCGTGTTCAGCAGGAAATTGGTATGCTTTTCGCTCACCTGCGCATCGCCGATCATCAGCCCGCGGCAACCGGCCTTGTCGACCAGCGCCCAGGCTCTCTCGCCGGGTGGATTCTTGAAAGTAGAGCCGCCGGTGCGGCTGCGCAGCGGCTGCGACGCCTCGCGCTCGTCCGCGATGCGGTCCATCTCCGCGCCGATGGCTTCGGGATCGCCCGGCACACCCTCGAACAATGCCTCGACCACGATCGCGCCTTCGGGCACCGCGCTGTGGCGGTAGCTATAGTCGAACCGCTCGGCAGGCCAGACCTCCACCGAACCGTCACGGCGCACGACGGTCGCCTCGATCAGGACATCCGCGCACTCGCGGCCATAGGCGCCCGCGTTCATCCGCACCGCACCGCCTGCCGTGCCGGGAATACCGCGCAGGAATTCAAGGCCCGCAATACCCGCATCGCGCGCCGCGCTGGCCACGGTGATGCCCATCGCGGCAGCACCGGCGCGTACCCGCGTTTCCGCTTCAATTGTCACCTTGCCCATGGCCTTGGGCAGGCGCACGACCACGCCGGGTACGCCGCCGTCGCGCACGATCAGGTTCGATCCCACGCCGACCGGCATCACCGGCACATCGGGGTCCAGCGCAGCCAAAAAGCGCGACAAAGCCTCCACGCTCTCCGGTCGCGCCAGCCAATCGGCCGGCCCGCCGGTGCGAAACCAGATGAAATCGGCAAGGCTGCCCTTTTCGATCAGCTTTCCATCGAGCCGGGGCATGCTGGCGGTACTCATTCGCCGCCTCCCCAGAAGCGGCGCCAGCGGCTCCATGCGCGCGCCTGCCGCTCGATCGTCTCCTCCGCGCCGCGTTGCATGGCATCCAGCGCTTTGCCCGCCGCGTCGAGCTGTTTCAGCTGCGCCTCGCGCATCGCCTTTTGCATCGCGATGCCCAGTTCCATCATCTCAAACATGGACGCGCTCCAACCGGTCCGAAATGGCAGCGCCCAGTTCGGCGGCCCAGACGGTGATGTCGCCCGCGCCCAGACATACGATCATGTCGTTCGGTTGCACGATCGCGCTCAGCTTGGCGGCCAACTGCGTTTCATCCTCCACCAACTGGGCGTCGCGATGCCCGCGGTCTCGGATACCGGCGACGAGCGCAGCGGAATCGACCCCTTCGATCGGCGCCTCGTTTGCGGTGTAGACCGGCGTCACGATCACCATGTCGGCATCGTTGAAGCTGGACTGGAAGGCCTCCATATGATCGCGCAGGCGCGTGAATCGATGCGGCTGCATCACCGCGATGACGCGACCCGAAGCGCCCTCCCGCGCGGCATTGAGCACGGCGCGAATCTCGACGGGATGGTGGCCATAATCGTCGATCACGATGACGTCGCCGCCCTCCATCTCCACGGTTCCGACCTTGGTGAAGCGCCTGCGCACGCCGCCGAAATTGCTGAACCCTGCTGCAATGGCCGCATCGTCCATGCCCATTTGCAGCGCCACCGCGATCGCGGCGAGCGCGTTCTGAACATTGTGCCGCCCGGCCATCGGCAGGTCGATATCGGCGATGTGCCGCACCGATCCATCGCGCGCGCGGATCGCGATGTCGAACAGGTTGCCGCCGGGATAGGGGCGCACATTGTCTCCGCGCACATCCGCCTGCGCGCTGAAACCATAGGTCACCGTCCGGCGATCGCGAATTTTGGGCAGCAGGGCCTGCACCTCGTCATGATCTACGCAGAGGATCGCCGCGCCGTAGAACGGCACATTCTCGATGAACTCGACGAACGCCGCCTTGATCGCATCGAAATCGCCATAATGGTCGAGATGCTCGGGATCGATATTGGTAACGATGGAATAGGTGCCGTCGAGCCGCAGGAAGCTGCCGTCGCTCTCATCGGCTTCCACCACCATCCAGTCCCCGCTGCCGATGCGCGCGTTGGAGCCGTATCGGTTGATGATGCCGCCGTTGATCACCGTCGGGTCGATCCCGCCCGCGTCCAGCAGACAGGCAACGAGCGAGGTAGTGGTCGTCTTGCCGTGGGTGCCCGCAACCGCAACGCAATATTTCAGGCGCATCAGCTCGGCCAGCATCTCGGCCCGGCGCACCACGGGAATGCGCGCATCGAGTGCGGCCTTCACCTCGGGATTGTCGCGCTTGACCGCCGTGGACGTCACCACGACCGACGCGTTCGCCACATTTTCCGGCTCATGCCCGATGGAGACCGGAATACCGATCGAGCGCAGACGCTTGACCGTGGACCCCTCGGCCATGTCCGATCCCTGCACGGTATAGCCCAGATCGCTCATCACCTCGGCAATGCCGGACATGCCGATACCGCCAATGCCGACAAAGTGGACGGTGCCGATATCCTTGGGAACTTCGCGCATCAGCCGGCGTCCTTCGCGAAAGCAGGCCCCGCGACGGCGCTACCGCGCGCGGGCGCGGCGGATTTCACCTTCATCGGTTCGACCAGCGGGGCGCCGCCGAAGCTTTCGACCAGATCGGCAAGCTCCTGCACCGCCTTGGGTCGGCCGCAGCTGCGCGCGGCCTTGGCGGCGTTTTCAAGGCTGCCGGGTTTCAGCGCCATCTTCTGGATCTGCTTGGCCACTTCCTTCGCCGTGAAGCGCGGCTGCTGGATCGAACGAGCACCGCCTGCCTCGACCATTTCGCGGACATTGTAGCTCTGATGGTCGTCGGTCGCGATCGGCAATGGTACCAGGATCGCCGGGCGACCCGCGGCGGTCAGCTCGGCAATGGTGGAGGCGCCCGCGCGGCCGATCACGAGATGCGCCCAGCCCAGCCGCTCGGGCAGATCGGGCAGATAGGTGGCCAGTTCGGCAGGAATCTCGTTTTCGGCGTAGGCCGCGCGCACCCGCTCGATATCCTCGGCACGGCACTGCTGCGTCACCTGCAGGCGGCGTCGCAGCTGCGGCGGCAACATGGCCAGCGCCTTGGGCACGACATCGCTCAGCACCGTCGCGCCCTGACTGCCACCGGTCACGAGCACGCGGAAAATTCCATCCTCGAACAAGGGCGGGAACGGCTCCTCGCGGATCGCAAGCACTTCCTCACGCACCGGATTGCCGATCAGATGGACCTTGTCCTTCTGGCTGTCCGGCAGGCGCTTGATCTCAGGGTAGCTGGTCGCGATCGCATTCACCTTGCGCGCGGCGAGCCGGTTGACGCGGCCCAGCACGGCATTCTGTTCGTGGATCACGGTGGGGATGCCGTCTGCGAATGCGCCGAGCAGGGCCGGAAAGGCCGGATAGCCGCCGAAACCGACGACGCTGGTCGGCCGGAAGGTGGAATAGAGCTGACGGGCCATCGCCCTGCCCTGCAGGATCGCCTTCATGGCGCCCGGCCAGCTCATCGGGTTCTTGGTGAGACGACCGGCAGGTAGCACATGCACCTCGGCATCCTCGAAGATGCCGGGGATCTTGGCACCGCGCGCATCGGTGATCAGCGCCACCCGGTGGCCGCGCTGCTCCAACTCGCGCGCCAGTGCGTGCGCGGGGACCATGTGACCGCCGGTGCCGCCGGCTGCGAGGACGAAATGCTTGGCTATGCTCATCCGCCAGCGCCCTTCATGATATAGCGGGAGCGGTCAAGATACGGGTTTCGCTTCGTAAAGGCCAGCAGCAGCCCCATGCCGATGCCGATTGCGATCAGCGAGGAGCCGCCATAGCTGATGAACGGCAGCGTCATGCCCTTCGACGGAAAGAGCTGCAGGTTCACCGCCATGTTGATCAGCGCCTGCCCGCCGAACTGCGCCACAAGGCCGGTCGCCGCGAGGATCGTGAACCGGTCCTCCTCATCCAGCAGGCGTACCAGCACGCGGATGATGATCGCGAGGAAGGTGAGCGCGATGACGATGCAGGCCAGCACGCCGAACTCTTCGCCGATCACGGAGAAGATATAGTCAGTGTGCGCCTCAGGCAGATGGAATTTGGCGGAACCGAGGCCCGGCCCCACGCCGACCAGCCCGCCGGCGGTAATCGTCTTGTAGGCGAGCATGATCTGGTTGTTGGTCTCACCGCCGAACAGCCAGGTATCGATCCGCTGCGTCGCCACCGGATAGAACATGTACGCCGCCAGCATCAGCGCGATCCCGCCGATAACCAGCGCCGCCAGCAGACGGACGGACAGCCCGCCCACCAGCATCAACGTGAACCAGATGCCGCAGAAGATGATCGTCTGGCCAAGGTCCGGCTGGTTCATCAGCAGCACCGCGATCAAGCCGGTGATGCCCAGCGACACGGGGATCACCGGAATGCTCGGTTCCCTGTCCTTCCAGCTGAGAACCCACGCCATCGTGACTGCGTAGAAGGGCTTCAGGAATTCGCTGGGCTGCACGCTGGCGAAGCCGGGACCGATCCAGCGCTTCGATCCGTTCACTGCGCTGCCGAGCACCGGCACGAGCAGCAGAAGCCCCAGAAAGATCACGAAGGCGACGATGGCAAAGCGCCGCGCCTCGTCCTTGGGCAGCATGGAAACGAGCAGCATGATCGGCACGGACACGCCCACCCACATCAGCTGGCGATAGAAGAAATAGAGCGGGTCCAGCGTCACGCTGCTGGTCGACAGGCGCTGTGCCGTGGCGGGCGATGCAGCCGCGACAGCCAGAAGCCCGATCGCGATAAGCACGACGATCAGGCCGAGCAGCACCCGGTCCAGTTCCCAGAACCAGATGCCGATCGCCGAGCGGTCTGCCCGGCCGAGACGGTTCTCCATCGTCTCGCGCCCGCGCGCGGCAATGGCACCTGCAAGATGCCGCGGACCATGTTCAGCCATGCGCACCCCCGGCATAGATCGAAACCGCCTCTCGAAAGCATTCGCCGCGCGCCTCGAAATCGCGGAACTGGTCGAAGCTGGCGCAGGCAGGCGAGAGAAGGATCGTGTCGCCCGGCTGCGCATCGCGCACGGCGCGGCGAACGGCGGTGGTCAGCATCTCGCTCTCGTCCACCTCCATGTGCTCGGCAAGCTGGCGGGCATAGACCGGCCCAGCATCACCGATGGTATAGGCCTTTACGACATGGCCGAAATTGGGCGCACATTCGTCCAGATTGTCGTCCTTGGGCAGCCCGCCCACGATCCAGCGGATGCGATCGAATGCGGCCAGCGCCGGTGCGGCGGAGGCGGGATTGGTGGCCTTGCTGTCGTTGACAAAGGAAACGCCATCGAACGTGCCGAGGCGCTCCAGCCGGTGCGGCAGACCCGCAAAGCTCTCCAGCCCCTCGTCGATCGCCTGCTGGGACACGCCCAGCGCTTCGCACGCCGCGATCGCGGCAAGCGCGTTTTGGGCATTATGCGGGCCCTGCAGCGAAGGCCAGCGCGACTGATCCATGCACACGCCGGGCGCGATCTTGGTGATCTGCCGCGACGGTCGTTTCAGGCCGCGGGCGATGAGCGCGGACGGCGTGTCGCCGATGCCGATCACCGCTTCGCCCTGCCCGTGCTGCATTGCGAAAAGCCGCGCCTTGGACGCTGCATAGGCTTCGAAATTCTCGTATCGATCGAGATGGTCCGGCGTGATGTTGAGCAGCACCGCTATATCGCAGGCGAGGCTTTGCGTCAGATCGATCTGGTAGCTCGACAGCTCCATGACATAGACGGCATCACCCGCTGCATTGGGCTCCAGCGGATCGCGCGAGAGGATGGGCAGGCCGATATTACCGGCCATCAGGCTTGCCCGGCCCGCGGTTTTCAGGATGTGGGCGATCAGCGCGGTGGTGGTCGATTTGCCGTTCGTGCCGGTAATGCCGACCACCTTGTGCGGCGGCAGGTCGGCACGCGCCTGCGCAAAGAGCTCGATATCGCCGATGATCGGTAGGTTCGCGTCGCGGGCGCGCTCGGCGATCGGACTGGTATTGAGCGGAACGCCGGGCGACAGCACGATCGCGTCGAACGCCGAAAGATCGGCCTCCATCAGGTCGGCGATTTCTGCCTTGCCCTCGGCGCGCGCGCGCGGCTCGGGCTGCCCATCCCAGGCGGTGACTTTCGCCCCGCTCGCCACCAGCGCATCAAGCGTCGCGAGGCCGGAGCGCGCCAAGCCTAGCAGCGCATAATGCTTGTCGGCGAAGGCGGAGCTCGTGATCATCTCAGCTTCAGGGTGGACAGGCCGGCGAGCGCGAGCACGAGGCTGATGATCCAGAACCGGATCACCACGGTCGGCTCGGCCCAGCCAAGCTGCTCGAAATGGTGGTGGATCGGAGCCATCTTGAAGACGCGCTTGCCGGTGCGCTTGAAGAAGAACACCTGGATGATAACCGAGAGCGCCTCGATCACGAACAGCCCGCCGACGACACCCAGCACGATCTCGTGATGGGTCGACACCGCCAGCGCGCCCAGCGCACCGCCCAGAGCAAGGCTGCCGGTATCGCCCATGAACACCGCCGCGGGAGGCGCATTGTACCAGAGAAATGCAAGCCCCGAACCGATGATCGCGCCGCATAGGATCGTCAGTTCGCCCGCACCGGGAACATGCGGAATGCCCAGATAATTGGCGTAGATCGCGTTGCCGACCAGATAGACGATGATGAAAAAGGTCACCGCCGCAATGACCACCGGCATGGTGGCAAGGCCATCCAGGCCATCGGTCAGGTTCACCGCATTGCCGGCGCCCACGATGACGAACATCGCGAACAGGATGTAGAACCAGCCCAGATCGATCGAAACGCCGCTGAGGAACGGCAGATAGAGATGCGTTCCGTTCTGATCGGTGATCAGCCAGGCAGCAACGCCCGCGATAGCGAATTCGGCAAGCAGGCGGATGCGCCCGGGCACCCCCTTGTGGCTGGACTTCGACACCTTGTCGAAATCATCGAGGAAGCCGATGATCGCAAAGCCGAAGGTTACGAACAGGCAGGCCCAGACATAGACGTTGCGCGGGTCCATCCACAGCAGCACCGCCACGGCGAGCGAAATGAGGATGAGCAGCCCGCCCATCGTCGGCGTGCCGACCTTGGCCAGATGCGTCTGCGGCCCGTCGCTGCGGATCGGCTGCCCCTTCCCCTGCCGCATGCGCAGCATGAGGATGAAGCGCGGACCGATGATCAGGCCCAGGAACAATGCGGTCGCCACTGCCGCGCCGGAGCGGACGCTCTGGTACCGCAGCAGGTTGAACGGCCCTTCGAAACCGAACCATTCGGCGAGCAGGTAGAACATTCTCAAACTTCTCCGTCGACGAGAGCGCTTACCAGCTTCGAAAGCCCCACGGAGTTGGAGCCCTTGACGAGCACCGCTTCGCCGCCCTCGATCTTGCCGCGGAGCAGGGCCAGTGCCTCGTCCGCGGTCCCGCAATGGGCGAAGCGGGCCGGACCCTCAAGCCCGCTCCCCAGCTTTTCCACCAGATTTTCGAACTCAGGCCCGACAAATATCGCTTCGTCCACCTCCGCATCGGCGAGCAAGGGCGCGATTTCGGCATGATAGCCGTCCGACTTCTCGCCCAGTTCCTTCATCGCGCCGAGCACTGCGATGCGGCGCGCATGGGGCGCGGCAGCGAGCCCGGCAATGGCCGCTTTCATCGACGCAGGATTGGCGTTGTAACTCTCATCGATGAGCAGGACTGGCCCGCCGGCATGATCGATTACATGCCGCGCACCGCGTCCAGCGAGCCCCGGCAGTTCAGCGAGTGCCAGTCCTGCCGAGCCCAGATCGCCGCCCACGGCGTCTACCGCAGCCAGCACGGCGAGCGAATTGGCAACGATGTGCCGTCCGGGCTGCGCGATGCGATAGCACAGCATGGCCTCTCCGATCTGCGCCGTGACCAGAGAGCCGCCTTGCCGGTCCAGTGCCTCGATCGCGCGAACATCCGCCTCTTCGTGAAAACCGAAGCTCACGACGCGGCTTGCATGGTCCAGCGCCTTGCCACGCAGCAGCTCGTAATGGGGGCTGTCGCGCGGCACAATCGCCGTGCCACCGTCCGCCAGGCCTTCGAAGATCTCGGACTTCGCACGCGCGATTGCTGCTTCGTCCGGAAAGAATTCGACATGGGCGGGCGCGATCGTGGTGACGATGGCAACATCGGGGCGCACCAGACGCGTCAGATCGGAGAGTTCACCGGCATGGTTCATGCCCATTTCGAACACGCCGAACGCGGTCTCGCGCGGCATGCGGGAGAGGCTGAGCGGCACGCCGACATGATTGTTGTAGCTTTTGAGCGATCGGTGCGCGCGCCCGCGCGAGCTGCGTTCCAGGCCGAGGAACAGCATTTCCTTCGTGCCGGTCTTGCCTGCCGATCCGGTGACTCCGATGATCTTCGCGTCCGTCCTGGCGCGCGAGGCGCGGCCCAGTGCGCGCAGCGCCTCGGCCGTATCGGCAACTTGCACGTGCGGATGATCGACGGCCCGATCGGTGATCGCGCCTGCCGCGCCGCTGGCAAACGCCCCGTCGACGAAGCGGTGGCCATCGGTACTCTCGCCGGACAGGGCCACGAACAGATCGCCCGGCCCCACTTCGCGCGAATCGAAAGCAACTCCCGTCGCCTCGAAGGCGCCATGCGCCGTGCCGCCGGTGGCTTCGGCGATTTCATCGGCGGTCCAGAGCGCGCTCATGCCGAAACCTCCCGGGCCACCTGCACATCGTCGAAAGGCAATATCTGATCGCCGACGATCTGGCCTTGTTCGTGCCCCTTGCCCGCGACCAGGACGATATCGTCGGGCTTCGCCATCGCGATGGCGGCGGCGATGGCTTCGCGTCGGTCACCGATTTCCTGCGCGTCCGGTGCGCCCACCCGCACCGCCTTGCGGATGGCGGCGGGGTCTTCGCCGCGCGGATTATCGTCGGTGACGATCACCGCGTCCGAGAGGCGCGCCGCCGCGGCCCCCATTTCGGCGCGCTTGCCGCTGTCGCGGTCTCCGCCCGCACCGAAGACGGTAATCAAACGCCCGCTGCAATGCGCCCGCAACGCCTCGCAAGCGGCGACCAGGGCGTCGGGCGTGTGGGCGTAATCGATATAGACCGGCGCGCCGCTGCGGCTGATAGACGCGCGTTCCAGCCGTCCGCGCACCGGCTGCACGCGCGACAGATGCCCGCTCACCTCGTTCCAGTCGCCGCCCGTGGCAATGACGAGACCGGCTGCGGTCAGCGCGTTGCTCGCTTGATAGGCACCGATCAGCGGCAGGTTGATCTTCTTGAGGCGCCCTTGCGCTTCGACTTCCAACGTCTGGCCCAACTGGGTCGGGGTTTGATTGATCAGGCGCAGCCCCTCCCCGCGCCGCCCGACCGTGATCCGGCGCAGCGATCGCTTCGCCACCCGGTCGAAGACCGCGTCGGACCATTTGTCGTCGGCCCAGATGACGGCCGTGCCGTTATCGTCCAGGACCTCGTCGAACAGGCGCATCTTGGCCTCGAAATAGGCCTCCATAGTCTCGTGATAGTCGAGATGATCCCGGCTGAGATTGGTGAACGCGGCGGCGCGGATCGGCAGGCCTTCGCTGCGATACTGGTCCAAGCCGTGGCTCGACGCCTCGAATGCAGCATGGCTAACGCCTTCGCGCGCAAGGCCCGCCATGTTGGACAGGAAGGTCACGATATCGGGCGATGTCAGGCCCGTGCGGACATTCTCCGATCCCGTGGTGATGCCGAGCGTACCGATCGAGGCGGCATTGTGGCCTGCGAGCCGCCACAGCTGGCGGGCCAGCTCGACCGTAGAGGTTTTGCCGTTGGTGCCGGTGACCGCGACGGTCGCCTGCGGAAAGGGCCGGAAATATTGCGCCGCGATTTGCGCGAACCGTCGGCGCGGCACGGCGTCCGCGATCAGGTGCGCGCCTTCCACTGTCACCCCCTCGCGCGCCACAACGGCGATCGCGCCCGCGGCGACCGCCTCGGGAATGACAGCTTCCGCGTTGAATCGGCCCCCCTGGAAAGCGCCAAAGATATTGCCGGGGGCAAGCTGACGGTGGTCGATCGCGAAGCCGGTGACGGGCTTCAGGGCATCTTCGCCGGTAAGGTTTTGCAATATATCGCCAAGGCGCATCAATGATCCCCGCCGTTGCGCCAGAGCAGCGGCATCAGTTCGCTCACGTCCACATCGCGGCCCGTATCGGGCAGCACGCCGAGCATCGGGCCGATACGCGGCACGAGCCGCTTGACGACCGGTGCAGCGACCCAGCCCGCGGTGCGCTGAAACGAGGTGGCGGCAGTGCCCTGCGGCTCATCCAGCGACACAACCACAACATATTTTGGATTGTCCATCGGGAAGGCCGCAGCAAAGGTCGAAACGAGCGAATTATGGGCATAGCCGCCCGCGCGCGGTTTTTCGGCCGATCCGGTCTTGCCGCCGATACGGAAGCCCTCGGCATCGGCGTTGCGGCCGGTGCCGTCGAGCACGATCATGCGCAGCAGCTGGCGCATCCGCGCGCTGGTCGCCGCGCTGAATACCCGCCTCCCCTCAGGCGCTTTGTCGGCTTCCACCTTCAAAAGCGTGCTCGGGCGATAGATGCCGCCGTTCACCAGCGCGGCATAGGCCGTGGCCAGATGCAGCGGCGTCACCGCGATGCCGTGGCCATAGCCGATCGTCATGTTGGTAAGGCGGCCCCAGTCCTTCGGCCAGATCGGCAGGCCTTTTTCTGCAATCTCGATTTCCGGACGCTTGTCAAAATCCAGGCTGCGCAGCGTCTTTTCCATCCGCTCCCGCCCCAGATCGTCAGCGATGCGCGCGGTGACGATGTTGGAGCTGTTCACCAGGGCTTCGGGCACGTTGATCCAGCGGCCCATCGGGTGATCGTCATGGATCTTGAAGCCCGCGATTTTCAGCGGCGCGGTGGCGTCGTACCGCCGCGACAGATCGCGCACCGTGCCGGCATCCAGCGCCGCGGCGACGGTGATCGGCTTGAACGTGGAGCCCAGCTCGTAGACACTTTGCGTCACGCCATTCGCTTGGTTCTTCACTCCTTCGGCGTCCAGCTTGTTGGGGTTGAAACTCGGCAACGAACTCAACGCGACAATTTCGCCCGTGTTTGCGTCTAGCACCACACCGGCTGCGCCGATGGCGCGGGTGCTGGTCATGGCGCGCATCAGCTCGTTGCGCAGTGCGCCCTGCACGCGGCTGTCGATCGACAGCGCCACCGGTTCGGCGCGCAGATTGACGTCCGTCAGGCGATCCTCAAGCACACGCTCCATGCCCATCCGGCCGTGGCCGCTCATGTCCGTGAAGCCCAGGACGTGGGCTGCGAGGTCATACTCAGGATAGAGACGCTCCGGCTCGCGCGGAAATTCGATGCCGATTTCGCCCAGCGCATGCACCTCGCTCACTTCGCGCGGCAGAGCGCGGCGGCGCAGATAGGTGGGGCGCTTGCCGGTCAGCTTGGCAAAGAACTCGCCGGCCGGTTCATCGGGGAAAATGGCCTGCAACTGGTTGGCGAGCTGCCGCTTGTCTCCGCGGATGTCGTCCGGCTTCACCCAAATCGCATAGGCTGCGATGGTGCGCGCGAGGGGCACGCCGTTGCGGTCCACGATATCGCCGCGCTCGGGCACATAAGCGGACGAAATCGCGCTATAGCTTTTCTGGTCTTCGAAAATCGCGAAACTGCCCAGACGCAGCACGATCAGCAGGACGGCGGCGGTGAAAATCAGCGCAAGGATCATCAACCGCTGATATGTCGCCGTTCCGACATGGCCGCCATATTCGCCAAGGCGCATCCGCGTAGGGTTGGTGGCAGCAAAAGCCGTCATTGTTTCGATTTCTCCGCGCTGGCGCGTACCTGCAGATCGCGCAGGGTGGACGCGCCCAGCAGGCTGCTCTCCAGTTGAGCCACGCGTTTGGCACGATCGGCGGCCGCCATCTTCGGCGCGGCGTTTTCGGACGGCTCTTCAGCCCTGCCCGCCTTGCTTTCGGCAACATCGTTCGAAGCAGTGGCGACGCCAGTGGTCGACTTCGCCTTGGCCTCAGCGGACGGCATGCGCCCGCCATTGCCCACGGTGCCGATCGGCGCTGCGTCCAGCCCGTAAGCCGCCGACACCATCACCGGCGATTTGGGCCCCAGATCTTCGCCGCTGAAATCGGCAAGCTCGCGCACTCCATCGACATATTGGCCGGGGCGCGGCGCATCGTAACCATAAAGCAGATCGTTCCACTTTTCGAGCTGATCGAGGCTGGCGCGCGCGCGGATTTCGGCCTGCAGATAGCTGATCTCACGCCGCGCTTCGACGATCTGATAGTCTGCGCGCACCAGCTTGGCGTGCATCGCACCGACTTTCAGCGAAAGCGGGTAAAGCGAAATGGCGACGAGGAAGACCAGCGCCACCCAGCCCAGTCCCTGCATGCGTTTCAAACCCATGGTCATGCCGCCTGCTCCTGCCAGGCCGACGCTTCGGTACGCTCCGCCCAGCGCAGCACCGCGGAACGGGCACGCGGATTGCGCTCCAACTCGGCCTCTCCGGCGCGAATGGCTTTGGAGGGACGCGCGAAACTGGGCGCGGGGCCGCTATCCTGCAGCGGCAGATGGCGCGAGCCGCCGCCCGCCTGCCCGCTCCGCACGCGCAGAAACTGCTTCACGATCCTGTCCTCGAGGCTGTGGAAACTGACCACGACCAGCCGCCCTCCGGGGCGCAGCAGCTTTTCGGCGGCGGCAAGTCCTTCGCGCAATTCGTCCAGCTCCGCGTTCACGTGGATGCGGATGGCCTGAAAGGTGCGGGTGGCGGGATCCTTGGGTGCGCCTTCGCGGTGGCCGAGCGCCTTGCGGACGATGGCGGCGAGTTCGCCGGTCCGCGTCAGCGGACGCGCGGCGACGATGGCCTTGGCGATCCGGCGCGAGCGGCGCTCCTCGCCGTACAGATAGATGACGTCGGCAATTTCTTCCTCATCCGCTTCGTTCAGGAAGTCGGCGGCGCTGGGGCCGTCTTGGCCCATGCGCATGTCGAGCGGACCATCGGCGCGGAAGGAAAACCCGCGCGCCGCCTCGTCCAGCTGCATGGAGGAAACACCGATGTCGAGCACCACGGCGTCCACCGCCTCGATGCCTTCGGCCGCCAGCACGGAGGCCATGTCTGAAAAGCGGGCGGGGAAGAGGCGCAGACGCCCCTTGCTCCCGCCCGCCAGTCCGGCGCCCTGCGCGATTGCCGAGGGGTCGCGATCGAACGCATAAACGTTCGCCCCCTGGGCCAGGAAGGCGGAGCTATAGCCGCCGGCGCCGAATGTGCCGTCCACGATGCGCGCGCCAGGGGTGATGGCGGCGGCGTGGACGACCTCTTCGAGAAGGACGGGAATATGAGGAGCTTCCGGCGCGCTCATTTGCGCTTCCTTTCGGCTTCGCTCAGAAAATATTCCGCGATTTCCTTCTGCATTTCGAAGCCCGTCTGCTGTTCCATGAGGATCGACGGGTTCCAGATGTAAAAATTCGTGATGTTGCCGTGAAAGAAGGCCTGGCCGTCCAGCTTGCCGAAGAAGCGCAGCATCGGCGGCATGACGAAGCGTCCGCTCGCCTCGAAACCGACTTCCATCAGCGAGGACGCGATCGGTCCGCCGGCGGCCTGCCGGTCGAACTGTTCGCCGCGCTGCTGCGCATAGTCCCATTGCTTGTCCAGATCGCTTGCAAGGCGGTCCCGCTCGGTGGTGCCGAAGCCCATCAGGCAGGGTAGCTCAGGGTGGCGGGCGAGACAGACGACGTTGCCGCCGCTGCTGCTCTCCACGGTCGAGCGCAGCTCCGAGGGGATCGTGCACCGGCCCTTCCCGTCGATCGTCGACAGGCCCGAGCCGCCATATACGAACCCCCCTGCCACGATTTGCCGAACCCCTTTCTTCGCGGGGCAATACGCGTCCAGCGCCGGAATTCAGTGATTCCAGCGTCGGTCTTTGCAACGGCAAAGCTGACACCCCGATTGCCCACGGGCATAGCATGGGATTTTATGGGACAACAAGGGAATTTTAGGGATATCTATGGGATCATTGGGGTGATGCCCGGAAATCCTTGGCTTTCACTTTATAGGTTCGAAAAACCGAACCTTGATGTTCTTTTTCTGTTCTAGAAACAGCACACATGCTCCGCAGATCGACCGCCGGATTCCGCGTCGGCCCCACATTTTCCCAGGCCGCGCCCATCACTTCTGTGCGCGCAATTCGGTCAGCATATTTTCAATTAGAGCGGCATTGCCGCTGCGGCCCCAAAGCCCGGGTTGCAGCAAATCGGCATCAGCCAACACCAGGGCCCGCCCCTTGCCTACCGCACAATCCGCCACCAGCCGCGAACCACCGATGGTGCATTGCGCCGCCGGTTCGACGACATCATCCAACGCCGCAAATGCACCCGGCGACTCGGTGTCGATCCGCTCTCCGCGCACATCGAGTGGTGGCGCCACTCCAGCCCGGTCCATCGGCATCACCAGTTCGATGCCCCAATGGGACAGGAGTGGTGACAGCAGCGACGTGAACAAGGGCCGCCTTGCGTCGCCGATCGGATAGCGACTTTTCCAATGCAGCGCTGGATCGGCCAAGATAAGCGCTTTACCGCCTGCCCGCAGCCATGCGTCCAGCGCCACCAATTCCGTTGGATTGAGAGCTCGGGGCTGTGCGAGCAGCAAGATGCCGGCCGGCACGCGCCTGCCGCCAGTCGGATTCAATCCATCCAGGTCATCCAGCGTTCGGACGTCATAGTCGCGCTGCAAATCGATATAGGCCGGCGTAGGTGCGCCTCCGCCGCTCAGTTGCTCATTGATCGATGCCTCTCCGCTGCGCAGCGGCAGACTGGTCATCAGCATCAGATCGCCGCGCGGTGTCGGTGGCTTTCCGGCGGCGCACCCCGCCAGCAAGAACAAGGCGCCAAGCGCCTCCACAAGCGGCCGCCTGTTCACGCGCTTATTTCGCCGTGGCTAGCGGGGTTTCCTCGGGCGCCGGGACGGCCCCGAGTTCGGCCAGCGGCTCCTTCGGTGCCTCGGTCTTGTCGGACGCCTCGGCGGCCGGTGCGCCGGTTTCCGCGATCTCCTCCGTCACCGGCACCTCATTGCTTGCCCGATCGTTGGCGATGCCCGCCAGCCCGACAAGCAGGATCACCGATACGAGGCCGAGAACCCCGATCTGCAGGCGCTGAACATTTTCGCGCCGCTTGGTCACTCGGGTGCCTCGGTCTGCCACGGCATCGGCTCGAGATTTTTGGAGCGCATCCATTCAGGATTGTAGAGCGTGGAGAGATAGCGAAAACCGGTGTCGCACAGGATCGTCGCAATCCGCTTGCCCGCACCCAGCTTGCGGCCAAGCGCCACCGCGCCCGCAACGTTGATGCCCGAGGAGAGGCCGAGGCAGAGCCCTTCTTCCGCCAGGAGACGACGGACCCATTCCATTCCTTCCTCATCGGAAATGCGGAACTGATCATCGATTGGTGCGCCTTCCAGATTGGCGGTGATCCGCCCCTGTCCGATGCCTTCGGCCACCGAATTGCCTTCGGATTTCAGCTCGCCATGCGCGAAATACTCATACAGCGCCGCCCCGTGCGGATCGGTAAGTGCGATCTGAACGTCGTCGCTCTTCTGCTTCAGACCCATGCCGACGCCGGCAATCGTGCCGCCCGTGCCCGCCGCGCAGGTAAACCCGTCGACCCGGCCTTCCATCTGCGCCCATATTTCCTCGGCCGTGGTTTCGATATGCGCGCGACGGTTGGCGATATTGTCGAACTGGTTCGCCCAGATCGCATTTTCGGTCTCCTCCGCGATCCGGCGGGAGGTGTGCACAAAATGGCCCGGATTGGAAAAAGGCGCCGCGGGGACGGTGATCAATTCCGCGCCCAGTGCGCGCAGCGTGTCCATCTTTTCCCGGCTCTGCGTCTCGGGCATCACGATGATGGTGCGATATCCCAAGGCGTTGGCGACCAGAGCCAGGCCGATGCCGGTGTTGCCCGCCGTGCCTTCCACGATGGTGCCGCCCAGCTTCAGCGCCCCGCGTTCCTCGGCATCGCGCACGATATAGAGCGCCGCGCGGTCCTTTACGGATGCGCCGGGATTGGTGAACTCGCACTTTCCAAAGATGTCGCAGCCCGCCGCCTCGCTCGGCCCCTTCAGGCGTACGAGCGGCGTATTGCCAATTAGGTCCAGCGTAGTGTGAAGCGTCTTCATCGATCCATTCTAGGTATTGCCAGAGGTCTGGGCAACAGCCGAACGCTGCCCCTTATCCGGCAGAGCTAGAAATGCTTTTAAGAAATAAGCTCTTCTTTTCAGTGCCTTGCAATTTTTATGGCGCTTTGCGATTTTTCTTGGAACCCTTTTTCACAAGCGTCCGTTTGGATGGTCAGAGCAGCGGAACTCCCTCCCCCCCTTTGCCGCTGTTCTGCATTAAGGCCCGGATGCGCTCCTCCCAACCCAGCCATCCGGGCCTCATTTTTATCCAGCCTTTGGAGGATTGACATGCGTAAAGTTGTTTTGGCCAGCCTGGTAGCGGCCACTTTCCTTGTTGCCGGTTGCAACACGGTCAAGGGCGCCGGAGAAGACATCCGATCCGTTGGTCAGGCAGGCGAAGACGCGATCGACTGATCGCTCGGCTTACCGACCGAAAAGGTTTTATGAAGGCGATCGAATATCTTCGGTCGCCTTTTCCTTTGCCGTTTTGCGGTCCGTCATCAGCATCAGAACCAACGAACCCTCGTATAAAATCACGAGTGGGATGGCGAGCATGAACTGCGAGATGATGTCGGGCGGGGTCAGGATGGCAGCAACCAGGAAGCTGATCACCAACATATAGCGGCGAAATCCGATCAGCTGCTCACGGCTAACCAGCCCTGCGCGGTGCAGCAGCAAGAGCAGGATCGGCAGCTGAAATGCGACGCCGAAGGCGAGCACGAACCGCATCACCAAATCCAGATAATCGCCAACCGCAGGCAGCGCCTCGACATTCAGGCCGCCGGAACTGCCCTCATATCCAAGGAAAAATTGGAAGGCGAGCGGCATCACCATGAAGTAAGCCAGCGATGCGCCCGCAATAAACAGGATCGGTGAGGCGAAGAGAAACGGCAAGAAGGCCCGCTTCTCGCGCGCATACAGTCCGGGCGCGACAAACCGCCAGAGCTGCAGCGCGATCACCGGGAAGGCGAGCAGGAAAGCGGTGAACAGCGCCACCTTGATCTCAACGAAAAAGGCCTCGTAGAGTTTGGTGTAGATCAGCTTGCCCTGCCCCGGCGGAAACGCGTCCGTCAACGGGCGCACCAGCAGCGCAAAGATATCCTCGGCGAAATAGGCACCGATGGCG
>JBELIU010000025.1:0-19922 GCA_042090735.1 Novosphingopyxis sp. | reverse complement strand
CGAGATCACCGAGATCATGAAGGCCTATGACATCGCCTATTCGCTGGGCGATGGCTTGCGCCCCGGCTCCATCGCCGACGCCAACGACGAGGCGCAGTTCGCCGAGCTGTATACGCTGGGCGAACTCACCAAGCGCGCCTGGGAACAGGATGTGCAGGTGATGATCGAGGGGCCGGGCCATGTGCCCATGCACAAGATCAAGGAGAATATGGAAAAGCAGCTGGAGGCGTGCGGCGAGGCGCCGTTCTACACGCTCGGGCCGCTCACCACCGATATCGCGCCGGGTTATGACCATATCACCAGCGGCATCGGCGCGGCGCAGATCGGCTGGTACGGCACGGCGATGCTCTGCTACGTCACGCCGAAGGAGCATCTCGGCCTGCCGGACCGGGACGATGTGAAGGTGGGCGTGGTCACTTACAAACTCGCCGCTCACGCCGCCGATCTTGCCAAGGGCCACCCCGCCGCGCAGGTGCGCGACGATGCGCTGTCCAAGGCGCGCTTCGAATTCCGCTGGCGCGACCAGTTCAACCTCAGCCTCGATCCCGACACCGCCGAGCAGTTCCACGATCAGACGCTGCCCGCGGAAGGCGCCAAGACCGCGCATTTCTGCTCCATGTGCGGGCCGAAATTCTGCTCGATGAAGATCAGCCAGGAAGTCCGCGAATTCGCCGCCCGTCAGAACAGCGACAGCTATCTGGCGAGCGAGGACCTGAAGGGCGAAAACAGCCCCGAAGAACGCGAGGAAAACCGCGAGGGCATGGAGCGCATGAGCGCCAAGTTCCGCGAAAAGGGAGATCGGCTGTATCTGCCCGAGGACGAGGTGAACGCGGCGGACTGATGCCGTCCGCGCCGCGCTGGCTGCTGCCGCTCGTCACCGCGCTGTGGATCGCGGGGTTGGCGGCGTCCGGCTGGCATCCGTTCGACCGGACGACCTGGTGGATGGAGATCGCCCCCGTGCTCGTTGCGCTGCCGATTCTGTGGGGCACGCGGATTCGCTTTCCGCTCACCGCTCTGGCGCTGACGCTGATCGGCTTCCATGGGCTGGTGCTGATGCTGGGCGGCGCATACAGCTATGCGCGCGTGCCGATCGGCTTTGCGGTGCAGGACTGGCTCGACCTCGCCCGCAATCCGTACGATCGCTTCGGCCACCTGATCCAGGGTTTCGTCCCCGCGATCGTCTTTCGCGAGCTGCTGGTGCGGCTCGGCGGCCTGCGGCGCGGCACGCTGCTCAGCCTGCTCGTGCTCGCCTGCTGCCTGTCGGTGAGTGCGCTGTACGAACTGATCGAATTCGGCGCGGCGATGGTGCTCGGTCAAGGCGCGGACGAGTTCCTCGGTACGCAGGGCGATCCGTGGGATACGCAGTGGGATATGCTGATGTGCTTGATCGGCGCCTGCGTTGCGCTCCTTGCGCTCTCGCGCCTGCACGATCGCGCCATGGCGCATTTGCGATAGCCGATGGGCGCGATAAACCTCACCCCGCCGGTTCGGATCGTTCTGCGGTGCCGTGGCGGTGGAGCAGGGTGTCGAGGATCGCGGGGCGTTTGCCTTCCTCCCAGGCGCGTTCGTGGAAGAAGAACACCACCGCGTTTACCAGCGGCTCGACCAGCGCGATGCCGCCGGCCATCGCGAAGGAGCCGGTGAAGGCATAGGCCACGCTGAACCCCACGATCAGGTGGAGCGCGAGGAAGCTGAACGTCTTGGAGAGATTGCGCTGCATGGCCGCCGTCATAGCTCCGCGTGAGCATCGGCGGAAACGATCAAACATGCTTTTACTGATTGATTGGGGCGATCAAGGCCCCCGTTCAAGCACGCTGCGTCAGGCGCAGCCGTCCTCCTTCATCGGATCATGGCCCCAGTTCTTGAGGCTGTACGCCCAATCCGATCCCTCCGGCTCGTCCGGCACCTGCGCGCAGTGGCGGTTGATATAGCCCACCACCTTGTCCATCCATTCCCACTGATCGTCCGTCAGATCGTCTTTGTTGGTGCGCTTGATAGCAACGATCTTGCGGCCGGACTTGTGCCCGGTCGATTCCTCGCCATCGCTATCGCCGACTGACTTCGACTCGTCCGTATCGAGCCAGTCCTCCAGCTCCTTCGGCGCCATGTTCACCTTGTCGTTGAAGGTTTTGAACAGCTCGTCGCGGTCCTGATCGTCGGCCATGGGGTCTCCTAAGTGATGGGAGATAAAGGCGCGGGGGTCGGGGCGGTTCCCGTACGGTACGGAGAGTCGAAGCCGTTTATCTGGTAGCCCAGCGCCGCGTGCTTATGCGCTAAGGGATCAAAGCCGGTTATTGAGAGCAAGCCACTATGACCAAGTCTTGTTTGACAGTTTAAGATCATTGGAACCCGTTGAGCGATTTGAACTGCTTTGCCCTCCACTCAATCATCTGGATTCTCAACAATATCTCTTTGACTTGACAACGTTCGAATTTGTTCGATCTTATCTTTATAGCATATAGGAGATTCTAATATGACCCGAGTAACCGAAAATGACGTGGCGTTGGCAATCGTAAAAATTGCGAGCGCACGTCCGGACGGTCAATGCACTTTCGATAGAGCCCGTTCAGAAGTGCCAAACTACGTAAACCTGGACCCTCAGGATTTGGCGATGTCAAGCACACGCCAAGGAGAGCCAATGTGGCATCAGCTCATTCGTAACATTCGATCTCATCATGACGTGCCAGGCAACTTTCTTCATGATGGATATCTGACGCATGTGTCTGATGTCGGTTATGAAGTTACGGCAAAGGGGAATAAGCTCCTAGGAAAATCCTAAATCCTGCTGAGAGGATCGACGGCCCTTTGGCTTATAGCCGGGTCGAAACCAATTAAGTTCAGTAGGGCCAGCGTGAAGTTTGTCCCACACAAACCAAGCATACGCCGTGGTGCCCGAACCCTTTACCTCGGCACCGGCAGGATAAAAGGTAATGCGTTCGCTGAACACCCAAACGCGAGCTGGCGGACTCTTGCTAAAAATGGTTCGCTGGCGGTTTGCTCCCTCCAAAAAAGCTAGGCGCAATAGCAGAGCAAATTTATTATTGGCTAATTTTAGACCAGTTTCTACGAAACCTTCCGCTGCATTGTACGGAGGGTTTGTGACGATATTATCGTATTTACTAGTTGATCCAAGAAAATCAATTCCGCTTTCGCCATAACCGCGATCATATAAATCGCTGCTAATGATATTGTTCTCAGTTTTTTTGAGAACTTCAGACATTGCACCGTCACCGCATGCGCATTCCCAAATATCCCCCTTGAAACGCTCATTGTCTATAAGTGCCTCGGTCGCCCAAGCAGGGGTTGGGAAAAAATCCGGTCCGTTAAGATCAGCAAATCTTTTCGTTGTTGGCTTAAAGCTGCCGTTCAAATGATATGTAGTGTCCATTAAGAAAAATTAGCAGTTTCAATAGTTTAGTCAAGTGAAGCTAAATGACTCAAATGATTCAATTTATCTTCCAGCAACAAAACTTCGGAACGGAATAGTCGTTCGCATGTGGATAGAAGCGAACTTTTCCCTAAACGTCAGACCCCTCCCACGGCCCCATCCTTACAGGCCGTCCCCCGCATCGCGTGCACCTGAAGCGGTCGGGGGCGCGTTCCAGGGTGGGGGACCAGCCTTTTTTGCGGAAAATCTGCCAGACGGCTCGGCTGCTGAGGACGTTGCGGTGGCCGCAGGCGCAGGTCAGCTCGATATCGAAGCGGTGCCGGACGAAATCGGACATGGTTCTGATGCGCTTGCCACCCATAAGGCTCGCCATGAACGAAGCGGGAACATGTAGGAAAGCGGTTTTGTCGGCTCCGGGGGTGACGACCAAGGACCAACCTCTTCGCGTCATTGCTTAAGTCCTTCCAAACCCAAACCCATGTAGGCAAAACCCAACAGCGCCAACCACTTAGCCCTGTCCTACAGGCGTGGAGATCAGCTATGACTGGTCATGACGCACCAATCCAACAGCTCCGCCTTTCCGCCGCGTGACCGCGCGGAAACCCATTCCCTCACCGACGGGCTCAATCCCGTGCCGGTTCGCCCGCGCCATGACGGGTGGACGCGGGCGCGGCAGATGGGGTTCATCGATGCGCTGGCCGCCTGCGGCTGCGTGGCGGAGGCGGCGGGGCGCGTGGGGATCAGCGCGCGATCGGCCTATCGCCTGCGCGCCCGGCCCGAGGCGGCAAGCTTTCGCGCGGCCTGGGACGCGGCGCTCGATCATGCGGTGGAGCGCATTGCCGATGCCGCCTTCGGCCGCGCGATGAACGGCGTGGAGCGGCCGATCTTCTTTCAGGGGCAGCAGGTGGGCAGCTGGCGCCAATATGACGAGCGGCTGGCGATGTTCATTCTGACGCGGCGCGCGCCCGAACGCTTCGGCTGCTGGATCGACCGGCGCGAGGTGCGGCGCGAGCGCGGCGATACCGGCGCGGCGCTGGCTGAGGCGCTGGCGCGGGTCAGCGAGGATGCAGACGCCATCGCCGCGGCGGATGCGCGCGCGGCGGACGCAGCGCCCACGCCGGTGCCGGATCATGTCGCGGCGCGCGAACCGCTGCCCGGCCCGGCCTACTATACCGAGCGGCAGGCCGAGGCGCGGGCCGAGGAGCGCGCGCGTATGCCGACGGCGGGCGAGACCGACGCGCTGATCATGGAAAAGATCGCGGGGCTGAAGCGCGGACAGGCGCTGGCGGCGGCGCGGATCGCTGAGGGGCGCTCCGGCCCGCAATGGGGGGACCCGTATGCGGACCCTCGCGACTTTCCGGCGGGCGAGGAGGGGCGTGATTTCGCGGACGATCCGCCGGAATAGGCGTCCGCGCGGCGGCGAAAGGCCCGCCGCGCGGCTCCCCCGGCATGATCGCGCGGCTGCACGGACCCGATTTCCGGGACCGGCGGGGGAGCCGCGTCCGGTGCGCCGTCAGGCGGCGTCGGATTCCGGATCGGCTTCGGCCGACCAGTCGGCGAGCGGGTACAGCTCCTCATTCTCATGCGCGATCCGCGCGGCGAGGGTGGCGAAGATGCGGGCGCTTTCCTCCGCGAACGCATGCGGCGCCGCGGCAATCGCGCCGGGGGTGATCCAGCGGCGCGAGAAGGCGTCGAAGGTGGGGCCGAGGCCGCCCATCTCGTCGAAAAACACCTTGGCGGTGGCCGCCGTCGTGCGGTCCGGCGAGGCCATGAGGCGCGGGTAGAGAAGCTGGTCCTCCTGCTTGAAATGCCGGCGCAGAACGAAGTCGAGCCGCGCGAAATCGGCCTCGATGGTGCCGGCGATGGCGGCGTCTTGCGTGTCCAGCAGACGCTGGGTTGCGCTCGCGATCTTCGCGGCCAACGCGAGCGCTTCGTCGTGTTGGCGGCGGAACCTACTGGTACGCGGCATGGCTGCACTCCTGACGATGGACCGTCCGGCATAAGAGGCAAAGGTTAAGCTATTGTTTGTATAAGATCTTACGCTGTCAGCACCGGGCGAGGCGCACCAGTTCCCGGTCCAGCGCCTGGAGGAAGTTCGATCGGTCCGCCTTGGTGAAGGGGGGCGGGCCGCCGCCGCTGGAGCCGAGGGGGCCGTCCGCCCCGGCGCGCAGGTCCGCCATGATCGCCCGCGTCGCGATGGCCGGGCCGATCGACGCCGCGGTGAAGGGCTTGCCGGTGGGGGACAGCACGGCGGCGCCGGCCTTCAGGGCGCGGTCCGCCAGCAGGATGTCGGAGGTGATGACGATGCTGCGCGCGTCGGCGGTCTCGGCGATCCAGTCGTCCGCCGCATCGAACGCGTCGGACACGGTGATGCGCTCGATCAGCGGGTGATCGGGCACCCGAAGAAAGCTGTTGGAGACGATCTTGACGGGAACTTCATGGCGCCAGGCGACGCGGTAGATCTCGTCCTTCACCGGGCAGGCATCGGCATCGACCAGGATGGTGACGGTCATGCCGCGCGGCGCCCGCGAAAGGGCCAATCGATCACGCCGCTGACCCAGAGGGCGAGCCAGACCAGCACCGGCTGCAGCAGCATGCGCGGGGCGTGATAGGCCCAGCCGAGCTTCGGATCGGGCGAGGACATGTCGAGGATCATATGATTGATATTGGCCGGAAAGACGCAGACCGCATAGAGCGCCAGGCCGATGCCGGCGGCGCGGCGCAGCGGCAGGGAGAAAGGCTGCAGTAGCCCCGCAGCGCCCGCCAGTTCGGCAAGGCCGGTGAACGCGATCACCATCTGCGGTGAGGGCACCCAGGCCGGCGTGATCCCGACGAAGGGGGCGGGGGACACGAGATGCAGCACCCCGGCCGCCAAATAGGCGAGCGCCAGCAGCCAGCGCCAGACAGCACGGGCGCGGCTCTCCTTCCGATCAGACAGGGGCAGGGCGGACGAGCGCGTCAGGGGAGGAAGGCCGGGATGAACTTCATGGGTCCTGTCATGCGGCCCCCGCTTTCGCTCGACAAGGGCGAAGATGCGATCCTATGCCGCTGCGATGAGTCAAACCCCGCCCCAGCCGACCGGCCAGATCCGGTGGCTTCTGATCGGTATCGCGCTGCTCGTCGCCGGTTTCGCCATTCTGGCGGCGGTCGGCAGCTGGATCGGGGGCGGCGCGCGATTCTCGTTCGATCGGGCGGTGCTGCTGATGATGCGGGAGCCGGGATCGCCGGGCGTGCCGGAAGGCCCGGCGTTCCTGAAACAGGCCATGCTCGATATCACCGCGCTGGGCGGCGGCACGGTCCTGACTCTGGTGGTAGCGCTCAGCGCCGGGTTTCTGCTGATCCAGCGTCATGTGCTGACGGCTTTGCTCGTTCTGGCGGGCGGCGGTGGCGGGCCGCTGGCGGTCGCCATCCTGAAGCCACTGTTCGGGCGGCAACGACCGGAGGTGATAAACCATCTGATCGATATCGGGTCCGCGAGTTTTCCCAGCGGCCATTCGGCCAACAGCGCCGCGGTCTATCTGACGCTGGCGCTCGTGCTGGTGCAGATCGTGCGGGCGCGGCGCGAGCGAGCGTTCATCCTCGCTGCCGCCATTGCGCTCGTGCTCGTCGTCGGATCAAGCCGCCTTTATCTAGGCGTACATTGGCCCAGCGACGTGCTGGCCGGATGGACCTTCGGCGCGCTCTGGGCGCTGGGTTGGTGGGCGATCGGCCATTGGCTGCGCGATCGTTTCGCTTCCTCCCGCGCGCTCTCCGTAACGCCCGACCGGTCCGGCTGAACGGTCGGCGAACCGCCAGCGCCCTTGATTTTCGGGCGAAAGGTGTCAACGCTCCTTCATCCTCCGCCCGGCGGAGGGGGATAGCGCGCCATACGGCGCGGTGCCCCGCAAACAGTTAGAAAAAGGAAAGCGCAGCATGGCTGACAGTAAACCCGGAAAATCCAACGCTCTTCAGCGTGAGGTTACGGTGACGCCCGAGCTCGCGGAGATTACCGGTGAAGGTCCGCTGACGCGCGCCTCGGTCACCAGCCGCGTGTGGGATTATATCAAGAAGCACGATCTTCAGGCCGAAGATGACAAGCGCCAGATCGAACCCGACGCAAAGCTCGGCAAGGTGATCGGCACCGAGCGCATCTCAATGTTCAAGATGACTGCGGCCATTTCCAAGCACATCAAGTAAGTTTTCGGGGCGGCGGGCCGTGTCGTCCGCCGCCTTTACATGCCGAGAATCCCGCGCGTTCGCTCGTCGCGCTCACCACCGTAAAAGGCGTCGAGCGCCGCAGCAAAACGCTGGGCGGCTTCGCCCTCGGCACCTAGTTCGAACAGCGTCATCGAACTGCGGAACTTGAGCGCGTCGATACCGCCCAGTATGGCATCGGCACTGCGCTTGCCGGCATGAAGCAGCATCGCATCGGTTGCCGCCCGGATCCTGGGGCCGAGCGTGGGATGATCAAGATAGGCTTTGGCTTCCGCAAGGCCGGACAGCGCATAGGCTTTCGCGAGTTCGCTGCTGCCCAGGCCGGCGATCTGGGGGAACAGGAACCACATCCAGTGGCCGCGCTTCGATCCCTGTCGAAGTTCGGCAAGCGCATGGTCGAAGACACCGTCCTGAGCGTCGACGAAGCGGGCGAGATGATAGCGATCGTCCATAAGCCTTTCCTACAAACCTCTGATTAGCGTAGATCGCCGCGATGAGCGATGGTCCTGCTTTGCCTGTATATTCAGCCTCATGCCTGTGCGCCGGTGTGCGCTACGATCTGTCCGCGCCGCTCGGCGAGGCGGCGGTATGTCACTGTTCGATGTGCCGCCGGTCGACCGGTAGCGCCCTCAACGTCGCCGTCCCGGCGGACGAGGCGCAGCTGCGCTGGATTGCGCGCGAGACCTTGCGGGAGTTCGAAAGCTCGCCCGGCAAGATGCGCGCTTTCTGCAGCGGTTGCGGCGCCGCGGTCTACAGTCGTCGGACGAACAAGCCCGGCCAGCTTCGACTGCGGATCGGCCTGATCGGGGGTTTGAGCGATCTAGCCGACGTCTACCACATCTATTGGGCGGACCGGCTCGGCTGGATAGATCGGTTCGGCGACCTTCCCAAGAATACCGGGGAGGAACCGGGGCGCTCTTGAACGCCGCCGGCGCCTGTCAGCCCGCGCCGTTGCCCCAGGCTTCCGGCGGCATGGCAACGCGGTCGCTCGTTTCGAATTGTGCGGCATAACCCTGCGATTCGCCGCTATCGGGGACGCTCAGAGTGATGGTGTCGCTGTCCAGCGCAACCTCCATTGGCTGCTCGGCACCCGGCAGGGCGAAGGTCTGGCGCGTGTCGGTACCACCGGCGGCAGCGGCGGCGCTCGTGCCGTCGAGCGGGGCGGCGCTGCCGTCCTCGTTGCGATTGCCCAGCGTCACCGTCATTCCGCCGTCACCATTGGACAGGGTGATGGTGCGCGAGCGGTCCCACACCTCCTCGCCGCGGCTCACCTGAAGCGGGCCGACATTGACGTGAATGGCCATCGTGACGGGGCCGTCCGGTTCACAAGGCGCGATGGCGAGGACCAGCTCCTTGCCCTCCATCGTTTCATCGCTGCCCGCGGTCTTGGCGCCCCGGAAGGCGCGGCCGCATTTGTCTCGCAGCGCGGTCATCAAGGCAGAAGCCGGTGTGGTCGCGGCTGTCTCTCCCGCCGGGTTGCTTTCGGAGCAAGACCCCAACGGAATCAAGGCGGCGACGGCGATCATCAATATCGGATAGCGCATGTCTTTTATTCCCCTCCTGTGCTTTGCAACAGCATGGCAGAACGCGCACCGCTTCCCAAGCAATGCTTTCGATGCTATATTGCTCAAAGCTATCGTCGCCTATCGACGGAACTTGGTGTCTTGGCCAACCGCTCCGGTGGCGGCCTTTCTCTGCTTTCCCTCCAGAATCGACTTCCGGCGAACCACGTGTCGCAACGTTTGCGGCGCGCGTCACACTATGTTTCTGTGAGAAAGGAAACGCTTATGCCTATCGGCACCGTAAAATTCTTCAACGAAGACAAGGGCTACGGCTTTATTGCCCCCGAAGATGGCGGCGAAGACAGCTTCGTCCACATCACCGCGGTTCAGGCTGCCGGGATGCACTCCCTGCAGAAGGAACAGCGCCTCAGCTACGAAATCGAGCAGGGCCGCAACGGCAAGAAGTCTGCTGTGAATCTTCAGGAGGCCTGATCGCAAGATCGACCCTGAAATATTAAACCTCGGCCCGATCGGAAGGCAGATGATGCAAAAAGAAGCGAAATTCTTCCTCGAACGGGCCGAGGCCGACGCGGCAATCGCCGCGCACACCGCCTTGGACAATGTCCGCTCGCGCGCACTGCGCAGCGAAAAGGCCTGGCGGCAGATGGCCGCGCGGGCCGAGCGTACCGCCACCGAGCGCAAGCAGCGTGAGGCGGAAGCCGAAGAGCGGCGCAATGTCGCACTATCCTGAGTTCCGAAGTCGACTCAATTGACGGCTGAAATTTCATCACGGCGCACGGCGATGGCTGCCTGCCCGCGACAATGAAATGACAGCAATGTTACAATAGTGTTGCAGGCCTCGGGCGTTTATGTCACTTTAGTGTCATAATCGTTTCGGGAGACCTGCCATGTTGCTTTCCATTCTGCTTGCCGCAGCAACCGCTCCGCAGGCCGCCGCGCCCGCCGAAGTGCCGCAGGAAATCAATTACGAGCAAGGTCAGCTCGGTTTCGCAGCCATGCAGACCGGGCGGAACGAAGAAGCTATCCGACAGCTGGAAAGCTCTTCCGCAGAACTTCCCAACGATCCTGCGCGGCTTATCAACCTAGGCAATGCCTATGCGCGGATCGGCCGAATGGAAGAGGCCCGCGCGACCTTGCGGCGCGCCGTGGAGCTGCAAGAGCATTTCGATCTCGTTCTGGCCGACGGCCGCGTTGTCGATAGCCGCCGTGCTGCCATTTATGCGCTCGATCGGCTTGACGGACGACAGACGATGCGGGTGGCCGGCAACTGAAGTGTAAGGGCGGGAAGGCGATTACTTCGGCCTTCTCCTTCTTAAAAAATCAGCGACTTTATCCGGCAAGGACAGGCTAGCTCACCATTGAGGTGAGTGGCGCTATTCCTCATGTCAGATCAGCCCTTGCGTCATTCGGTCGACCGAACTAATTCGCGCGGATGATCACCAATCGCTTGCTTGACGTCGCCATCAACGTCTTCGGCCATCACGGCATGCAAGGCGCGAGCACGCGGCAGATCGCCCGCGAGGCGGACAGCGCGATGTCTGCCATCACCTATCATTATGGCGGCAAGGAAGGCCTATATCTGGCCGCGGCCGATCGCATTGCCGAGCAGCTGCACGAGGGGATGGAACACCATCTGGAAGCGGCCGCTGGGGTCGAGGATAACGATCCGGATGGCGCGCGCGATGCACTGCAGGATATCTTCCGCTCGCTTTCCCAGAAGATGACGGCCGAGGACAAGGCCGACCATACCCGCTTCATCCTGCGCGAACAGATGAACCCCACGGCGGCCTTCGATCATATCTATGATGGTTTCATGCACGCCATGTTTACCTGTGTGATGCGGCTCATCCGGATTGCCAGCGGAGTGGATGAGCGCACGGCGGCGATCGTTGCCTCGGCGCTGTCCGGCCAGGCGATGAGTCCGCGATCCTCACGGGCCTTGTTGCTGCGCGAACTTGGCCTGAAAGATTACGACGAGACGACCCGCCTGGACATCCAGCAGGTTCTGGCCGCCCAGGTGGATGCCATGCTGAACAACCTTGCAGACGGGACGCAGCCTCTCCCAAAGGAAGTGCAATGAACGACGGCGAAGACGCGCGCTTCGACGACACGGACCAAGACCCGTCTGTCAGCGATGCGGGAGAGCAGGATCAGGCCGCAGAGCAGGAAAATAGCGACACTGAGGACTCTGAGGTTCCGCCTAAAAAATCCCTCTTCAAGAAGCCGATATTCTGGATCATCCTGGTGATCGTGGTCGCCGCGATCGCGATCGGCGGCACGCTCTATTATCTCCATGCGCGTCAGTATGAATCGACCGATGACGCCTTCGTCGATGCGCATATCGTGCGGTTGGCGGCGCAGGAGGCGGGCACGCTGACCAATGTTGCCGATCTCGACAACCAGCATGTGAAGGCAGGAACCCTGCTGGCCGTGATCGAACCGTCCGGCCAGGTCGACAAGCTGGATGAGGCAGAGGCCAATATTCAGCAGGCACGCGAACAATATCTTCAACAGCTTGCCCAGATCGGCTCTGCGCAGGCGCAGCGCCAGCAGGCCGCGTCCGAAGCGCGTGTGCCCCTGGCCGCAGCGCAGAAGGCGAAGCAGGATCTTCAGCGTTATCTGACCTTGGCCAAGCTCGATCCCAATGCGGTGTCCGGCCAGCAGCTGGACGAGGCGCGCAAGGAAGTGCGCAGCACGCAGGTGCAGGCCGACGCGGCGCGCAGCCAGATCGAAAGCGCGGACGCGGCCGTCACCGTTGCGCGCAAACAGGCCGATGTCGCGCAGGCCGCAATCGCGGCGCGCCGGGCGGCGGCCAAGGCATCGCAGACCAATATCGCGAACCTGCAGATCAAGGCCCCGATCGCCGGACAGGTGGTGAACCGGCAGGTGAATGTCGGCTCCTATGTTGCCCCCGGATCGCAATTGATGGCGCTGGTGCCCGAAGACATGTGGATCACCGCCAATTTCAAGGAAACGCAGCTTGAAACCATGCGCGTCGGCCAACCGGTCAGCATCAAGATCGATGCCTTCCCGAGTGTGGACTTCAAGGGGTATGTCGCCAGTTTCCAGCAGGGTGCGGGCCAGGCCTTCGCCATCTTGCCGCCGCAGAACGCCACCGGAAACTTCGTGAAGGTTGTTCAGCGCGTGCCCGTGCGGATCATATTCGATGTGAAAAACGGGCCGGACCCGCGCAAATATCCGATCGGCCCCGGCATGTCGGCCGTCCCCACCGTCAAGGTGCGTTGATCCGGTGGCGGGCGCCGCTGCCTCCGGCAACCAATGGACCCCTTCCCGTTCCGCGGCGGGGCCCTATAGCCCCTGGCTGATCGTCGCGATCATTTCGATCCCGACCTTCATGGAGGTACTGGACACCGCCATCGCCAATGTCGCGCTCGACCATATCGGGGGCAGCCTGTCGGTGACCACCGATCAGGTGACCTGGGTGTTGACGAGCTATCTGGTCGCCAACGCGATCATCATCCCGCTGTCCGGCTGGCTGAGCGATGCGATTGGACGCAAGCGCTATTTCACGCTGTCGATCATCCTGTTCACCGCGGCCAGTTTGCTCTGCGGTCTGTCGCCAAACCTGACGACCTTGATCATCGCGCGGGTTCTGCAGGGCATAGGCGGTGGGGGGCTGGCACCGGTAGAACAGTCGATCCTCGCGGATACCTTCCCGCCGGAAAAGCGCGGCATGGCCTTTGCCGCCTTTGCCATCGTAGTCGTGGTCGGCCCCGTGCTCGGCCCTACGCTTGGCGGGTACATCGTCGAATATGCAAGCTGGCACTGGGTGTTTCTTATCAATGTGCCGGTGGGAATTCTGGCCGTGTTTCTGGTGCAGGCTTTCGTTGCGGAGCCGGAGCAGGTCGAAAAGGATCGCAAGGAGCGTTTCAAGGGCGGCCTCCGCATCGATTATATCGGCGTGGCGCTGGTCGTGCTCGGCTTGGGCTTTCTGGAATATACCCTCGATTCCGGGCTTCGGGAGGACTGGTTTTCCAGCAACCTCATCATCGTTACCGCCTCGATTGCGGTGGTGTCGCTGATCGCTCTGGTGTTTTGGGAACTCAACCATCCCGATCCGGTGGTCAATCTGCGGCTCATGAAGAACCGCAACTTCTCGATGACGCTGCTGATCATGGGCGTGACCGGCGTGATCCTGTTCGGCACCACGCAGCTGATCCCGCAGATGTTGCAGCAGGTAATGGGATACAGCTCTCTAGATGCCGGGCTGGCGCTCACCTTCGGCGGCTTCGCCACCCTGATCGCGGTCCCTTTCGCCGGACGGTTGAGCGACAAGGTGGACGTGCGCTGGCTGCTGTTTCCCGCGCTGCTGGTTCAGGGGGCTGCGCTATGGAACATGGGGCAGCTCAATACGGACATGAGTTTCACCGATGCGGCCATCGCGCGGCTCTATCAGGCGATCGCGCTGCCTTTCCTGTTCGTGCCGATCAATGCCGTCGCTTATGTCGGGCTGAAGCAGACCCAGACGGCGCAGGCTTCCAGCCTGCTCAACGTCTGCCGCAATCTTGGCGGATCGATCGGCATTTCGCTTGCCCAGACCAAGCTCGCCAATTCGATGCAGGTTCATCAGGCTGAGATGGTGCAGCATCTCAATCCGCTCGATCCCAATTACAACCAGTGGATCGGACAGGCCCAGACGATCACCGGAGGGCAGGAGCAAGCCGCACTCGCCATACTCTACCAGCAGGTCCAGAGGCAGGCGGCGATGCTCGGCTTCATCGACGTTTTCCACTTTCTGATGATCATCGTCATCGTGGTCGCCCCACTCGTCTTTCTCATGCGCAAATCCGACGGCGCATCCGCCCCGGCAGGAGCAGACATTGAAATATCCCGGTAAAACGCTTCTCCTCGCCAGCCTCATGCTGTCTGCCTGCACCGTCGGGCCGAATTACAGCGCGCCCGAGACGCCCGTGCCACCCGCATTCACCGGACCTGCGCCAAGCAGAGATGCGATCGATCCGGCGCGCTGGTGGACCTATTACAAGGATCCTGAGCTGACATCGCTGATCGCCCGCGCGGTCGAAGACAACCCGGACATTGCCATTGCCGCCTCGCGCGTGCGTCAGGCGCGCCTGCAGGAGATAACGGCGCGGGCGAAGGGACTGCCCTCGCTGGATGCGCAGACGAGCGTCAGCCATATCGAGCTGAGCAAAAATGCGGGCTTCGCCAATCTGGCGCGGGCCTTTTCCGGTGGGGGCGGATCTGGCGCATCGGGCGGCGGCGCGGCCAACGGCCTGGCGCTGCCGGGCGGCGGCATCACCACCTATGCGGCAGGCTTCGATGCCAATTGGGAACTCGATCTGTTCGGCGGGGCGAAGCGTGGCACCGAGTCGGCCATCGCGCGCACTGAAGCGGCAATCTGGAACGCGCGCGATGCCGAAGTCATGCTGGCGAGCGAGATCGCGCAGGCCTATTTCGCCTTGCGGTTCGATGGGCAGCAGATGGACGTCATCCAGACCGAGATCGCCGCGCAGCAGCGCGTGGTCGATATCGCCGCTCATAATGCAGAGGTCGGCCTGATTCCCGCGATCGAGGCGATCAATGCGCGTCAACAGCTGACGGCGGATCAGGCGCGGATCGAGCCGATCCGGGCGGATATGGCGGTGCGCCGCCATGCCATTGCGCTGCTTCTGGGCGAACAGCCGGGCGCGCTGGACAGCGAACTGGCGCATTTCGATGCGCCGTTGGTCGCCGCGCCCATCGTGCCGCCGGGCCTGCCGTCCGACCTGTTGCGGCGACGGCCCGACATCCGCGCCGCCGAGCGCAATCTGGCGGCGAGCACGGCGGATATCGGCGTCGCGGTGGCGGACCTCTATCCCAAATTCAGCCTCACCGGCATGGCGCAGCTCATCTCCACGGCGCTGACGTCGCTGATCAGCACAGACAGCCTGCAACTGACAGGCAGCGCGCTCGGACAATTTCCGATTTTCGACTTCGGCCAGCGCAAGGCAGCTATTGCAGGCCGGGAGGCTGCGCGTGACGAGGCCTATCTGCAATATCGCAAGACCGTGCTCGGCGCGCTGCGTGATGTGGAAGACCCGCTGGCGCAGATCGACAGCGAACGGCGTCGCAACGGTGTGCTGGCGCAGGGCGTGGCCGACGCTCAGGCCAATGCGAAGGCGGTGGAAGCACGCTACGCGGCTGGGTTCGTGCCGGAAGATGCGCCCTTGAAGGCGCGTGCAAAATGGCTGTCAGCGCGCGAGCAACTGGTGCAAAGCGATGCGCAGCTTCGCCAATATAGTATCGCGCTGTTCAAGGCGCTCGGCGGAGGCTGGGAGGGTGTGGAAGCGGATCGTCAGGCGGGCACGGATACGGCTGCCGTCAGCGATCCTGCTGGATAAACTCCGCAAGCCATCCGATGGCGTCTTCGTCCGTGTAATCGTCTGCCGCCTCGCCGATCACGATCTCCCCGATCGAACGGGCCTCTAGCGGCGCTTCGGTAAATGCGTTGAAAAGCCAGACGCCCTGTTTGCGCGCGAACACCAAGTTGCGTTCGGTCAGCTCGGACGGTGTGCCTTGGATTAAAAGCTGGAAAGCGTTCGTATGGGGTAGGTTGGGATGAATGATCGCATCGATCGATCCGTCCAGAGCCGCGGCGAGGGTGCGGGCGCGGACCGTGTAATCGGTCATTCGCGCCACATGATTATCAAGGCCGGCCAGCGCGGAAATTGCCTGCGGATAGCTGGTAAAATGGTTGCCGCCGAAGCGCGCCTTCCAAGGTGAAACCGCAGCAATATGATCGGTATCGCCCAGCAACATCGCCCCGCCGAGGCCGCCCAGTCCCTTGTAGAAGGAAAGGTAAACACTGTCGGCCAGACCGGCAAGATCGCTCAGCGAGACGCCATAGGCCGCCGCCGTTTCCCACAAGCGCGCACCATCGAAATGCAGTGCGATCCGCCGCTCCCGGCAATAGTCGGAGATCGCCTTCACCGTATCCAGGGTCGGGAGAAGATAGCCCGAACGGCGCAGCGGCAGCTCGATCACCAAGGCCGCCAGCCGTTCGCCAGCCGCTTTGACATCGGCGAGCGAAAAGGGCTGGTAGCGCCCCAACCGAACCACCTGCGCTCCGCCGACGCGGTGGATCGCGCCGGCCTCATCGACGTCAAGATGGCTTTGCGGGTGCAGGCCGATGCGGTTCACCCCGGCCGCTTCCATATGCACGCGCAGGCTGCACAGCTGCGCTGTTACGCCCTTGGTGAAAAACAGCGCGGCGGGCTTGCCGAGCATCGTTGCGACGCGTTGTTCCAGCAGCGCCACCGCGCCACCTTCGCCATACATATCCGGCTCTTCGGCGGCATAAGGCGAGGCGGCGAGTTGGCGCAGCTTCTCGGCCACCGATACCGGCCGATGTTGCGACAGGAAGCGTGTGCAGGCGGCCTTGACCGCCGCATTGTTGCTCTCGTCCGGCGCTTCGTCGTTAACCATCGGCCTTCCAAGCCTCCCGCTTCACCATGATCGCCGCGAACAGCTCGGACGCCAGCAGGCCGCCCAGCCAGCGCTGGAGGTTCGGTAGCGGTTGTGCATCGAACCAGTCGCGATCGGCCCCGGCAAACTGGCGGACGAACGGAAAGATGGCGATGTCTGTCATGGTCCGGCGATCGCCGCAGAGACACGCGCTTCCGGCGAGGCGGCGGTTCAGGTCGCCCAGAATCGCAATTGCCTCACTCCGGTGATGCGCGGCATCGCTGTCATAGCGTGTGTCATATTTGTAGCGGTCGAGATGATGCTTGAATGGGCCATCATTGGCCGCGATCAGTTCGTCGTCGACATCGTCCAGCCAGCCCTCCGGATCATGGCGATCCAACGCCCAGCGCATGATGTCCAGGCTTTCATCGATCACATGGCCGTCACCTGTCACCAGCACGGGGACGGTGCCCTTGGGCGAGGCTTCCAGAAGCTCTGCCGGCTTGTCGCGCAGGCGCACTTCGCGATGCTCTACGTCCATTGCGCTGATATGGAGCGCCATCCTTGCCCGCATGGCATAGGGGCACCGGCGGAAGCTGTAGAGGATCGGCTCAGCCACCGCCGCTTCCCGGCTGCTTCGCGCCGACATGGGGTACGCCGCGCTGTTTCGCGAGTTCGCTCTGGCGGTGGCGTTCGGCATAGCTGCGCCGCTGTTCCTCGGTCCGCGCATCATGGCAGGCGGGGCAGGCGACGCCTTCCACAAACAGCGGCGATGCGCGGTCCTGCTCGCTCAGCGGCATGCGGCAGGCGCGGCAGAGCGTGTGGCTGCCTTGCACAAGCCCGTGGCCCACGCTTACCCGTTCGTCGAACACGAAGCATTCGCCGTCCCAGCGGCTTTCCTTCGCCTGCATCTGCTCGAGATAGGCCAGGATGCCGCCCTGCAGATGATAGACGTCTTCCAAGCCCTGCTGCTTTACATAGGCGGTGGCCTTTTCGCAGCGGATACCGCCGGTGCAGAACATCGCGATTTTCGGACTGCGGCCCTCGGCCTCCCATTCCTGCCGGTGCGCCTCGAACCAGTGCGGAAATTCGCGAAAGCTTTTCGTGCGCGGATCGATGGCGCCGCGGAAGCTACCGATCGCCACTTCATAATCGTTGCGCGTGTCGATCAGGATCGTGTCCGGATCGTCAACGAGCGCGTTCCATTCGCGCGGCGGCACATAGGTGCCGACCGATCGGACCGGATCGATATCGGGCTGCCCCATGGTCACGATCTCGCGCTTCACCCGCACTTTCAGCCGGTGGAACGGCATTGCCTCCGCCCGCGAAAATTTGACCGATAGCGTCTCGCAGTCGGGCAAAGCTCGAATTGCGTCCAATACCGTTGCAATGGCCGCATCGGTTCCCGCGATCGTGCCGTTGATGCCTTCTTTGGCAAGCAGCAGCGTGCCTTTCACACCTTCCCGCTCGCACAGCGTATGCAGGGAATCGCGCACGCTGTGCGGGTCGAGCGCGGCGAAACGATAGAGCGCTGCGATCGATATCGGCGATTGCGGTGATGAACGATCAGGCATGGGTCTCAAATAAAAGAGCGGCCGCAAATTGCCGGCCGGCGCACCGGTTCAATATTGCGGCTCGCCGCCCGGGGCGGGAGCCGGCGCTGCCTGCGGGCTCGGCTCGGCCAAGCCCTGCATATCGCTGGCCGGACCGCTGGCACCCATCACGGCATTGGCGCGCGGCTGCAGGATGGCTGCGTTCTCGATCCGGTCCAGAGCGTCGCGGGCGCGCGCATAATGGCGCGCCTGATCGAGCCAGTTCGCCGCCTCTTCCTGATTGGGAAGCTTTTCCACCTCGGCGATCGCAGCGGCAATATTGCCGGCTTCGGTAAAGCGGCGCGCCCGCCGCAGCCTTTGCGACGGGGCGGGCGACGGCGTGCCTTCGCGGCGCAGCACGAACAATTCGCTGACTTCCCGTTTCAGCGAGGGCCAGAACGCCTGATCCCGGCCACCTACGGTCAACCGCTCGCCGATATCATCCAACTCGCTCTGCAGCTGTTCCAGCGTGACCGGGTCCTCGCCGGCAGCGATTACGGTTTTCACCGCATTGGGCAGCATATCGCCGAAACGCATGCGTAGCTGATCACGAATATAACCGAGTGGTGACCCCGTATCGAGGGCGCGCCGCGCCGCGAAGGCGATCAGCAGACCCTCGGCGCGTGTGGCGTTCCCCGACGCGGCTTGTGCCTGAACGTTGATGCGCGAGAGGCGGTCTTCCAGATCGCCGACACGGCGGGAAAGGGCCGCGTCCAGACTGGTGCCGCCGGCCGGTACCGCAAGCTCGCCGCTCGCAATCGCGTCGCTCGGTGCGGCAACGCGGCCCTGCGCGTCGATGCGCTGCGCCAACCGGTCTGCCCCGGTACTGGCCGGGGGGGCTGCTTCCGCCTGCTTCGGTTCTTCGCCGGAAAAGTCGAAGCCCGAGCGGGTAAGCAGCCAACCTGCCGCGATCGCTCCGCCGACGAAGGCGATCAGCACCGCGATCAGCACATTCCGGAGGCCCGAATTGCCGTTGGAATTCGGCTTGATCGGCTCGTAATCGCTCATGATAATTCCCGAAAGTCGGCCATCTGCCGATAAAAAGAAACGGTTCGCCTCACGGTTTAGCCAAGGCTGCCGCTGCCGACAACAGATGCGCGTCGTCCGGCGTGCCGGCGACGCTCACTGCGCGCCACCCCTCGCCCGCCGCCTCAGCGACATTCTCCGATAGCGCCGCGAGCGCAATGGCGCCACGATCGAGTTCCAGCCGGTCGCATTCGGCGGCGAAGTGGCGCGCGGCGCGCGGCGAGTGAAGGGCCACGGCGATGTCTCCCGATGCCAGCCGCCGTTTCAGCTCGGGCGGCATCGGGATGGGATCGACGGCATAGACCAGCATGGTGTCGATCAGCATGCCGGGCTCGATAAGTTCGATATGGTTGCGGCCGGCAAGGCGCAGGAAGCGTTGCGGATAGTCGGTCGAGATGGCGCGGGCCAGCTCCTCGATCCCGCTTTCGCCCACCACGCCGATGGTGAAACCCAACGCCCGAGCAGCGGATGCCGTCGCTTCGCCCACGGCATGGACCGGCAGATCCTGCAGGGCCGCCAGCGCCGGGCCGCCGAGGCGTAGCGCGTTGGCGCTCGATGCAATGATGGCATCGTAAAGCGACGGAGCGGGCGGCTCCCAGCGCAGCGGCTTCGCTTCGAACATGGAATGGACGACGGGTGTGAAGCCCTCGCGCTTTGCCGCGCGCGCGGACTTGCCGGCACCGGGCGCGGGCCGAATGATGACGAGATCCCTGCTCATGACGCAGCGCCGCCGCCCGCGCCGCTGAATAGCGCGGCCAGTTTCTTGCTTGCTTC
>JBELIU010000259.1:0-3769 GCA_042090735.1 Novosphingopyxis sp. | reverse complement strand
GCCCGATACCGCTGCGCGCGTGCCGCTGCGCCTGAAGGGCGACGGGATCGAGCCCGAAGAAGTCACCGTGGATGGCGAGCGGGTGAATGACTGGCGGATGGAGGAGGGCGATCTCGTCCTGCCGCTGCCTGCAGATGCGCACCATATCGGTATCACTACCGCGCTGAAGCCTTCGGAGAATACGCAGCTGATGGGGCTTTATGCCTCGAGCGGCATGCTCTGCACCCAGTGCGAGGCGGAGGGCTTCCGCCGCATCACCTTCCATCCGGACCGGCCCGATGTGCTGTCGCGCTACACCGTGCGAATGGAGGGCGATGCCGAGACCTTCCCCGTTCTGCTTTCCAATGGCGATCTGGTGGAGGAGGGCGATGCCGAGAATGGACGCCATTTCGCCGTCTGGAACGATCCGCATCTGAAGCCCAGCTATCTGTTCGCGCTGGTTGCGGGCGATCTGGTGGTCAACCGCGATACCTTCACCACCATGAGCGGGCGCAAGGTCGAACTGGGCATTTTCGTGCGCGAGGGTGATCTGGACCGAACCGGCCACGCCATGACCGCGCTCAAAAATTCGATGAAGTGGGACGAGGAGACCTACGGGCGCGAATATGATCTCGACATCTTCAACATCGTCGCAGTCAGCGATTTCAACATGGGCGCGATGGAGAACAAGGGCCTCAACATCTTCAACACGCGCTATATTCTGGCCGATCCCGATACCGCGACCGACAATGATTATGACGGGATCGAGGGCGTCGTCGCCCACGAATATTTCCACAACTGGTCGGGCAACCGCGTCACCTGCCGCGACTGGTTCCAGCTGAGCCTCAAGGAAGGCTTCACCGTGCTGCGCGATCAGCAGTTCAGCGCCCATATGGGTTCCGAACCGGTCAAGCGGATCGAGGACGTGCGCATTTTGCGCGCCGCCCAGTTCCCCGAAGACGGCGGACCGCTGGCCCATCCGATCCGGCCCGATTCCTATATGGAAATTTCGAATTTCTACACGGCGACCGTCTACAACAAGGGCGCCGAAGTGATCCGCATGATGCTGACGATGATCGGCGAGGACCGCTTCCGGAAGGGCACCGATCTCTATTTCGATCGCCATGACGGCGAGGCCGCGACCTGCGAGGATTTCGTCTCCGCGATCGAGGATGGCGGCGATGTGGACCTGACGCAATTCCGCCGCTGGTACAGCGAGGCAGGCACGCCGCATGTGGCCGCCACGCTGCGCCACGAAGGCGACAGCGCGGTGCTGGAGCTGACACAGACCAAGGGCGCCGGCACCGAGGAACAGGCGCCGAGCGAGATGGTGATCCCGCTGCGGATCGCGCTGTTCGACCGGGAGACCGGCCGTAATCTGCGCGAGGAACTGGTTATCCTGGACGTGCCGGAGAAAAGGGTGTGCTTCGACGGCTTTGCCGAGGCCCCGGTGCTCTCGATCAACCGTGGGTTCTCCGCGCCCATCATCCTCGACAACCGGCGCGATCCCGCCGATCTCGCCTTCCTGTCCGCGCATGAAGACGATCCGTTCGCGCGGTTCGAGGCGATGCAGCAATTGATGATCGACCATCTGGTCGGCCAGATCGGCGGTGAGGCTGGCGATGAAGGTTTAATCGTCGATTCGATCGCCGCCGCGCTGGACGAAGAGGGAATCGATCGCGCCTTTCTGGCCGAAATGGTGCAGCCGCCCGCCGAAAGCTTTCTTGGCGAACAGATGCTGGTGATCGATCCGGCGGCAATTCACGCGGCGCGCGCCGGGCTGCGCAAAACCATCGCCACCCGGCTGAAGGACCGCTGGCAGGCGCATTACGACGCCTGCTGCGCCGTGCCCTTCTCACTGGAGGCGGACGCCAAGGCCGCGCGCAAGCTGCAGGGCGTGGCGCTGTCCTATCTGGCCGCCGCGGACGAGGAGGCTGCCGCCGATCTGGCTTTCGCCCAGTTCGAGCGCGCCGACAATATGACGCAGCGCCTGTCCGCGCTCGCCACCCTGTCGCATGGGAATTCGGACAAGCGCGAAGCGGCGTTCGATATCTTCTACAACCGGTACCGCGACGACGCGCTCGTGCTCGACAAATGGTTCGGGCTGCAAGCGCTGTCCTTGCGCGATGACACGCTGGACGCGGTGAAATCCCTCGCCAGCCATGCCGACTTCACCCTCAAGAACCCGAACCGTGTGCGTGCCCTCTATGGCAGTTTCACCGCCAACCAAGCGCGCTTTCACGATGCGAGCGGCGAGGGCTATCGCATGCTGGCCGACCTCATCATGACGCTGGACGACAAGAACGCCCAGCTGGCCGCCCGCTTCGTGCCGACGCTCGGACGCTGGCGCCGGTTCGAGGCCGAGCGGTCGGACCTGATGCGGGCACAGTTGCAGCGGATCGCCGACAAGCCGGGCCTCAGCAAGGACACGAGCGAGCAGGTTCTGAAGAGCCTGGGGCGGTAGGTCCGACGAACTCCGTCGTTGCGAGGCCGCAGGCCGAAGCAATCCAGGGCCATTGCAGCGCTGCATCCGCCCTGGATGGCCGCGTCGCCTTCGGCTCCTCGCAATGACGACGCCTTGTGATTGTGCCGTTCGCCCTGAGCTTGCCGAGGGGCCGTTCTCCTTTCGCAACGATGGATCACAGAAGAACGGTGCTTCGACAGGCTCGGCACGAACGGATTCTATGATATGGTTTCGCCCATGATCGACGTACAAACCGCCCCAATGCTCACCGTTCCGCACGGATTTCTCGGCCGACGCGGCGGGGTGTCGAACGGTCTTTACCGCGATCTCAATGTCGGAATCGGTTCGCAGGACGATGCGGTGGCGGTCGCCGAAAACCGGCGGCTCACAGGGCAGGCGGTGATGGCCGATGCGCCGTTGCAGACGGTGTATCAGGTGCATGGGCGCGACGTCGTGACGATCACTGGTCCGTTGCCCGCGGACGAACGCCCGAAAGCCGATGCGATGGTGACGGCGACGCCCGGTCTGCTGCTCGGCATCCTGACGGCGGATTGCGCGCCGGTGCTGCTCGCGGATGAGGAAGCGGGCGTGGTCGGCGCGGCGCATGCCGGTTGGAAGGGCGCGCTGGCCGGAGTTACCGATGCCGTGATCGAGGCAATGGAAGCGCTCGGCGCGGACCGGGCCCACATCGCCGCGGCCGTCGGCCCGTGCATCGCACAGGCGAGCTATGAGGTGGACGAGGCGTTCCTGCAGCGCTTTTGCAGCGACGAACCGGTGAACGAGCGGTTCTTCGCGGACGGCGCCGAGGGGCGCCACCAGTTCGATCTGGAAGGCTATGTCGCCGCGCGGCTGGCAGCGGCGGGGGTGACCCGGGCCGCCTGCCTCGGCCTCGATACCTATCGGCTGGAAGATCGCTATTTCAGCTATCGCCGCGCCACGCACCGGGAGGAGCCGGATTACGGCCGGCAGATATCGCTGATCGGACTGCCGGCGCGCTGAGGGTCTGTATCGATCCCCCCGTCATTGCGAGCCCGCAGGCCGAAGCAATCCAGGGCCATCCCAGCGCTGTGTCCGCCCTGGATTGCCGCGTCGCCTTTGGCTCCTCGCGATGACGAAGTTCAGTATCAAGCGGCTGGAAATGTTGGGTTTCCCCTGATCTGATCGCCTCATGCTTCCGCTTTCGCCCCGGTCCCGTCACCCGTTGCCGCGCCCATCCGACGCGCGTGATTTTCCCGCTCTGGACAGTGTGAAGCGGTGTGAAGCATCCGCGCCGTTGCCCCTCGCCGCCCCATTGCCTAGATGGGGCTCATCACCGGTCTCACGGCC
>JBELIU010000258.1:0-3787 GCA_042090735.1 Novosphingopyxis sp. | reverse complement strand
GCGCTCGTCCTGCCCGGCGGCATGAGCCGCCTCGAAATCGGCGAGCGTCTGCGCGCGCAGAATCAGCCGATCGGTGGTGATGCGCGGGGCGTCCATGCCTGCCATCCTAGCGCACTATGTGCGCTTGCCCAGCTTCGCATTGCGGCCGTCGATGCAACGGCTAGGCTAAGCAGCAAAGAGGACGAACGATGCCGCAACAGGACGAAGCCGACAAACCCAGCCTTGCGCAGCGGCTGGCGACCGAGCTGGTCGCGATCTGGCTGGCGGTGCGCGATCCGCGCACGCGCATGCTCGCCAAGATCGCAGGGTGGCTGGTCGTCGCCTATGCGGTATCGCCGATCGACCTGATTCCGGATTTCATTCCGGTGATCGGCCTGCTCGACGACGCGCTGATTGTACCGGCGGGTCTGTGGCTGGTCGAACGATTGACCGGCGCGACGCTGATGGCGGAATTCCGCGCGGCGGCCCGCCAGGGCGGTGAACATCCCGCAATGCGCTGGGGTGCGCTGATCGTCCTTGGACTATGGGCCGCGCTTCTGCTGGCGGCGCTTTACGGCTGGCACGTCGCAGCCGAGAACTAAAGCGCCCCCGCGCCGCCTCAATCGTTGTGCTTGTATATCCAGTCTTCGACGACGGGAGCGACCTTGGTGCGCCATTTGCTGCCGTTGAAGATGCCGTAATGGCCCGCGCCCTCGGCCATATAATATTTCTTCTCCGCCTCCGGCAGCTTGCTGGCCAGCGTGAGGGCAGCCTTGGTCTGGCCTAGCCCGCTGATGTCGTCGAACTCACCCTCGATGGCGAGGAGCGCGGTCTCGGTGATCGCGCTCGGATCGACCAGGCGGCCGCGGTGCAGCCATTCGCCCTTGGGCAAAGCATGGCGCTGGAACACGATCTCGATCGTCTGCAGGTAGAATTCGGCGGTCATGTCGCAGACCGAGCGATATTCCTCGTAGAAATCCTTGCTGGCCGTGGCGCTTTCCTCATCGCCCTTCACTAGGTGCTTGAACATCTCGTAATGGCTGTTGAGGTGGCTGCCGAGGTTCATCGACATGAAGCCCGCCAGCTGCAGGAAGCCCGGATACACCTTGCGCCCGGCGCCCGGATAGAGCGCGGGCACGGTGGCAATCACATTTTGCGAGAACCAGGCGTGCGGGCGTTCGGTGGCGAGCGTGTTGACCGCGGTGGGCGCCTCGCGCGTGTCGATCGGCCCGCCCATCAGGGTGAGCGTGCGCGGCACACACTCATTGCCGTCCTGCGTCATGAAGGCGGTGGCGGCGTAGCATGGCACGGAAGGCTGACAGACCGCGAGCATGTGCGCGCCGGGGCCGATCTCTTCCAGAAATTCGACGATATAATCGATATAGTCGTCGAGATCGAAGCTGCCTGCTGCCACCGGCACGTTCTTCGCATCGCGCCAGTCGGTAATGTAGACGTCATGGCCGGGCAGCATCCGCTCCACCGTGCCGCGCAGCAGCGTGGCGAAATGGCCGGACATGGGCGCAACGATCAAGAGGCGCGGCTGGCCCTCAACGCCTTCCTTAACGAAATGCTTGAGCTGACCGAAGGCTTTGCGCGCGGCGATCTCTTCCTTCACGGCCACGGTCTTGCCGTCGACTTTGACGGATTCGATGCCGAAAGCAGGCTTGCCGCGCGGGCTGGCGGCGTGCGCGAACACGTCCAGCGCCGAGGCCACGACCGGCCCCGCGCCCACATAACTCAGCGGATTCAGCGGATTGGTAAGCAAATTCGCGCCCATGTTCGCAAACACGCTGGCACCGGCCAGAAGCGAGCGCTGAAATTCATAGCTGCTGTAAAGCATAAGAGGCCTTCGAATATTCGGTATGTCGGACGACGCAACGTAAGCGCTAAAGATTAATGTTGCAATGCAACGCGCGGTTTGGCGGCCCACGTGGTTTTTGCGCATCATGGGGCACCCGGTGGCGTGATGACGAACCGACGCGCGGATTGCAGGGGAAGCCCGGCCACTGCCTTTGTCACTAGGCTAAACCCCCTGCCCCTGCTAACCGATCCGGCCATGGCACGGCGTCCCACGAAAGCTGCGATCGAACCGGGCGCGTCCCGCAGGATCGGCAGCCTGAAGATCGTTTTCCGCTATCTGCTGAATTACCCCCGCCAGCTTTGCTATGCGGCCGCGGCGCTGCTGCTCGCCGCGCTGGCGACGCTGGCGATCCCGCGGCAGCTGCAGCAGATGGTGGACAAGGGCTTCGGCTCCTCGACCGGCGATATCGCGCCCTATTTCCACTACATGTTCATGATCGTGGGCGTGCTCGCCGTCGCCACCGCTGCGCGCTTCTATTTCGTCAGCTGGCTGGGCGAGCGCGTGGTCGCCGACATCCGCCGCGCGGTGCAGGACAATCTGCTGCGCCAGGCGCCGCGCTTTTTCGAGGAAAACCGTCCGAGCGAAATCGCCAGCCGCCTTACCGCGGATACCTCCGTGATCGAACAGACCGTGGGCACTACCGTCTCCATCGCCCTGCGCAACATCGTACTGGGCATCGGCGGCATCATCTATCTGTTCGTGCTGGCGCCGGGCCTCGCCGCCATGCTGTTGATCGGCATTCCGCTGATCATCGTGCCGATCGTGCTGATCGGCCGGAAGGTGCGCCAGATCTCGCGCCACAGCCAGGACCGGATTGCCGATGTCGGCGCGATGGTGTCCGAAACGCTCGGCGCGATGAAGATCGTACAGGCCTTCGGGCAGGAAGCGCGCGAGCGCAGCCGCTTCGCCCTTGCGGTGGAGGACAGTTTCGACACCGCGCGGCGGCGGATCAAATGGCGCGCGGGTCTCACCCTCGTCGTCATCACCATGATCTTCGGCGCGATCACGGGCATCATGTGGGAAGGCGCATCGGATGTGGTCGCAGGACGGCTGACCGGCGGCACCATCACCGCCTTCATCTTTGCAGGCGTCCTTACCGCTTCCAGTTTCGGCGCGCTGACCGAGGTGTGGGGCGATATCCTGCGCGGCGCGGGCGCGGCGAGCCGCCTTGGCGAACTGCTGCAGGCCGAACCGGATATCGCGCGGCCCGCCAAAGCGGTGGATATGCCCGCCCCGCGGGGCAGCCTAGCCTTCGATCACGTCACTTTCCGCTATCCCACGCGGCCGGACGACCGCGCGCTCGATGATTTCTCGCTGACCGTGGAGCCGGGCGAGACGGTGGCCGTCGTCGGCCCGTCGGGCGCGGGCAAGTCCACGCTGTTCCAGCTGGCCTTGCGCTTTTACGATCCGCAGCGCGGCAGCATCCGCATCGACGGCGTGCCGCTCGCCAATGCCGATCCCGCGGAGCTGCGCCGCCGCATCGCCTATGTGCCGCAGGAGACCGTGCTGTTCGCCGCCAGCGCGCGCGACAATCTGCGCTATGGCCGCTGGGACGCGGAGGATGAGGAATTGTGGGAGGCCGCGCGCCTCGCCAATGCCGAAAGCTTCCTGCGCGGGCTGCCCCAGGGCCTCGACACCTATCTGGGCGAAGGCGGCGCGCGCCTGTCCGGCGGGCAGCGGCAACGCGTTGCGATCGCCCGGGCGATGCTGCGCAAGGCCCCGATCCTTTTGCTGGACGAGGCGACCAGCGCGCTGGATGCGGAGAGCGAGCGGCTGGTGCAGGACGCCCTCGACCGGCTGATGGCGGACCGAACCACCATCGTCATCGCCCATCGCCTTGCCACCGTGCGTTCGGCCGATCGGATCGTGGTGATGGACGAGGGCCGCATCGTCGAACAGGGCAGCCATCTGGAGCTGGAAGGCGCCGGCGGATTATACGAACGGCTG
>JBELIU010000024.1:0-20133 GCA_042090735.1 Novosphingopyxis sp. | reverse complement strand
GTTGCCGCGGCGTCGAAGTGATCCGTGCTTTTGCGTCGGCGCGGGCTGCGCAGGCAGGGGCGCCGAGGGCTCGGACGGTTGAGACGATGGCGGCGGCGGCGCGGGAGGCGGCGGCGGCGTGAGAGGCGTGCCGGGCTGCGCGGGGCGGCTCGGCGCGGGAGCGGCGGGAGTGGCCGGTGTCGGCGCGGGCGGCGGCGGCGGCGAGCCGAAGCCGGGCGGCAGGAGAGATTCCGGCCCCTGCTGCTGACCGACGGCAGGCACCGTCGAAAGCGCGATTGCGCCCATGCCGGTCGCCGTGACCAGAGCTGTCCAGAGCGCCGCTTTCCGCATGAATCAGCCGGCGGGCTGCGCGGGCGTCACGGACTCGGTGATCGTGGAGACCGGCTGCTCGCCGCCCATCGACCAGAACCAGACGAGGATCCCGATAACCACCAGCACCGCCAGGATTGCGAGGAGTTTTGCGCGGCCGGCCGCGCGTTCACGTCTGCTTCGATATTGCATAATCATCCCAAAAAGCTTTGCCGTGCGCCTAGCCGATCTATAGCCGGAACCGCAATGCTTTCGAAGAACACCTCTCTCCCATCCGGCCTCAAGCGCGAACCGCTTCGTTTGGACGGGCGCCCGATCGTGCTCGTCGGCATGATGGGCGTGGGCAAGTCCACGATCGGCCGGCGGCTCGCCAACCGACTCGGCTATACCTTTGCCGATGCCGATGAGGAGATCGAGGAAGCCGCCAATATGAGCGTCTCCGAAATCTTTGCCGAATTCGGCGAGCCTTATTTTCGCGACGGCGAGCGGCGCGTGATCGCGCGGCTGATCGAGCGGGAGCGGATCGTCATCGCCACCGGCGGCGGCGCCTTCTGCCAGGAAGACACGCGCGATCTGATCCTGGATCAGGCCATCTCCGTCTGGCTGGACGCGCCCATCGCCACGCTGGTGGAACGAGTGGCCCGGCGCGACACCCGCCCGTTGTTGAAAGACCGCGATCCCGAAACCGTGCTGACCGACCTGATGGCCGAACGCCGCGCGCATTATGCGTGCGCGTCGCTGCGCGTCCTCAGCGACAACGGCCCGCACGAGCGAACGGTGAACGCCATTCTGAAAGCCCTGCAATCATGACCCGTGTCTCCGTCGACCTTGCCGATGCTCCTTATGACATTCTGATCGCGCCGGGCGCTTTCGGGCAGATCGCGGAGCATGTCGGCGGCTATGCGCGCGCGGGACGTTTGCTGGGCGTGACCGACGAGGGCGTGGCCGCACACTGGCTGGAGCCATTGCGCGCGCGCCTGGCCGCCGCCGATATCGCACTCGATGTCTTCACGGTGCCGCAGGGCGAGCAGGCCAAGAGCTGGGCCTGGCTGGAGAAGTTGACCGACTGGTTGCTCGATCGCGGGGTGGAACGCGGCGATCATATCCTGGCCCTGGGCGGCGGGGTTGTGGGCGATCTCACCGGCTTTGCCGCCGCCATCGCCAAGCGCGGCTGCGGTTTCGTGCAGATCCCCACCACGCTGTTGGCACAGGTGGACAGCAGCGTGGGCGGCAAGACCGCGATCAATACCGGCGCGGGCAAGAATCTGGTGGGCGCGTTCCACCAGCCCGGCTTCGTCCTGATCGATCCCCAACTGCTCGCAACCCTTCCCGAACGCCAGCTCGCCGCGGGCTGGGCCGAAGTGGTGAAATACGGGCTGATCGACGATCCCGACTTCTTCGCATGGTGCGAGGCGAACCGCGGCGCCTTCTTCGCCGGAGAGCTTCCCGTTCGCGCAGAGGCGATCGAGCGCTCGGTCCGCTCCAAGGCGCGCATCGTCGCCGCCGACGAACGCGAAATGACAGGCACGCGCGCCCTCCTCAACCTCGGCCATACCTTTGGACATGCGCTGGAGGCGGAGACCGGCTTTTCGGATCGGCTGCTGCACGGCGAAGGCGTGGCCTGCGGCATGGCGCTCGCCTTGCGTTACTCGGTGCGCCGCGGGGAATGCCCGGTGGAAGACGCCGAGCGCGCGGCCGCGCTCCTATCCGCCAGCGGGCTGCCCGTCACACTGCGGCAGGCGGGCGTCGATTGCGACGGCGCGCGGTTGGTCGATCATATGCGCCACGACAAGAAGATGGCCGGCGGCACCCTGCCCTTTCTGCTCGCGCGCGGGATCGGCAAGACCTGGCTCGCCAAGGATGTCGAGCTGGCAAACGTCGCGGCGTTTCTGGATGAAGAGCGCGCGCGCTAAAAAAACCGCTTATTCGGTAGCGAGCGGGTCGAAATGCTCCGAATCCTCGCCGCCGAAGCTCATGCTCGATCCCGCGTGCAGATCGCCGGCTTCGCGCTGCAAACGCATACGCTCCAGATCGCGGCGGCGATATTCGTCGACCACCCGCTCGATCTTCGCGTCATCGCAGTCCATCTCCTCCAGCGCATCCCGGGCGAGGCAGATGGCTGATTCCAGCACCTCGCGCCGGATCTTGACGCCCTTTGCGGGCTGCAGAGCCAACGACTGGCGCCGATCGTAAGCGCGCACGAACAGCTTGGTTTTCGGGAAGGTCTCCTGAATCGGAACGAGCGAATCCGCGTCGAGCCCGCGATCGTCGATGCAGAACAGAATCGCGCTGGCCTCCGCCGCCCCGGCACGCCGCAACAGGTCCACGCGCGTGCCGTCGCCGTAGAACACTTTGCGTCCGAACTCGTTCGACAGGTCGATCACGTCGGGCTTGATGTCGATCAGCGTCACCTCCCGCCCCGAAGCCTGTATGATCTGCGACGCGGTCTGCCCGAAGCGGCCATGGCCCACGACGATGACCGAGGTAACGGGCGAGGCTTCGGGATCGTCGAGCTGCGCCTCGCTGGTCGTGCGGCGCTGCGCAAGCCGGCGGGCGAGCAGCATCAGAAACGGCGTGGTGGCCATGGACAGCGTGACGATGGCGCCGAACAGGCTGGAGGCGGACGGTTCGATCAGCAGCGCGCCTTCCGCAGCGCTGAACAGCACGAAGCCGAATTCGCCGCCCTGGCTGAGCAGCAGCGCCATGATGACTGCCGGCGAATTGTCCAGTCCGAACAGCCGGCCGAGCGTGTAGATCACCGCCGCCTTCACGGCGACGAGCGCCGCGGCTGCGCCGATGATCACGAGCGGGTTGGCGGCCACCACATTCAGGTCCAGCATCATGCCGACGGCAAGGAAAAACAGGCCCAGCAGGATGGAGCGGAAAGGATCGACGTCCGCCTCCAGCTCATGCCGGTAAGGCGATTCGGCCAGCATCACGCCGGCGATGAACGCGCCGAGCGCGGGCGAGAGGCCCAGATATTCCATCAGCGCCGCGCTGGCGCAGACCGCGAACAGGCCCGCGATCACGAACAGTTCGCGCTCCGACACGCGCCCGACCAGCGCCAGCAGCGGATTGAGCACATATTTGCCCGCCGCGATCAGTACCGCAATGCCGATCGCCGCGTTCAGTACCAGCTGGAAACCTTGCGGCGTTCCCGCTTCCACCGGTGCGCGAGACAGCGCGGCGACGATCGTCAACAAGGGGACGATCGACAGATCCTGAAACAGCAGGATCGAGAAGCTCTTCTGCCCGAAATCGGTCTTCAAACGTCCCTGCGATTGCAGCAGCGGCAGCACCTGCGCGGTGGAACTGAGGCCCAGCGGCAGGCCGATCACCAGCGCCGCCTGCCAGGTGAACCCCATGAAAGCGAGGATAAGGGCGAACAGCGCCAGGCCGCACAGCACCACCTGCGCAGCGCCCAGTGCAAAGATATCGCGCCGCATGCGCCACAACCGGCTCGGCGACAGTTCGAGGCCGACGAGGAACAGCAGGAGAATGATGCCGATTTCTGCAAAGCTGAGGATCGTGTTCGCATCGCCGACAAGGCCAAGCACCTGCGGGCCGATCAGGATGCCGCCAACGAGATAGCCTAAAACCGCACCAAGGCCGAGGCGGCGGAACAGCAGCACGAAGACCAAAGCCGCGCCGAGTAGGAAGACGCCGCTCAGCATCGCGTCGCCGGCCATATGCTGTTCGTTCATGCGGCGGTTTCCGGTTGGTCGAGGGCCGCCAGCAGCGTGTCCCAGGGAAGCAGGATGGCGGGGTGCCGGGCGGGATAGTCGCGTGCGGGCGTCAGCAGTCCGGCATCGGCGAAACCGGGCTGGTCCGCCGTGCCCGAAAGATGGTCCGCCCAGGCATCGCGCGCGGCGGCCACGGCGGCGCGGTCCATGCCCGGCGCATCGCGCAGGAGCATTGCCGCCGAAGCCTGGCCGAGCGCACAGGATGCGATGTCCGCGCTCAACTGCTCGATACGCCCCTGTCCGTCACGCTTGACCCACAGCGTCACCCGGCTGCCGCAGGTGGGCGAACGGCGTTCGGCATGGCTTGCCGGCGGCGCGAGGGCCGTGCCCTCTTCCAGCGAGGCGGCGAGCCGAAGGATATCGCGGTTATAGAGGGCACTCGCGCTCATTCCGGCACCTCGGTCGCGCGGGTGGGGCGCGGGACATATTCACTCAGCGCCGCGCCGGTGGCATTCATCAGCGGATAGGTGCGCGACTGGGTGAGCCATTCGGGCCGCGTGGCGCCGACCCCCATGAACGTCTCGAACAAAAAGATGAGCAGCAGGAACATCAGGGCGGCCAGGATCAGCCCCTTCACCGCGCCGAAACCGAAGCCGAGTACGCGATCGATCGGCCCCAGCGTGGACTGGCGCATGCGCTTGCCCATCGCCCGCGCAATGCCCTTTCCGCCCGCATAGACGAGGATCACGAGGACGACGAAAGCCAATGTCGCGGCCCCCGCCTCCGTTCCGATCGGCTCGATCAGATAGCCGGTGAGCGGCGCGTGGAGGAACCGCACCGCAAACACGATCGCGACCCAGGCGATCAGCGAGATCACCTCCTGAACGAATCCGCGCATGAACCCGAGCACGGCCCCGCCGCCGAGCAGCACCAGCACAATGATGTCGAATGCGGTCATGGCGCGCCGATTAGGCGATTTTGCGGTGCGGGGGAAGCGCCGCAAACCCTGAAAGGACCGCAGAGCGCGCGATTTTCCTAGCCGAGCATATGCGCCACCAGCTTGCCCAAGGTCGCAAAACCGGTCAGCTTCAGCCCCTGCCCTTTGTCCTTGAGCGAGGCGGGCACCATCGCTTCATCAAAGCCAAGCTTCGCCGCTTCGCGCAGGCGCAGGGCTCCATGCGCGACGGGGCGCAGTTCGCCCGAGAGCGAGACTTCGCCGAACAGCACCGAGCCGCCCGGCAAGGGCCGCTCGGACAGCGCGGAGACGAGGGCCGCGGCCACCGCAAGGTCCGCCGCCGGATCGGAAATGCGGTATCCGCCCGCAATATTCAGATAGACCTCCGCCGTCGAAAAGCTGAGACCGCAGCGCGCCTCCAGCACGGCCAGGATCATGGCGAGCCGCCCGCTGTCCCAGCCCACCACGGACCGGCGCGGTGTGGCGCCGCTCGACAAGCGCACGGTGAGCGCCTGGATTTCCACCAGCACGGGCCGGGTGCCTTCCAGCGCAGGGAAAACGGTGGCCCCGGTCAGCGCCTCGCTGCGGTCCGTCAGGAACAGGGCGCTGGGGTTGGTAACCTCGCTCAGCCCCTCCTCCTCCATCGCGAACACGCCGATCTCGTCCGTGCCGCCGAAGCGGTTCTTGATGGCGCGCAGGATGCGGTACTGGTGGCTGCGCTCACCCTCGAAGCTGAGCACGCAATCGACCATATGTTCGAGCACGCGGGGCCCTGCGATATTGCCGTCCTTAGTGACATGGCCGACCAGAAACAGCGCGGTGCCGCGCGTCTTGGCGAAGCGAATCAGTTCCTGCGCACTCGCCCGCACCTGGCTCACCGTGCCGGGCGCGCCCTCGATCAGGTCCGAATGCATGGTCTGGATCGAATCGATGATGAGCAGCGCGGGCGGCTCGCCCTCGCCCAAGGTGGTCAGGATGTCGCGGACCGAGGTGGCCGAGGCAAGCTGCACCGGCGCCTTGCCCAGCCCCAGCCGCCGCGCACGCAGGCGCACCTGATCGGACGCTTCCTCGCCCGAAATATAGACGACCGACAGCCCTTCATAGGCCAGCTTGGCCGCCGCCTGCAGCAGCAGCGTGGATTTGCCGATGCCGGGATCGCCGCCCAGCAATATGGCCGACCCCGCCACGATCCCGCCGCCCAGCGCCAGATCGAACTCGGCAATTCCGGTGGACCGGCGCGGCGGCAGCGGCACGTCGCTGTCGAGCGGAGACAGATCGATCGAGCGGCCCCCGCGCTGCAGATCATGCTTCTGCGCGAACACGGTTTCGCCCGCTTCCTCGACCAGGCTGTTCCATTCCTTGCAGTCGGCGCACTGACCCTGCCAGCGCGGAGAGACCGAGCCGCATGCCTGGCAGACATAACGTTTTTTGGGTTTAGCCATGCGGCGCTGCCTAACCGGTCCGCTCAGCTTTGCACAGGATGGCCGTCGAACTGCTTCGCGTCATCCGCGATCGCATACCAAGCGGGCTTCGCCGCGACGAATTCATGAAAGCGATTGCGAACCACCGGGTCGTCGTCCAGCGTCTGGGTATTGATCGGAAAGCTGTCGGCGTCCGACAGTATCTCACCAAGCCCCGTACCGCAGATGCGACAAAAGCAGCGATCGTACCGGTAGCCTTCCTCTGGCTTGTAAACGGATATCGATTCGCGCCCCGACAGCAACCGAAAATCCTCTCGCTTCACGAACACGAAAGTCGAGGCGCCGACCTTGCGGCAGCGCGAGCAATGGCAAGTCCCCATCATCGATGGCGGATTGACGAGTTCAAACCGAACCGCGCCACAACAGCAGCTGCCTTGAATCACTTTATTCCCTCCCCGCCACGGAACATTGCATGAACATATCGATGTTCGACGGTCTGTCAACATCCACAGGTGTGATCGTCCGGTAATCCATACGGTGCCCCGGATCTGTCGCAGCGCAGCGTATGCCAGCGCAATCTTCGGTTTGAGATCAGACCATGACGGTCGCCGCTTCCCCTGTTGCCCCCTCCCGCCGCTTTCCCTAATCCCTGCCTTATGCGCGAGAAGGAACTGCGGCTGGCGCTCATCTGCTATGGCGGGGTCAGCCTTGCCGTCTACATGCACGGCAATTTGAAGGAAGTCTGGCGTCTTTTGCGCGCCAGCCGGGCGCACACCGACGGCGTGCACGAGGCCGAGGGTGTCGAACGGGTCTATCTGGACCTGCTCCGGACGATAGAGGACAAAGCGGGGCTGCGCCTTCGCATCCTGACGGACATCATCGCGGGGGCGAGCGCGGGCGGGATCAACGGTATTTTCTTTGCCGAGGCGATCGTCACCGGGCGATCGCTCGATCCGCTGACCGACATGTGGCTGGAAGTTGCCGATGTGGACCGGCTGCTCTCGCAGGATGCGCGGCCCGTCAATCGATACTCTAAGATCTGGGCAGAGCCTGTGGCCTGGGCCGTGCTGCGCAAGAAGGCCGCCGCGATCGAGAAGACCGTTTCGGCCGAAGCGCGCGCCGAGATTTCCTCCAAGCTTTCCCGCTTCGTGCGCGCGCGCTGGTTCGCGCCGCCCTTTGGCGGGCACGAATTCACGCACCTGCTGTTCGATGCCCATGCCGCGATGAGCGCGACGACCGCCGGCCCGCGCCTGTTGCCGGCCAGCCAGCCGCTCGACCTCTTCGTCACTGTCACCGATTTCTACGGGCACCGCGAGCATCTGAAGATCAACAGCCCGGATGAGGTGACGGAGACGGAGCATCGGCTCACCATCTCCTTCGACAGCCGCAAGGGCCGCGACATGAGTTTGGGTTCGGCGGCCGAGCTGGTGTTCGCCGCGCGCGCTACCGCCAGCTTTCCTGGCGCATTTCCGGCCTTTACCGCGCGCGAGCTCGATACCGTGTTGGAACAGCGCAAGATGGACTGGCCCGGCCGCGATGTGTTTCTGGAGCGCATCCTGCCCAAGCAGTTCGCCGCGGGCCGCGCGGAAGATACGCCGCTGATCGATGGATCCGTGCTGGCGAACGCCCCGTTTGCGCAGGCGGCCAGCGCGCTCAGGAACCGCCCGGCCCGGCGCGAGGTGGACCGGCGCTTCGTCTATATCGACCCCATACCCGACGTCTATCTGACCGGTGAGGTCCGCGACGAGGCGAAGGAGGCCGCGCGAACCGGCGTGCCGGGATGGTTCACCACCATCTTGGGCGCCAGTTCCAGCATTCCGCGCGAACAGCCGATCCGCGACAGCTTGGAATCGATCGAGCGCCGGTCGGACCGGATCGAGCGGATGCGCACCATCGCGCGCAGCCTGCGCACCGACATCGAACGCTCCGTCGAAACCATGTTCGGGCGCACCTTCTTCCTGTCGCGCCCGACGCCGCGGAGGCTGGCAAGCTGGCGCGACCGGGCGCTGGAGCGGGCCGCCAATTCCGCCGGTTACAGCTATGCCGCTTACGGCTATCTCAAATTGAACGGCATTGTCGACGATATCGTCGCAACGCTGCGCCGCACCTGCCCGGACGCGGATGTCAGCTTCTTCTCCGACGTGCGCCGCGCCCTGCACCGCGAACTCGACCAGCGCGGGCTCGGCCATATGTCCGATGCCAAGAAAATGAATGCCAATCCGGAAGCGATCGCGTTCTTCCGGTCGCATGACCTGCGCTTCCGCATCCGCCGCGCGCGTTATCTCGCGCGCCATTTCAGCGAAGAAGTGGAAATGCCCGCGCTTGCCGGGCGCGATGCGCTGGACGCGATGGAAGAAGCCATTTTCGACGGCCTTTCCCTCTATCTCGACCGCGAGACCAGCGATTTTCTGGGCGACGATTTTGCTGAGGTGGCCGAGGCAGCCGCACAGGACCCCGCCGCCTTGCTCGACGAGCTGGCGCGGCGGCGCGATTTGCCGGCGGTGGACGAGGAGGCGGAAACGCTCTTCATCCGCGGGCTGGAAAAGCTGCCTGCCGAGGCGCAGCGCAGCATGTTGCTCGCCTATCTGGGCTTTCCGCTGCTGGATATCGCCACGCTGCCGCTCCTCGAAGGCGAAGGGCTGGGGGAATTCGATCCGATCAAGATCGATCGCATTGCGCCCGACGATGCGGCCACGCTGCGCCAGGGCGGCACGCGCGCGAAGCTGAAGGGCATCGAATTCAATCTGTTCGGCGCGTTCTTCAGCCGCGCCTACCGCGAAAACGATTACCTATGGGGCCGCCTCGACAGCGCCGAGCGGATGATCGACATCGTGCTGAGTTCGATCGCGGTCGGCGACCGTCCGAGTTTCGACGAAATCCGCGTTTTCAAGAAGCGCGCCTTCGAAGCGGTGCTGGACGAGGAGGAAGAGCGGTTGGCGAGCGTCAAACCGCTGATCGCATCGCTGCGGGAGGAGTTGGAGCGGATCGACTGAGCGATCCCTCTCCCCCGAGAAGGGGGAGAGGATAGGAATAAACCCCAGATCGACTCTATTCGGCGAACATCGTGCGGAGCTTTCCGAAGAATCCCTGCGATTCCGGGCACTCGTCCCCGGTTTCGGCCTCGCGGAATTCGCGCAGCAATTCCTTTTGCCGCGCGGAGAGCTTGGTGGGCGTCTCCACCGCGATTTCCACCACCAGGTCGCCATGCCCGCGCCCTTGCAATACCGGCATGCCCGCCCCGCGCTTGCGCAGCTGCTTGCCGGACTGAATGCCGTCCGGAATGCGGATCGAATGCTCTTCGCCATCGAGGCCGGGTAATTCGATCGAGCCGCCCAGTGCGGCGGTCGTGAAGCTTACCGGCACCCGCGCGAAAAGCGTGGTGCCCTCGCGCTGGAAGATCGCGTGCTGGCGCACATGAACGAAGATATAGAGATCGCCATGCGCAGCGCCGTTCGGCCCCGCCTCGCCCTTGCCGGACAGGCGGATGCGCGTACCGTTGTCGACACCCGGTGGGATGGACACGTCGAGCGTCTTGGCGACATCGACCCGCCCCTCGCCGCGGCAGCTGCGACACGGCGTTTCGATCACCTGACCGCGGCCCTGGCAGTTGGGGCAGGTCCGCTCCACCACGAAGAAGCCCTGCTGCGCACGCACCTTTCCATGGCCGTTGCACAGATTGCACCCTCGCATCTCCGTGCCGGGTGCGGCGCCGGTGCCGGAGCAATCCTCGCAATGTTCCGAAACCTCGATCTCTATCTGGCTGTCATGGCCATGATAGGCCTCCTCCAGACTGATCTCGATGTCGTAGCGCAGGTCCGCGCCGCGTGTCGGTCCACGCCGCCCACGCGCACCGCCGCCGCCAAAGGCGTCGCCGAACATGCTTTCGAAAATATCTGCGAAATCGCCGAAACCCTGCGCGCCTGCGCCGGCATGCCCGCCGCCGCCCTGCGCGGCATTGGTGTAGGCTTCATGGCCATAACGGTCATAAGCCGCACGCTTCTGCGGGTCCTTGAGACACTCATAAGCCTCGCTGCACGACTTGAACCGCGCCTCTGCCTCCGTATCGCCCGGGTTGCGATCGGGATGATGCTGCATGGCAAGCTTGCGATAGGCGGACTTGATGGTCGCGCCGTCGGCGGTCTTCGAGACGCCGAGCCGCTCATAATAATCGACGGTGGTGGTCATGAAATGGCCCCAGCCCTGAATTCCGTAATTAGAAAAAGCCGAAGCCCCGAACCTGTCGAAGGGCGTCCCACGATCGAGACGCGTCCTTCGACAAGCTCAGGACTACGGTGCTTGGTCATCGGACCGCTGATCAGCCCTTCGTGTCTTCGTCGACCTCGGAGAATTCGGCATCGACCACGTCTTCGTCGCCGCCGGCAGCCTCACCGGTCGCCGCGCCGGCGTTCGCACCGGAAGCGTTGCCGCCCTCGGCCTGCTGCTTCTCGTAGATCGCCTGACCCATCTTCATCGCGGCCTGCGCCAGCGCTTCGGACTTGGTCTTCATCGCGTCGGGATCACCGCCCTCGATAGCCGTCTTGGTTTCGGCGATCAGTCCTTCGATCTCGCTCTTCAGCGATGCATCGACCTTGTCGCCATTTTCCTCGAGCTGCTTCTCGGTGGTGTGGACAAGACTTTCAGCGTTGTTCTTCGCCTCGGCACCTTCGCGGCGCTTCTTGTCCTCTTCCGCGAACTTCTCGGCATCCTGGACCATCTGATCGATATCCGCGTCGGACAGACCGCCCGATGCCTGGATCTTGATCTGCTGCTCCTTGCCGGTGCCCTTGTCCTTGGCGGACACGTTCACGATGCCGTTGGCGTCGATGTCGAACGTCACCTCGATCTGCGGCACGCCGCGCGGTGCCGGCGGAATGCCGACGAGATCGAACTGGCCGAGCATCTTGTTGTCGGCCGCCATCTCGCGCTCGCCCTGGAAGACCCGGATCGTCACCGCGTTCTGATTGTCGTCGGCGGTGGAATAGACCTGGCTCTTCTTGGTCGGGATCGTGGTGTTGCGATCGATCATGCGCGTGAACACGCCGCCCAGCGTCTCGATACCCAGCGACAGCGGGGTCACGTCGAGCAGGAGCACATCCTTGACGTCGCCCTGCAGCACGCCGGCCTGAATGGCGGCGCCCATGGCAACGACTTCGTCCGGATTCACGCCGGTGTGCGGCTCCTTGCCGAAGAAATCTTCGACCACCTTGCGCACCTTGGGCATGCGGGTCATGCCGCCGACCATCACGACTTCATCGATGCCGCCCTTGTCGACACCGGCATCCTTGAGCGCCTTCTTGCACGGCTCCAGCGTACGCTGGATCAACTCGTCGACCATCTTTTCGAGGTCCGCACGGCTGATCGTCTTGACGAGGTGCTTCGGACCGTTCTGGTCCGCGGTGATGAAGGGCAGGTTCACTTCCGTGGTCTGCGCGCTGGACAGCTCGATCTTCGCCTTCTCGGCAGCTTCCTTGAGGCGCTGAAGCGCCAGCTTGTCGCCGCGAAGATCGATACCCTCGGCCTTCTTGAATTCGTCCGCCAGGAATTCGACGACTCTGGAGTCGAAGTCTTCGCCGCCCAGGAACGTATCGCCGTTCGTGGACTTCACCTCGAACACGCCATCGCCGACTTCCAGGATGGAGATGTCGAACGTACCGCCGCCGAGGTCATAGACCGCGATCGTCTTGTTCTCTTCCTTGTCGAGGCCATAAGCCAGCGCGGCCGCGGTCGGCTCGTTGATGATGCGCAGGACTTCGAGGCCTGCGATCTTACCGGCGTCCTTGGTTGCCTGACGCTGGGCGTCGTTGAAATAGGCCGGAACCGTGATCACGGCCTGGCTGACGCTTTCGCCCAGATAGCTCTCGGCGGTTTCCTTCATCTTCTGCAGGATGAAGGCGGACACCTGGCTGGGGCTGTACTTTTCGCCGCCCGCTTCGACCCAGGCATCGCCGTTCGGACCCTTGACGATGTCATAGGGGACCAGCTCCATGTCCTTCTTGGTCAGCGGATCGTCGAACCGGCGGCCGATAAGTCGCTTGAACGCGAACAGGGTCTTGTCCGGGTTTGTGACGGCCTGGCGCTTGGCCGGCTGACCGACGAGGCGTTCATTATCCTTGGCGAACGCCACGATCGAAGGCGTCGTGCGCGCGCCTTCCGCATTTTCGATAACCTTGGGCTTGCCGCCGTCCATTACAGCAACGCAGCTATTCGTCGTGCCCAGGTCGATACCGATTACTTTTGCCATTTCTTTCCCTCGAAAACTTCGACAGTTGGTTTCTTTCGGCACGACCCGTTACGGCATCGAACCGATCCGATATGAGGGCGATATAGGTGCCAAATCGCTTGGCACAAGGCGGGCGCGACATTAGGTTTTGCGCTATCGGAACCGTCCGGAAATCTGTCATTTGCCCGAAGGAAAGCCCCATGCTCCGCCGCGCCGCCACCGCCCTTGCCCCTCTCGCTGCGCTGATGGCGCTGTCTTCCTGCGGACAAGGTCCGGTGCTCGCCGTGAACGATGCCTATGTGCAGCTGAACCCCAATGATCAGGCGCCCAGCGCGTTTTATTTCACGATCAGCGGTGGCCCGGAGCCGACGACGCTGGAAGATGTGCTGAGCAAGTCCGCGGTGCGCGTGGCGATGCATGAGACGATGCGCGATCCCAATAGCGGCGTCACCAGAATGGAGCCGATCCTGCGCCTGCCCATCCCGGCCAAGACGGATGTCGAATTCAAGCCCGGCGGCAGACATGTGATGGTCTATGGCATGAACCTCCCCGCGCGCCGACTGCACGAAATGGACTTCACCTTCGTGTTCGGAAACGGGGAGCGGATCGCGGTGACCGCGCCGATCCAGGATATGGGCGGCGATAGCGCAGGCAGCATGGGCAAGATGGACCATGACAACATGGAGATGAGCGGCACCACGCCCGATACGCAGCCCCTGCCCACCCCGGACGGCACGCCCCGCCCCGCCGAAGCGCAGCCAGCGGCAGCGCAGTAAGCGCCGGCACCGGCTTGTTCGGCCCCCATCCTACCGGCCGTCCGCTGACGGACAGGGAACGCGCGCTTTGCCGTTCCGTCTTCGGCAACGCGATCGACTACGATCCGGTGCGCGTCCACCACCGGAAGTGGTTTCCGTTCCAGCCCAGGAACACCACGATGGCGCCCGACGGGCATTTGTGGTTCCACCCGGGCGACAGCCTGTTCTGCGACGATTTCTGCGGCAGCCCGCTGCACCGTCAGGGCCTTTTCATCCACGAGATGACGCATGTCTGGCAGCATCAGCAGGGCATCTGCCTTCCGCTGAAACGCCACCCCTTCTGCCGCTATGATTACAGCCTGAAGCCCGGATGGACGCTGAAGCGCTACGGCTTGGAACAACAGGCCGAGATCGTGCGCCACATCTTCCTGCTGCGTGCAGGGCAAAAGGTGCCCGGCGCTCCGCCGCTCAGCCAATATGACGGGATACTGCCGTTCCGCAGCGGCTGAGGCGGACGCTCACCATATCGTAGGAACGAAAAAGGGCGCGCTGCCGATTACAGCGCGCCCTCTTCAGAAGCCTCGGTTCGCTTACCGATCAATACGGGCGGCGTGCCGGATAGCCGTAGGTGCCATAGCAATCGTCGTCGAGGCGGCCGCGGCGATCATAGCCGTCGCACCCATCGTTCTTGTCGATGAAATAGCCCGCTGCAGCACCGGCAGCCGCGCCGACCGCTGCACCGGTTGCGATGTCGCCGCCGGTTGCCGCGGCGACGCCTGCGCCCAGCAGACCGCCGGCACCGGCGCCCTCGGCAAGATAATTGTCGGCACAGCCCGCAAGCGGCACAGCCATGAGGACGGCGGCGGGAAGAAGCGCTTTCTTGATGGTGAACATAGTCGATACTCCGGCGTGTTGGTAAATTGCGTAACGATTGGCGAACCGACAGCCCGTCCGTCGGTTCCGTAACGATCTGCCGAAAGCATGTGCCGTACTCCCGCGATCCCACAAGCCTGGCATTTTCGGTTGCGCCGATGTGCTTCCCCCTGCCAGAGCGCCGTCAAGGAGAGGAGATCACGAACATGATCAGCGCCATCGGTCTCATCGGCGCGCTTGCGCTTCTGATCTGGATGACGATCCGCGGCGTAAACATCCTGATCGCCGGGCCGGTCGCCGCGGCGGTGGTTGCGCTGACATCCGGCATCGCCTGGCTTCCGCCGCTGGCCGCCGGAGACGCGCCCGATTTCGCGACGAGCTATATGGACGGCTTCGTCGGCTTCTTTGCGGACTGGTTCTTCATCTTTCTCCTCGGTGCAATCTTCGGGGAGGTGATGGGCCGCACCGGCGCCGCCGCCAGCATCGCCCATGCCGTCACGAACGCGCTCGGCCCGCGTTTCGCGCTGGCTGCCGTCGTGCTTGCCACCGCGATCCTGACCTATGGCGGCGTGAGCGTCTTCATCGTCGCCTTCGCGGTTTATCCGCTGGCTGTGCAGCTGTTTCGCAGCGCGAACCTGCCCCATCGCTTCATCCCAGGCGCGCTCGCCTTCGGATCGGTCACCTTCACCATGACGAGCGCTGGCAGCCCGGAAATCCAGAACCTCATCCCCATGCAATATCTCGGCACCACGGCCTGGGCGGGCGCGGGCGTCAGCCTGATCGTCGCGATCCTGATGGCGAGCCTTGGTTATTTCCTCTTGTCGCGCATGATCGCGCGGGCGGTGGCCAAGGGCGAACATTTCGAACCGCGCGAAGGAGCCGATGAGGACACCCGCGATCCGTCCGAGCTGCCCCGCTGGTGGGCAGCGCTGATGCCACTCCTCACCGTTTTCTCGATCTTCCTGATCTTTCAATATCCGGAATATCTCGGCCCCGTCTCTGCGATGCTGCCGCCGGAAAGCCTCGGCAAATGGGCGCTGGTGGTCGCGCTCGGCTCCGGCATCCTCGTGGCCGCGCTGATCGGGCTTCGGTCACGCGAGCGCATGCCCACGGCCTTCTCGATCGGCGCGACCGGCGCGGTGGTGGCGATCACCAACACCTGTGCGGTGGTCGGCTTCGGCACGGTCGCTCAGCTCACGCCCGCTTTCCAACAGGCGCTGGTCGCAGTGCAATCGCTGCCCGGCGATCCGCTGATCGGCGCGGCGATCGCGGTCACCGTCATCGCCGGGCTTACCGGATCGGCCAGCGGCGGCCAGTCGATCGCGCTGCCCCTCATTGCGCCGCATTATCTGGCCGAGGGCGCCAATCCGGCAGAGCTGCACCGCGTCGTCGCTATCGCAAGCGGTGCGCTCGATAGCCTGCCGCACAACGGCTATGTCGTCACCACCATCCGCGCAGTGTGCGGCGAGACGCATGCGCGCGCCTACCCCGCCGTGGCGATGACGACGCTGCTGGTGCCGATCATCGGCACCATCGTCGCCATCCTGCTGTTCACGATTTTCTAAACCGTGCCCTGTCCTACCGGATAGCCCGACCCTATAGTAAAGCCGTGCCCGACCGATCCCCGACCCGAACCGCCGCTCCGTTCGTCGATGAAGGGGAATGCCTGGGCCGAATTATCGCCCCGCGTTCCCGTTTCCTGTGCGACCTTTCAAAAGCGCCCGTCATGACGGCGCTTTGGCGTTCGGCAACCGACGCGACCGGCGCATGAACCGCGCCCGCGTTCTCCTGCGCACCGCCGCCGTCGGCCCGCTGGATTACCGCATCCCGCGCGAGATGGATGTCGAGCATGGCTCGATCGTCTCCGTACCGCTTGGACCCCGCCAGCTGGTCGGCGTGGTCTGGGAAGGGGAAAAGTTCGATGTCGATGAGGTGGGCGACAACCGCTTGCGCAACATTCTGGGCGTTCTCGATGCCCCGCCGATAAAGCCGGAACTGCGCCGCCTCGCCGAGTGGACGGCGGACTATTATCTCGCGCCCCTTGCCGCCGTGCTGCGCATGATCCTGCCCAGCTCCAGCGCGCTCGGCCCCGGCGGTACGGTGATCGAATATCGCGCCACCGGCGTCGCGCCGCCGCGCATGACGGCACAGCGGGAACAGGCGCTGGAAAAGCTGGAAGGCGAACAGGGCCTCGTGCGCGAACTCGCAGCCAAGGCAGGCGTCACCGACGCGGTGATCCGCGGCCTCGTCAAGGCCGGGTCGTTCGGGGCGGTAGAGGTGAGCGGCGATGCGCCCTTCCCCGTGCTCGATCCCGATTTCGCGCAGGTCGATCTGACGCAGGAGCAGCACAGCGCCTCCTCGCGCCTCGCCGCCGCCGTGTCCGAACGCGCTTTCGCGCCAATCCTCCTCGATGGCGTCACCGGCTCCGGCAAAACGGAAGTCTATTTCGAAGCGGTCGCGGCGGCGCTGCGCTCCGGCCGTCAATCGCTCGTCCTGCTGCCGGAAATCGCGCTGACGCAGGCATTCCTCAAACGCTTCCGCGCGCGCTTCGGTGCGGAGCCAGCTTTGTGGCACAGTTCGCTTCGCTCCACCGAACGCCGCCGCACTTGGCGCGGCATTGCGAGCGGCGATGCCAAAGTGGTGGTGGGCGCGCGCTCTGCTCTGTTCCTGCCTTTCGCGGATCTTGCCTGCATCATCGTGGACGAGGCGCATGAGACCAGCTTCAAGCAGGAGGACGGCGTGCGCTATCATGCGCGCGACGTCGCCGTGATGCGCGGCCTGATGGAGAGCCTACCCGTGGTCCTCGCCTCGGCCACACCCGCGCTGGAATCGCGGCATATGGCGGAAATCGGCCGCTATGAGCAGCTCGTCATCCCGTCGCGCTATGGCGCGGCGCGGATGCCGGAGATCCACGCGCTCGATCTGCTGGAAGACCCGCCGGAGCGCGGCCACTGGATCGCGCCGAGCCTGGTTCGCGCCATCGAGGAGCGGCTGGAGCGCGGCGAGCAGTCACTCCTGTTCCTAAATCGCCGCGGCTATGCGCCGCTCACCCTCTGCCGCCATTGCGGGCACCGCATCCAGTGCCCCAACTGCACCAGTTGGATGGTCGAACACCGCCTGATGCGCCGCCTCGCCTGCCACCATTGCGGGCATCTAGAGAAAATCCCCGAAAAATGCCCGGAATGCGGCGAAGCCGACAGCCTCGTCGCCTGCGGACCCGGCGTGGAACGGATCTGCGAGGAGGTGCAGAAGCTGTTCCCCGAGGCGCGCACGGTGGTCGCCACGTCGGACACCATCTCCAACCCCGCCCACGCCGCCGAATTCGTGGCGCGCGTGGAAGCGGGCGCGATCGACATCATCGTCGGCACGCAACTCGTCACGAAGGGCTATCATTTCCCCAATCTGACGCTGGTTGGCGTGATCGACGCCGATCTGGGCCTGGAGGGCGGAGACCTGCGCGCCGCCGAGCGGACCTTCCAGCAGATCGCGCAGGTGGCAGGCCGTGCGGGGAGAGCCGAAAAGCCGGGCGAGGTCGTCATCCAGACGCGCAGCCCCGGCCATGCCGTGATCGAGGCACTGGTCGCCGGCGAGCGCGACGCCTTTTACGATGCCGAGACCGAGGCACGGCGCCAAGCGGGCGCGCCGCCTTTCGGTCGCCTCGCCGCGATCATCGTCTCATCCGAGGATCAATCGGAGGCCGCCGAGACCGCGCGCATCATCAAGGCCAGCGCGCCGCAGATGGAAGACGCCATCGTCTACGGCCCTGCGCCCGCCCCGCTCGCCATGCTGCGCGGCCGCCACCGCCAGCGCCTCCTCGTCCACGCCCGCCGCTCCGCGCCGCTGCAGGACGCGATGCGCGAATGGCTCGGCAAACTAGACTGGCCCCGCGGCGTGCGCGTAACGGTCGACGTCGATCCGTATAGCTTTTTGTGAAAGGCCTTCGGCACTTGAGCGCGCCTGCCGCCCGGTTCTATAGCGAGCCGCCTCAGGCCCGAGGACCTTATTGATATGCGACAATTCCTGCTTCTGATCGCACTGGCTTTCGCCGCGCTCACGCCCTCGCCCGCTTTCGCCGATCCGGCGGATATTGCGGCGGCGAGCCGCGGGGTGGTGCGCGTGGTGCTGGTGGCGCGCGATGGAGGGCAGGTCTTTTATGTCGGTCACGGCTCGGGCGTGGCGGTGGCGCCCGATCTGATCCTGACCAACGCGCATGTGGTGGAGCCTGCGCAGGGCGACGGCTCGATCGTGATCGGCGTGGTGCCGTCCGAAGGATCGAAGAGCTACGGCGCCAAGGTGGTCGCCTACAGCCCGGGCAACGATCTGGCGCTACTGCGCTTGGCGGACGGAGCGCGGGTGACGCCGGACACCATTTATGCCGGCGCCCCGTCCGACGGCATGGACGCCATCGCCATCGGCTATCCCAGCACGGTCGATCAGGCACAGGGCTTACAGGTCGAGGACATCATCCGGCCGCAGGAGGCGGTGAAGACGCGGGGTTCCGTATCGGGTGGGCGATCGGCCAAGCAGTTCGAAACGATCCTTCACACCGCGCCGCTCGGTGCGGGCAATAGCGGTGGGCCGCTGGTGGATGGCTGTGGCCGCGTCATCGGCCTCAACAGCTTCGGATCGGTCAGCGACGGCAATGATGCGGAATTCTTCTTTGCCGTTTCCGCGCGAGAGATCATGGGCTTTTTGCGCAAGGCCGGCGTCAAATTTCAGGCCAATGCCGCCCTGTGCCGCTCGGTCGCCGAACTGACGGCTGCGGAAGAGGCGCGGCAGGCCGCTGCCGCGGCGCGGATTGCCGCGGAAGAGCAGGAAGCGGCGGAAATGCGCACAAAGGCCGAGGCAGCGGCGCGGCACAAGGCCGAGCTGTCTGTCATGTCCGACCGTGAGGACGGCATGGCGATCGCCGGATTGCTGCTGGCGCTGGCGGTCCTCGGCGCGGGTGCGGGCGGCATCTTTCTCACCCGCGGCCAGAAATATCCCGCCATCGCGGGCGGAGCGGCGGGCGCGGCGCTGATGCTCGGCGCGGCGCTGACCTATCTCGCCCGTCCCAGCATGGCCGATGTCGAGGACCGTATCGAACTGCCCAAGATCATGCCGCCCAGGTCAGATGCCGCTGCACAAGCCGCGCCCACCGGCAAGCTGATATGTACCCTGCAGCCCGATCGCAGCCGGGTGACGGTCTCGGGCGAGAGTGAGGTGCCGCTCGAATGGCAGGCGAGCGGCTGCGTCAACGGGCGTACGCAATACGGGAAGGACGGAAGCGTCTACACCCGGATCTTCGTGCCCAATGTCGACAGCAGCGTTTCGAAGAACAGCTTCGATCCAGCCACCGGCGAATATCGCGTCGAACGTTATCTCTTAGGGCTGGATTCGATGAACAAGGCGCGGTCGGTGCGGCGGGAATTCGACGTGCCGAGTTGCGATGCGGGCGCGGAGGCGCAGAAGCGGCTCACCGCGATGCAAGAAGCGATCGAGCAAGTGCTGCCGCCGCAGCCGAACGAAATGCTGGTCTACCGATGCAGTAAGGCTGAAGGCTAGGAGCTTTCGCGCTCCAGCAGCTTGCGTTTGACATCCAGCCCATAGGCATAGCCACCCAGCGAACCGTCGCTGCGGATCACCCGGTGGCACGGAACGACGATCCAGACCGGGTTGGCGCCGTTGGCTTGGCCGACGGCACGCATCCCGCCGCCGGCGTCGGCCGCCCGGGCGAGGTCGCGGTAGCTCCATGTCTCGCCCAGCGGAATGGAGCGCAGTGCGGCCCAGACCCGCTGCTGGAACTCGGTGCCGCCGGCGTCGACCACCAGGTCGTCGAGCGCCCCGAGGTCACCGCCGAGATAGCTGTCGACCGCCTTCGCCTGGGGCGTGGGGCCTTCGATCCAGTCGTCGTCGGGGAAGCGACGAACGACCTTGG
>JBELIU010000023.1:0-20097 GCA_042090735.1 Novosphingopyxis sp. | reverse complement strand
AGACGGGTTCAACGAGGATGAGGCCGAGCGCCTCAGCCGCAAGCGCAACTGGTTTCGCGCGCTGGCGCTGACGCGGGCCAAGGCGTTGGTGGTGCCGTCGGTGCGGCTCGAACAGGTGGCGCAATCCGCCTGGTATCAGAACGCGAACAAGATCCAGCGCATCGCCAACGGCATCGACACCGATCTGTACGAGAAGAAACCGCAACGCGGAGCGATTCCAGGCTTCAAGGCCGCACGCGGCGCGGTGACGGTGGGCACCATCGCCGGATTGCGTCCGGTGAAACGGCTCGACCGGCTGGTGCGCGCGGTGCACGGCGCCGGCGGAGGCGTGCGGCTCGTCATCGTCGGCGAAGGCCCGGACAAGGGGCGGATCGAGGCGGAGGCGGCGGGCATCGGCATGGCGGACCGGCTGCTGATGCCGGGCTTCCTCGATAAGCCGCATCGCTATGCCGGGCTGTTCGATATCTTCGCGCTATCCTCCGACAGCGAGCAGTTTCCGATCTCGGTGGTCGAGGCGATGGCCGCGGGTCTGCCGGTCGCAGCGCCCGCCGTGGGCGACATTGCCGACATGGTGAGTGCGGCGAACGCGCCGTTCATCACCCCGCCGGGCGACGAGGCTGCGCTGGCGCAGGCGATCGCCGCGCTCGCTGCCGATCCAAAGAAGCGCGCAAGCGTTGGCGAGGCGAACCGGGCCAAGGCGCAGGCGCAGTATAATGAGGACCGGATGGTCGCGCGCTATCGCTTGCTCTACGCATCGGCGATGGGGCGGCCGGACTTCGCGCAGGGCTATTGAAGAGGGCGGCGCGGCAGTTGCGTCCTTAGGGCCGGGCGGATCGTTTCTCTTTTTGCGGGACATCGCGGCGTGATTGCCCTAGCCCGGCGCCCGTAAATTTGCGTTTTGAGTATGGTGGCCCATCTTCGGTAGACGACCGGACGATGATGTCTGCCAATGGGAGAGCGAAGCACAGTGTTCAAGGGCCTGAAACCCATCCAATATGCCGGGCGCGAAGTCTGGCCGCTGATCGAAGGCGGCAAGGGCGTCTCGGCCACCAATCATGCCTCCTCCGGCGCCTGGGCGGCTGCCGGCGGTATCGGCACCGTGTCCGCGGTGAACGCCGATAGCTATGACGAGGACGGCAATGTCATTCCGCAGGTCTATGAAGGCCGCACACGCACCGATCGCCATCAGGAGCTGATCGATTACGCCATCGAAGGCGCCGTGGCGCAGGTGGAACGCGCGCATGAGGTTGCGGGCGGCAAGGGTGCGATCAACATCAACGTTCTGTGGGAAATGGGCGGCGCGGAAGCCGTGCTTCACGGGGTGCTGGAACGCACCCAGGGCAAGGTGGCGGGCGTCACCTGCGGCGCCGGCATGCCGTACCGGCTGAGTGAGATCGCCAAGCAATATAACGTCTATTATCTGCCCATCGTCAGTTCCGGCCGTGCGTTCCGCGCGCTGTGGAAGCGCGCCTATCACAAGGTGCCCGAGCTTCTGGGCGCGGTGGTCTATGAAGATCCCTGGCTTGCCGGCGGCCATAATGGCCTCTCCAATGCCGAGGACCCGACCCAGCCCGAAGACCCGTTCCCGCGCGTGAAGCAATTGCGCGAGATGATGCGCAAGGAAGGCATTTCGGACGACATCCCGATCGTGATGGCGGGCGGCGTCTGGTTCCTGCGCGATTGGAACGACTGGATCGACAACGACGATCTGGGCAAGATCGCTTTCCAGTTCGGCACGCGTCCGCTGCTCACCAAGGAAAGCCCGATACCGGACATCTGGAAGGATGAGCTGACCAAGATCGAGGAGGGCGATGTCCTTCTGCACAAGTTCAGCCCGACGGGTTTCTATTCCAGCGCGGTGAAGAACCCCTTCCTGCGGTCGCTACAGGGCCGTTCGGAGCGGCAGATCCCGTTCAGCACGGAGAAGGCGGGCGAGCATACGCATCAGCTCGACGTGGGCGTGAAGGGCAAGAACTTCTGGGTTGCCGCTGGCGATCTGCTGCGCGCGCGCGAATGGGATGGCCAGGGCTTCACCACCGCGCTGAAGACACCGGACAACACGCTCGTCTTCGTGACGCCCGAAGAGCGCGCGATGATCCGCAAGGACCAGGCCGACTGCATGGGCTGCCTGTCGCATTGCGCCTTTTCCAGCTGGAAGGACCACGAAAATTATTCGACCGGGCGGCTCGCCGATCCGCGCTCTTTCTGCATCCAGAAATCGCTGCAGAACATCGCGCATGGGGCCGATCCGCATGAGAACCTGATGTTCGCGGGCCATGCGGCCTATAATTTCAAGACCGATCCCTTTTATTCCAACGGCTTCGTGCCGTCGGTGAAGGAACTGGTCGACCGTATCCTGACGGGCGACTGAGCGCTCTTACGCAGCGGCGGGGCCGAGGCCGAGGCCGTGGACCTCTTCCTCGCCGCTGACGCGCATCGGCAGGGCGGCCGAGACGGCATAGCCCAGGATCAGCGTGGCGACGGCGGTCCAGACCGTGACCGCTCCGATGCCGATCAGCTGGATCAACAGCTGCGATCCGATGCCTGCGCCATCCGCATAGCCCACGCCATCGAAGGCGGCGGCGGAAAGAACCGCGGTCAGCACCACGCCCACGATCGCGCCGATTCCGTGCACCGCGAACACGCCCATCGCATCGTCGATGCCGAGAGACTTGCGCACCAGTCCCAGCATGAAGCGGCTTGCGGGTGCCACCGCGAGGCCGAGGATCAGCGCGCCGAGCGGGCCGATCGAGCCGGCGGCAGGACTGGCAGCGACGAGGCCGGCGAGGGCCCCCATCGCAAAGCCCGCAGGCGTGACCCGGCCCAGCGCGCGTCGGTCCAGCGCGGCCCAGACGAGCGCGCTGACGGAGGCGGCGAGATGGGTGTTGATGATGGCGCTGCCCGCGCCAAGATCGGTCGCGGCGAAATCCGATCCGCCGACTAGGCCGAGCCAGCCGATCCAGACGAGGCCGAGCCCGCCGAATGCCAGCAGCGCGGACGATCCTTCGCGCGGCTCTTCCGCCACTTTGCGCCGCCCGATCATCAGCGCTGCGACAAGGCCGGCAACGCCGGCGGTAAGGTGGACGGTAAGGCCGCCCGCATAATCGATCACGCCCATATCGGAGAGCCAGCCGCCGCCCATCACCCAGCGGGCGACGGGTGCGTAGACGATGAGCGACCACAAGGCGGCGAACGGGACGATCCAGCCGAAGCGGGCGCGCTCCGCCACCGCGCCGATCAGGATGACCGGCGCCAGCACGGCAGGCAGCATCTGGAACAGCGCGAACACGATCTCGCCGATCGATTGCCCGTCGCGCACGGCCAGCGTGTCCGCCAGCATGATATTGGCAGCCGAACCGATCCAGTTGCCGCCACTTGCCGAGAAAGCGATGGAATAGCCGATCACGATCCACAGCGTGGAGACCACGGCCAGCACCGCGCCTGCCTGAAGCGGCATGGTCAGCCGGTTGCGCGTTGAAAGGCGGCCCGCATAGAGCATCGCGAAGCCCGGTAGGATGGTGGCCAGCGCAAACAAGGTGGCGGCGAGCACCCACGCGGTGTTGCCGGTATCGGTCAACACCTGCGGAGCCTGCGCCGCGGCGGGCGCGGCAAGCAGGGCAGAGGCGAGGGGAATCAGCTTGAGAGCGCTCATGGACCAGCCTTGAAGACGAGAAATCGTCCTACGGCCTAGCGTGCGAGGGGCTGCGATTTGGTTAATCCTGCACTAAATCCTCTCCGGCACGGGGAGGGAAACCGTATGCCGAAAATTCAGCGAAGACCGATGGTGGAGGGGCGGCGGCCATTCCGTCACTCTACCTGACGGCAGCGCGCCACCTCCCCCCGCTTCGCGCGGGGAGGATTCAGGATAGGCCGGTCAGCACCTGATCGGGCGGGCGGTGCCCATCAGCCCAGATGCGGATGTTCGCGATCACGCGCTCGCCTGATGCCTCGCGCCCTTCGAAGGTTGCGCTGCCCAGGTGCGGGAGCAGCACGACATTGTCGAGCGCCAACAAGCGTTCGTCCACCGCCGGCTCGTGGGTGTAGACGTCCAGCCCTGCGCCCCCGATGCGGCCTTCCTCCAGCGCTTCGATCAACGCGCCTTCATCCACCATTTCGCCACGCGAGGTGTTGATGAGATAGGCGTCGGGCTTCATCGCGCGGATGCGGTCCGCGTTGATCAGCCCGCGCGTTTCTTGGGTCAGCGGCGCGTGAAGCGAGACGATGTCGCTGCGCGCCACCAGCCGGTCGAGATCGGGTTCGAAGGTTACGCCCAGCTCTTCCTCCAGCATCGGCGGCAGGCGGCGGCGCTTGTTGTAGAGGATCTTGAGATCGAACGCGCGGGCGCGCCGCGCCACAGCCTCTCCGATGCGGCCGAAGCCGACGATACCGAGCGTCTTCCCGCCCACGCGGTGGCCCAGCATGCCGCTAGGCCGCCAGCCGTTCCAATCGCCGGAGCGCACCAGTTTCTCGCCCTCCGCCAGACGGCGCGGCACCGAAAGGATCAGCGCCAGCGTCATGTCCGCAGTGTCTTGCGTGAACACGCCGGGGGTGTTGGTGACGGCGATGCGTTTTTCCTGCGCGGCCTTCAGATCGATATGATCCACGCCTGCGCCGAAATTGGCGATCAGCTTCAGCCGGTCCGGCGCCCCTGCGATCAGATCGGCATCGATCCGGTCCGTCACGGTGGGGACCAGCACGTCGCAATCGGCCATCGCCGCGGCCAGCTCGTCGCGGCTCATCTGATGATCGTCCTCGCTGAAGGTCACGTCGAACAGCTCGGCCATGCGGGCCTCGACACTGTCCAGCAACTTGGCGGTCACGATGACGCGGGGTTTGGCGATGCGCGGATGATCGGTCATGCATCATGCGCTACTGCGCCGGCCCGGTTCAGGCAAGCGCGCCAGGGAAGGGGGCTCGTGGATCGGACCCAGGGATCGGACCCAGGGATCGGACATAGCCTTGCCGGGCGGCGGGCCGCACCGCTATGACGTCCGGCAGTCAGGGAGTTTTCATCCGCGTCATGCAGTTCCGATCCGCCTTCATCGCTTTAACGCTCGCAGCCTCGCTCGTGCCCGCAGCGCAGCCCTTGCGCGCGCAGAGCGATCCGAAGACGCCTTATTGGGCGTCGATCGATGTCGACGAGGCGCGCATGCGGGCAGGGCCATCCACCGAATTTCCGATCAAATGGATCTACAAGCGCAAATATCTGCCGGTGAAGGTGATCGACCGCATGGAGGGGTGGCGCAAGGTGGAGGATCCGGACGGGGACCAGGGCTGGATGCACAGCCGTCTCTTGAGCGCAGATCGCACCGCCATCGTCACCGGCGCGATCCGTGCGATGCGCAGCAATCCGCAGCCCAATGCCCGCATCACCTGGCGCGCCGAGCCTGGCGTGGTCGGCCGCATCAGCGATTGCGACAAAGGCTGGTGCCTGTTCGACGTGGCCGGGCAGACCGGCTGGATCCAGGCGGGTGACATCTGGGGCGAGGAAGAGCTGATTCCGGACGAACAATAAGGCCGCGCTGTCCGCATCGCGCGCTCCGTTTTAGGACGCAAAGAAAAGGGCGGCGGAACCGATGGTCCGTCGCCCTTTCGCATTCATAAAGGCCGATTTGGCTTAGTCGATAAGCTCGACCGCCACTGCCGTGGCCTCGCCGCCGCCGATGCACAGGCTTGCGATGCCGCGCTTCTTGCCCTGCGTTTCCAGCGCGCCGAGCAACGTGGTGATGATGCGCGTGCCCGAACAACCGATCGGATGGCCCAGTGCGGTGCCGCCGCCGTTCACGTTGATCTTGTCGTGGCTGATGCCGATGTCCTGCATCGCGAACATGGTGACGCAGGCAAAGGCTTCGTTCACTTCCCAGAGATCGACATCGTCGACCGTCCAGCCGGCCTGATCCAGCACCTTCTGGATAGCGCCGACGGGGGCGATGGTGAATTCGGCCGGTTCCTGCGCGTGCGCGGCATGGGCAACGATGCGCGCGACCGGCTTCAGGCCCTTTTCGCTGGCCTTGCTCTCGCTGGAGAGCACGATGGCCGCCGCGCCGTCGCTGATCGAGCTGCTGGTGGCCGCGGTGATGGTGCCGTCCTTGGCAAAGGCGGGGCGCAGGCTCGGGATCTTGTCCGGGCGGCCCTTGCTGGGGCCTTCGTCCTTGCTCACCGTCTGCTCGCCGCCGCGATTGGTGAAGGTGACCGGCACGATCTCCTTCTCGAACGCGCCGCTTTCGATGGCGGCGTTGGCGCGGCGCAGCGATTCGATCGAGAACTCGTCCATCGATTCGCGGGTCAGTTGATACTTGTCGGCCATTTCCTGCGCGAAGGTGCCCATGGCGCGGCCTTCCTCATAGGCATCTTCCAGCCCGTCGAGGAACATGTGGTCATAGGCGGTGTCATGGCCGATGCGCGCGCCCGACCGATGCTTTTTCAGAAGGTAGGGCGCGTTGGTCATGCTCTCCATGCCGCCCGCAATCACGGTGTCGACCGAGCCGACCTGGATCGCTTCGGCGCCCATGATCACCGTCTGCATGCCGGAACCGCAGACCTTGTTGACGGTGGTCGCCTGCACGCTCTTGGGCAGGCCCGCCTTGATGCCGGCCTGGCGTGCGGGTGCCTGACCCAGCCCGGCGGGGAGCACGCAGCCCATATAGATGCGGTCTACATCGCCTCCGTCGATCCCGGCACGTTCCACCGCGCCCTTCACCGCAGTCGCGCCCAGCTCGGTCGCGCTGACATCGGATAGCGCGCCCTGCATCGCGCCCATCGGCGTGCGGGCGTAGGAAAGGATGACGACGGGATCGGTGCTGGACATGGATATAGGCCTCTCGTTCACGTTGGTTTCGCAGGTGATATAAGGCCAATGATCGGGCGTGCAATTCGGTCCGTCGAATCCCTGGCCGCAAACGCGATGTTCCCCGTTCCCCCTTTCATGCGTTAGGAAAGGCGAAAGATCAGGAGAGAGCCATGCCGATGACCGAAGAAGACGCCCAGACGCCCAGTCATAGCGATGCGGAAATGCTCGCGCTGCTAAAACGCCAGCGCGCCGCCTTCACTGCCGCGATGCCCGAGGATCTGGACGCGCGTGAGAATCGGCTGAACCGCGCGATCTTCCTGCTGACCGAAAATGCGGACGCCTTCGTAGAGACGATCGCGGAGGATTTCGGCCATCGCAGCCGGGAGCAGACGCTGCTGACCGATATCGGTCCCTCGGTGAACGCCCTCAAGCACGCGAAGAAGCATTTTCGCCACTGGGCGCGCGGTGAAAAGCGCAGTCCGATGTTTCCGCTCGGTCTGCTCGGCGGGCAGGCGCGGGTGGATATCATGCCCAAAGGCGTGGTCGGCGTGGTTGCCCCGTGGAATTTTCCCGTTGGCATGGTGTTCGTGCCGCTGGCGGGCGTGCTGTCCGCGGGCAACCGGGCGCTGGTAAAGCCGTCCGAATTCACACCGCTCACGTCCCGGCTGATGAACGAACTCGTGCAGAAATATTTCCATGAGGAAGAGGTGGCGGTGGTCACCGGCGGACCGGAGGTTGGCAAGGCGTTCACCGCGCTGCCGTTCGATCATCTCATCTTTACCGGCGCGACCGGGGTGGGCCGTCACGTCATGCGCGCGGCGTCCGACAATCTGGTGCCCGTGACGCTGGAGCTGGGCGGCAAATCGCCCACCATCATCGGCCGTTCGGCGGACCGCAAGAAGGCGGCGGACCGCATCGCGCTGGGCAAGATGATGAACGCCGGGCAGATCTGCCTCGCCCCCGATTATGTGATGGTGCCGCAGGAGCAGGAACGCGGCTTCATCGACGATCTGACCGAAAGCGTGGCCGCGCTCTATCCCAAGCTTCTGGCCAATGACGATTACACGTCGGTAATCAACGGCCGCAATGCGGAGCGCCTCGCGGGCTATCTCAACGACGCGCGTGAAAAGGGCGCCGAGTTGATCGAGGTGAATCCGGCTGGCGAGGATTTCTTCAATTCCAACGGCAACAAGATGCCGCTCACGCTCTTGAGGAACGTCACCGACGACATGGCGGTGATGCAGGAGGAGGTTTTCGGCCCGATCCTGCCGGTGAAGACCTATAACCGGATCGAGGAGACGATCGATTATGTAAATGCGCATGATCGCCCGCTCGCGCTCTATTATTTCGGTCAGGACGATGCGGAGGAAGCGGACGTGCTCGGTCGCACGATCTCGGGCGGGGTGACGGTGAACGACGTGATCTTTCACAACGCGATGGAAGACCTGCCCTTCGGCGGCATCGGCCCGTCCGGCATGGGCAATTATCACGGTGTCGATGGCTTTCGCACCTTCAGCCACACCCGCGCCGTCTATCGCCAGTCCAAGCTGGATGTGGCCGGCATGGGCGGGTTCAAGCCGCCTTATGGCAAAGCGACCGCGCGCGCGATCAAGGGACTTGTGAAAGGATAGCAACCAAATCATTGCCCTCGGCCCGCGCGGTCCCTAAAGCGCTGGACCTGTCGCCGCCCGTGCCCCTGTGGTGGAATTGGTAGACGCGCTCGACTCAAAATCGAGTTCCGAAAGGAGTGCCGGTTCGACTCCGGCCAGGGGCACCAGGCGGCAGGCGTACAAGGGGGCCGCCGATGAACAATCTTACCAAAGCCGATATCGTTCGCAGCACGCTGATCGTTCTGCTGCTCGTCGGCATCGCGATGCTGCTGGTGCAGGTCACCGCGACGCTGATGCTTATTGCCGGAGCGATCCTGGTGGCGGCGGTGATCCGCGCCTTTTCCGATCCGATGCAGCATCGCGGAATGCCGGAGACGCTTTCGGTCCTGCTGGCCCTCCTGTTGATCATCGCGCTGTTGAGTGGGTTTGGCTATCTTTTCGGCCAATCGCTCAGCACGCAGTTCGATAATCTGGGCACGCGCCTCACGGACGCCTACGATTTAGCTCGGCAATGGCTCGCATCGCAGCCGATCGGCCGGGCCATCCTCTCCACCACGCCCGACATTCAGAGCTATTTCGGGCAGGCGCTCTCGGTCGCCTTCGGGGCTCTCGGAATTATTACGAATCTGGTTCTCGTGCTGGTGGGGGGTGTCTATCTGGCGCTCGATCCGGGGCTTTATGCCCGCGGCACGTCCAAGCTTTTTCCCAAGAATCATTCCGGGCGGGTGCTTAAAGCGCTGCAACAGAGCGGAGAGGTGCTGCGCAAATATCTCGCCGCGCAGCTCATCACGATGACCGCGGTGGGATCGCTCGTCTATATCGGCATGCTGATTGCCGGTATCCCCTCCGCCGGGGCGCTCGGCCTCATCAGCGCGCTCACCAACTTCATTCCGCTGATCGGCCCGTTTATCGGCGCAGTTCCGGGCGTACTGATCGCGTTCGCGGACGATCCGCACAAGATCATCTGGGCCGCCCTGGTGTATCTGGTGGCGCAGCAGATCGAGGGCAATGTGCTGACGCCGATCGTGCAGCGCCACGCCGTCGCGATTCCGCCCGCCGTACTGATCTTCGCGCTCGGCGCCATGGGCACGCTGTTCGGCACCGCCGGTATCGTGCTCGCCGCGCCGATAACCGTCGTCATCTACACGCTGGTGGCCAATCTCTGGTCGCGCGAGACGCTCGGCCATGATGTCGATGCGCTCGACGACGCCGGTATCGATGAAGGCGACGAAGAGGGCGCCGTCACCTGATCGGCTGAATTTTTACTGTGCAATGTAGGGAATGATTTCATAGCCGCCCGAACCCATCTGGTTTCAGGAGCGGTTATGGACTTTCGCGGAAAGGCGGTTCGGCTGAGCGCCGGTGCAGTGGAGGCAGCGGCCCGATCGCTCGGTTGCGATGTGGCGGCAATCAGGGCCGTGATCGCGGTGGAAAGCGGCGGCGGGTTCGATACCCAAGGGCGTCCCAGGATCCTGTTTGAGCGCCATTACTTCCATCGGCTGACGAAAGGGCGGTTTGCAGACGATCACCCGGACCTCAGCGCACCGCGATGGGGCGGCTATGGAGGCTCGGCCGCGCAATATGAAAGGCTGAACCGTGCGATCGCGCTGGATCGCGACGCGGCGTTGCGGTCGGCAAGTTGGGGCATGTTCCAGATCATGGGCGACAAATTCGCCGCCGCCGGTTTTTCTGATGTCGAGGCGATGGTCGCTGCCATGATGGAGAGCGAAGACCGGCATCTGCAGGCGTTCTGCGCATTCGTGACGGCGCGCGGTCTGGCGGACGCCCTGGCGCACCATGACTGGGCAGCCTTCGCACGCGGCTATAACGGCCCCGCCTTCGCTGCGAATCGCTACGATGTCCGTCTGGCCGAAGCTTATGCCAGGGCGGGCGGCGCGGTGCTGCGGCGCGCAAGCCGGGGCGCGGCGGTTCGCGATCTGCAAGCGCGGTTGGGAGTAGTCGCAGACGGCGTCTTCGGCCCGCTCACCGAGGCGGCAGTGCGCAAGTTTCAAGCGTCCGCCGGATTGCGCGTGGACGGGCTGGTAGGAGTGGCGACCCGCCGGGCGCTCTCGCAGATATAGCGCGGCGCCCAGGGCGAACCGATATTCAGGTGAGAATTAAGCGATCAAACATCGCGCTTCGCCCACCAGTCCGCATAGGGCGTATTCTCGATTTTATGGCGGTTGTAATCGGGCGCGCCGTCGGTCCACCAGACGGGGCCGCGTTCGCCCAGCGCGCGCTTGGCATCGTCGACACGCTTGCGATGGGCGCTGACGTCCGCGCCGTCATCGGCCTGACCGATCGCGCGGCGTGCGTCCATCAGCTCGCGCACCAGTTCATCCTTGTGCTGCGGGTCCAGATCGGGCCGGGTGGCCCGCCAGAGCGTTTCGTCGACCACGACGTAACGGTCATCCGGCGTTTTCGGCGGGCCGCTCACGCCGACAGCGCGTCATGGGCGCATTCCAGATCGCGCACCAGTTTTTCAAACTCCACCTTTTGCCCCGCGCCGTCCGGAAGGCGCAGCAGATAGCTGGGGTGCACGGTAATCAGCAGCTTGGAGGATCCGATATAGTCGATCAGCTGGCTGCGATTGCGCGAGATGGTGAGCGTCTTGCCGGTCAGCGCCCGCACTGCGGTGGCGCCCAGCGCAACAATCACCTTGGGTTCCACCACCTGCCGTTCCTGCTCCAGCCACCAGCGATAATATTCGATATCATCATTGCTGGGCTTGGAATGGATGCGCCGCTTGCCGCGCTCGATGTATTTGAACCGCTTCACCGCATTGGTGACATACGCCTCACTCCGGTCGATCGACGCGGCGGCAAAGGCGCGGTCGAGCAGTTGCCCGGCGGGGCCAACGAAGGGCCTGCCGGCCAGATCTTCCTGATCGCCCGGCTGTTCGCCGACGAACATCAGCGCGGCATCTTCCGGCCCTTCGCCGGCAACGAGGCGCTCGGAAAAGCGGTCACGCGGCCAGTCGTCCGCGGCGCGCAGCGCTTCGTAGAGCGGCTTGAGGCCGGTGAAACCGCCGTTCGCATGGGCGGGGGCCTGCGCTTCCTTCACCGCGATAGCGGGCGCATCGGCATTGTCGATCATGGCTTGCATCCTCGTTTCCGCCTCGCGCGTGAGGCCGGGGATCAACGCGGCTTCAGGCAGGTTTTTCCAATATTTTGCGGGCATCTCGGCCATCATCGCCTTGGTCTTCAGCCGCGCCGGATTGAAGATCGAGGCGTAATAGGTCTTCCACTCGCTCTCGACCGCATCTTCCTGCGGCACATCGGACTTCTGTCCCCCAGGGCCCACTTCCAGCTTTTTGCCGTCCCAGGCGATGCTGGCTTCCGGCGTCACGATCAGCCAGTTCATGCCGGTGAAGCGGTTCTGGAAGAATTTGGCCACCGCCTCGGTGATGTGATGTTCCGGCTCGAACCAGGCGACGAAGCTTTCACGGCCGTCCGCCTCGCCGACTTTGCGGAATCGCACGAAGGCATGCATCTTGTGAATGTCGCGGCGCACCGATTTGGCCAGCGCGCGCATGCTGTGCATGTCCGGATCGGCGGGGTTCTGCAGGATCTTCGGCTGGGTCTGGGCGCGGAAGACGATGCGATAGGCAAGCGCGAACCGTTCGGGATCGCTGTGCAGCAGCCCGGTCTGGATTTCGTTCAGCAGCTCTTTGGAAATTACCGGCTTGCGATCGCCCGGCGGCGTGATGGGATCGCCCTCGTCGAACAGCGTTTCGCTGCCGACATTGAACTCCACACGGGCGGGCAGCACGCCGGCGAGCAGCAGCTTGCGCGCGGCCTCCCGCCAGCCGGCAATATCGGTCTGCGAGGCGAGGGCGATGCGGATCATCGGATCACGCCGCAAACAGATCCAGCTGCCGCGCCGGGCGGACCATGTGAGTGCGCAGATTTGCGCCGTCCAGCCAGCTTCCCGGCTGCCAGTCCGCGGCGATGATCCACGGGCGCATCTTCTTGGTCGACCGGCACAGACGCTCGACATCCGACAGGCGCAGCCGCCCGAAGCGTCGCGCGCGCAGTACCGCGCCGACGCCCTTGGTACCGAGCCCCGGCACCCGCAGCAGCATTTCGCGCGGGGCACGGTTGAGATCGACCGGGAACTGCTCCCGGTTCACCAGTGCCCAGGCAAGCTTGGGGTCCACCTCCAGATCGAGATGCCCGCCTTGCGCGCCGCCCAGAATTTCTCCCACCGAAAAGCCGTAAAAGCGCAGCATCCAGTCCGCCTGATAGAGCCGATGTTCGCGCATCAACGGCGGCGCGGCGAGCGGCAGGCGCTTGCTGGCATCGGGGATCGGGCTGAACGCGGAATAATAGACGCGCTTCAAGCCGACGCCGGTGTAGAGTTTCGAGCTGGTCTGCAGGATCGCGGCATCATCAGAGGCATCCGCGCCCACGATCATCTGCGTGCTGTGCCCGCCCGGCGCGAACAGCGGTGCCTTGCGGCTCTTGCGGCGCTCCACCTTCGCCTCGGTGATCCGGCCGGAAAGGTCCGCCATCGTCTTGCGGATCAGCGGCCCGCTTTTTTCCGGTGCGAACTCGGTGATCGCCGCATCGCTCGGCAGCTCGATGTTGATCGACAGCCGATCGGCATAAAGCCCGGCATCGGCCAGCAGATCGGGATCCGCCTCGGGAATCGTCTTCAGGTGGATATAGCCGCCGAACTTGTGTTCGATCCGCAGCTTCCTGGCCACCTGCACCAGCAGTTCCATCGTGTAATCGGGCGAACGGATGATGCCGGAGGAGAGGAACAAGCCCTCGATATAATTGCGTTTGTAGAAATCGAGCGTGAGATCGACCACCTCGTCCACCGTGAACGCCGCGCGGCGCACGCTGCTGGACGAGCGGTTGATGCAATAATGGCAGTCGAACATGCAGTAGTTCGTCAGCAGGATTTTCAGTAGCGATATGCAGCGGCCGTCGGGGGCATAGCTGTGGCAGATGCCCATGCCGGTGGTCGATCCGATGCCGCCGGTCTTGCTGCTGCCGCGCTTGACCGATCCCGATGACGCGCAGGAGGCATCATATTTCGCGGCGTCCGCGAGGATTTCAAGTTTCTGGGATCGATCGAGCTGGGCCATGATGTTCGCACAATGTTCTAACCATGCTTCGGTTGCCCTGCAAGCGACAAAGACGCGGGAGGTGCCGAGCCGTTCGCCCGTACAGTAGGTGCCGCGCGGCAGCAAAATGCCTCAATCTGTAACACTCGCGCAACATGCGGACGGGTCTTTCCTCTTTTCGGTACGGAAAATGCGGATCGCTCTGGACAAAGCCGGACCGCGATAGGATGACTGGTCTGGAAGCCGCAAAAGCGGCCATCCGCCGCGATACCGGGGCGGAGGAATCGGGAGAGGATAAACCATGCGTAAATCGCTGTTGCTCGTCGCGTGCGCCGCCGGCGCCTTGTCTGTACCTGCCTTCGCGCAGCAGACTCAGGACCCCAGCACGGAGATCGACGCAGCACAGGGCGTGCTCCCGGATCAGACGGATCGGCAGGAGAGCCGCACCGATACCAATCAGGCTAATTCGCAGGCGCCGCAGGTAGCCCGCTCCGCGCCCCTTTACGGCGATATCGTCGTCACCGCCCAACGCCAGTCCGAGCGACTGCAGGACGTGCCGATCGCGGTTTCCGCCTTCAGCCAGGAATCACTGGCCGCGCAGCAGATCGACAACGCGCTCGATCTGCAGGCCAGCCTTCCCAACGTGGTGTTCTCCAAGGGCAACTTCACCACATCCTCCTTCACCATTCGCGGCGTCGGCGACCTTTGCGTCGGCTTTTCTTGCGACAGTGCGACGGCGGTCCATTCCAACGACATTCCGCTGCTTTCCACCCGCCTGTTCGAGGCGGAATATTTCGATCTGGAGCGGATCGAGGTGCTGCGCGGGCCGCAGGGCACCCTGTTCGGCCGCAATGCCACGTCCGGCGTGGTCAACGTCATCACTGCCAAGCCGGATCTGTCGGGCTTTCACGCCGCGGGCGAGGCCGAATACGGCAATTACAACTCGATCCGTCTGAAAGGCATGGTCAATGTGCCGCTGGGCGATGTGCTGGGCGTGCGTCTGGCCGGATATTATCTGAACCGCGACGGCTATACGCTCAACGTGTTCGACGATAGCCGGATCGACGATCGCGACCTTTATGCGGTGCGCGGCACCGTTCGGTTCGAGCCGAGCCCGGATACCGTGCTCGACATCATCGGCTATTATTTCCACGAGGATGACAACCGCTCGCGCATCCAGAAGCAGCTGTGTAATCGCGACGTCACGGCCATTCTCGGTTGTTCGCCCGATCGGCTGGAATTCGAGACGACGAACGGCAACGCCACGCTGGGCGCCGCCATCTCCTCGCGCCAGCTGTTCGCTTTGCAATCGATCGCGCAGGGCGGGGTGCTGGGCAATTTCGGCATCTCGAACCTGACCAACCGGCCCGATATCTTTGCGGGCACGGTCAATCCGGCCAGCCTGCGGACCGTGAACACCGACTTCACGCCCACCTATTTCGCCGAGGAATATCATATCCTGGGCAAATTCTATCAGCGGATCGGCCAGTTCGACTTCACGCTGAGCGGCGGCTTTACACATGATGAGGTGGACAGCCGCGTAGATTACACGCTGGCGACATCCGATCCCTTCTCTCCGGAAAGCTTCGCGCGGGCCAATGCCGCGGCCCGCTTGTTCCCGAACAGCGTGGGTTCGGTGCTTCAAGGCAATGCGCTGTGCGCGTCGAATCCGGGATCCGATCTGGTCGGTCAGTTCGGCGGCAATCGCTTTGGCTGTTCGCCCCGCTCCACCGATTTCGACCGTTCGCGCTCCAGCGCCGACCAGTGGTCGGTCGAAGGCAAGTTATCGTCCGATCTGGATGGACCGTTCAACTTTTTGCTCGGCGGCATCTATGTCGACCAGAAAACCCGCAACGGCGATTATTTCGTCGTCTCCACCGGCCTGGAATATGGATCGGCCGTACTCGGTGCGGCCGGCGCGGCGGACGGTTTCTTTCTCGCACCACCTTATTTCACCAATGCCGTCAACGAATATCGCCTGAAGAGCTACGGCATCTTCGGCGAAGGCTATCTGGAACTGTCGGATCGCCTGAAACTGACTGTGGGCGCGCGCTATTCGAACGACAAGAAGTCGGTCCGCGCGCGCAGCCCGATCCTGGACGTCATCGGCCAGATCGGCACGACCACTTTCGAACAACTGCTCGGCTATCCCGGCTATGACGCCGATCCCTCGATCCCCGGAAACCAGCCGTTCCGGATCACCGAAGTGGGCTTCGACGACGTGACCGGTCGTGTGGTGCTCGATTTCCAGGCGACCCCGGATAACCTGCTCTACGCCAGCTATTCGCGCGGTTACAAATCGGGCGGTGTGAACCCGCCGGTGAACCCCACGCTGAACGCGCCCGTCACCTTCGCACCGGAAAATATCGACGCGTTCGAAATCGGTTCGAAGAACACCTTCAGCGGCGGCGTTTTCCAGCTGAACGGCGCGGCGTTCTACTACAGCTACAAGAACCTGCAGATCAGCCGCATCCTCAACCGCACGTCCTTCAACGACAATACGGATGCGGACATCTACGGCGCGGAGCTTGAGGCGATCATTCGACCAATTCCCGAGTTCACGGTGAACCTGGGCTTCAGCTATCTGCAGACCAAGATCAAGGGCCTCAGCCTCACCGATCCGCGCGACCCGTCGGGCGGGCGTCCGGACGTCACGATCATCAAGGATATCGCGAGCGCTGCAAACTGCGTGCTGATCCCCACCGGCGGCGTCAGCGGCGATGCGCTGGTCTCCGTGGTCAACGGCTTCCTGAACGCCGCCACCGGCCCCGCCAATGGCGAAGCGTTGTTCCGCCCCGGCACCACCCCGGTTCCGGGCACCAATGCGCGCGGTGCGATCTCTTCGTGCGATCTTCTCACGGCAGCGGTGGCAGGCGGCGCTCCGGCTCCGCTCAATGCCCTGCTCGGCAGCATCTTCGGCCCCGGCCCACTGCCCTTCCAGCTCGATCCCGCCTCCAGCGCCCCGCTGCTGCCGACGGGCGTGGTACAGGACCTGACTGGCAACGAGCTGCCGGGTGCACCGAATGTGAAGTTCTCGGCCGGCGCGCAATATGTCATCCCGTTCGACAACGGCATGAGCCTGCAGCTGCGCGGAGACCTCGTCTACACCGGCGGCTATTATGCCCGCCCGCAAAACCGGGAGATCGACAAGATCGAAGGCTATGCGCTCGCCAATGCGCAGATCCAGCTGAACGGCGATCAGGACCGCTGGTTCCTGCGCGGGTTCGTGCAGAACATCTTCGACAACAATGCGATCACCGGCCAGTATCTGACCGATCCCAGCTCGGGCCTGTTCACCAACGTCTTCACGGTGGAGCCGCGCCGCTACGGCATCGCCGCGGGCTTCAAGTTCTAAGCCTGCGATCAAGATTGAGCGAAGGAGGGCGGGCTTCGGTCCGCCCTTTTTCGTTTCAGAACGGAACTGGCGGCGCGCCGCACCGCTGGCTTGTGCTCAGGGCTCTTGCGATTGCCGTTCTCCCAGATGGCGATTCGATCGGGAAAAATGGTGCCGGTTGCAGGATTCGAACCCGCGACCTTCGGTTTACAAAACCGCTGCTCTACCAACTGAGCTAAACCGGCCCACGCCTCGGATCGTCCGCTGTGCGAGGCTGCGCCTGCGATTAGGGCAGGGGGCGGGCGCTCGACAAGACTTTTTCTGTGCTTATCGAATGCCGAAGGTCCAGCCTTCCAGCTGCGCAACGCGCGCGCTCATCGCCTGCGGGGCCCACAGGCTTTCGTTTCGCACCGCGCCGCGCAGCCAGGCGGCGGTGATCAGCGCGTCGGTGGCGTGATCGTCATAGCGCCGCAGCGGCGGACAATCGGGTGAGCCAAGCGTCTGGAGCGCCGCGCACAAGCCTTCGGCATCGCGCACCTTGCTGCGGCCCTTGCCAAGACCGGCGGCGCGCGCGGCGAGGCTGGTGTAGATCTCGATCAGCAGCGGGCCCTTGTCCGGCACCGGATCGAACGGCCAGAACGGGATTGCCCCGTCCAGAGCGTGCAGCACCCGCATGCCGGTGAGCGAGCTTTTGCCCACCTGTCCCGCGCCGACCAGATTGAAGCAGGACCAGCTATTCGCCTCGCCCGTTGCGCGCTGATGGCGTTCCACCTCCCGCAGCCGCCCGATGCCGCCGCCGAACCGGTCCCCCTCGCGCGCGCCATGGCGGCGGAAGTACCGGCTGGCCTCCGGATGGTCGACGAAGCTTCCCGCGGAGCCATGCGGATCGTCGGAGGCGATCCGCTCGACCAGCGCCCACAATGCGCGGGGGTGGGCGGGGCTCTCGCTCCAGCCGGGGAAGTAAGCGTTTTGATCGACGAAGGGAAAGGTCGGCGACAGGTCCAGGCCGATGACGATGTCCGCCTCGTTCGCGGCGAGGCTGCGGAGCCAGTCGAGGATGCACGCGCGCGTCCAACCGCGCTCCGGCTCAAGCAACGCTGGCGGCCCGTCCGCGCGGGCGATGGCCACGGCAAGGCCCTTGGGGCGCCCGACGGCTTGTCCGGACCAGTCGATACAGGCGGTGGCGGCGAAGCGGCGCAAGCGGGCCTTCTAGCGCGCCGTGGAGGCCAGGACGGCGGCGGTGAAGGCGGCGATATCGAAGCGATTTTCGGTGGTGTCATAGCCGCGCCGCACGATCACCATGTCGCGCGAGGGGATGATGACGAGATATTGCCCGCGATTGCCCATCGCTGCAAAGGCATCCGGCGGCACACCGTCGCTGTGGTTCATCAACCAGAAGGTGGCGCCATAACCGAAATCGCCTTCGGGCTGCGGGCCGCTGGGCGTGCTCACGAAGGCGCGCCAATTGGCGGGAAGCAGCCGCTCCCCATTCCACATCCCATCGTTCAGATAGAGCTGGCCCAGCCGCGCGAGATCGCGCGATGTCGTCCAGACCTGGCTCGAGAGGATGAAATTGCCGCGCCAATCGGTCTCGGCCACCGTGCGTGTCATGCCCAGCTTTCGGAAGAAGGCGAGGGGATAGCCAAGGCGGCGCTCCTCGGGCAGCCGCTCCTGGACGGCCCTCCAGGCGTTCAGAATATCGTTATTGGCGTAGCGGAAGCGCGTGCCCGCCGCGTGGAGCAGCGGCCAGTGTGCGGCGCGCGGAAAGGCCGCGGTGCCGCCCATATAGACCGGATCGGTTCGGTTGCCCGCCGTATCGCTATAGAGCCCGCTCGCCATACGCATGAGATTGTCGAGCGTGATGGCGCCGCGCGGATCGGCGGGGTCGCGCCACTCCGACAGCGCGGCGGCGGCTGCGGGATCGACAACGCCTTCCTGTACGGCATGGCCGATCAGCGTGCCCGCGATCGACTTTGCGACGGACCATGTCCGCTGTGAAGTGTGCGCATCGAAACCGGGCTTGTATCCCTCGGCCACGATCTTTCCCTTGTGGAGGACAAGCGCCGCACTGCTGGCACCGCCGAAACCTCCAGCCAGCGCGCGGGCGGCAACGGCCTGCACCGATGCATCCGGACTGGCAGCTTGCGCATCGCCCATCGGCCAGGCGCCCTTATCGATCCGATAGGGCGCCAGATCACCTGCAAAATGCGGCAGCGCATCGCCATCGGCTGGATCGGCGCCGATCGGCATGCCGGCGCAGCCCAGTCCCTCGCGCCACTGCGCGGTGCGCGGCGGCATATCGGTGTCAAAAGCCACGCGCACCTGATGGCGTGTCGCGTCGACCTCGGCGGGAAGGGTGGGGACGATGTCCGCGATACGTTCGTAAATCCCGGTCAGTTCGTCGGCTTCGATCTGCTCCACCGTCTTGCCGCCGTTCCAGAGGCCGGAGCACAGGAACTGCGCCTTGTATCCGGCCGCCATCGCGCGATCATAGCGCGCATTGTCGGATTGCTGGGCCTCAGCGGCGCCCGCCAGCAGCAGCGCAGCAGCGAGCGTGATTGTCGGAAGCGCTGCGGTTTCAAGAATTCTCGCGCTCATTCCTCATCCTCTCCCAATAGGCCATGCGCTCGGTCACCTTGCGTTCGAACCCGCGGTCCGTTGGTGTATAGAAGGTCTCGGCTTCCATCTCTTCAGGCCAGTAATTCGCGCCGGAAAAGCCGCCCTCGGCATCATGATCATAGGCATAGCCTTTGCCATAGCCGAGTTCCTTCATCATCTTGGTGGGCGCGTTGACGATGTTCATCGGCGGCATAAGCGATCCGGTTTGCTTGGCCGATCGCCACGCAGCCTTCTGCGCCTTGTAGGCCGCGTTCGATTTTGCGGCGGTGGCGCAATAGAGGCAGGCCTGCGCAATCGCCAGCTCGCCTTCGGGAGAGCCCAGAAACTCATAGGCGTCCTTGGCGGCGAGGCACTGGACCAGTGCCTGCGGATCGGCGAGGCCGATGTCCTCGCTGGCAAAGCGGGTGATACGGCGGAGCACGTAAAGCGGCTCCTCGCCCGCCACTAGCATCCGCGCGAGATAATAAAGCGAGGCCTGAGGATCGCTGCCGCGCATCGATTTGTGGAGCGCGGAGATGAGGTTGTAATGCCCCTCCCGGTTCTTGTCGTACACGGGCACGCGGCGGTGGAGCAGAGCGGCCATCGCACCGGGCTCGAGCGGCTCGTCGATCCGGCTGTTGTAAAGCGTTTCGGCCTGGTTGAGCAGAAAGCGCCCGTCGCCGTCCGCGCT
>JBELIU010000022.1:0-20167 GCA_042090735.1 Novosphingopyxis sp. | reverse complement strand
CCGTTCCCCCTCCTAATGACAGATCGATAAGCTCATCGCGTCGGCGCGGCGGATGCGCGATTCCGCAGTCAACGACGGTCATTGGTATGTCGAATTGCGCCGCGATAACATTTGCAGCGGCTCCGCCGGCAAGAAAGTTGGCGACCATTTGGCCGGTAACCTCCTGCGGGAACGCGGACACGCGCTGTGCGGCAATCCCATGATCGGCTGCGAAAATGGTCAACGATGCCGAAGCATTCGACGCAGTCATGTCGCCAAGGATCGCAGCGGCCTCAACTGCAAGGCTTTCGAGCCTCCCCAATGACCCTATCGGTTTGGTCTTGTCGTCGATCAGGCGCTGGAAGTCGGCTCGGGTCATACGATGCGCGTCTAGCGAATACAGAATGACTTTGGAACGGCATGACAAAGCCATACGCAACGAGCGCTTGTGGAGGTCCATTGGCGAGGGCAGGGCCGTTTTGTGAGCCCAAGCAGTATTGCCACAGCGGCGTGTTGAGCAAGCGGCAGCTTTCAAGTCGCGAGGCGGACCATGCTAATGGCCGAACTTGAGAGCGCAAAGCAGCCATAATGGTTTCAAGGAGGCCGCCCCGACAGACCGTTGCGGCCTCCCCCCCTTGTCGTGACGCGATCGCCTAGCTTACGCTCGATGTTCGTGAGGCACTATTTAGCAACGCCTGCAACCGCTCTTCCGCACGCTGTATCCCTTGATCTCGGTCCGATGGCACTCGGCGTAAATGCACGATTTCATTAGCTTTTGCCCGGAAGCTGCCTTTCCTACCGATCGGCGGAAGCACCAAAGCCCGGCCATTCCCCCCACTAACATAGAGGCGGCAGCCTGAGATAATGTGAGTAGCGCCGTCACGAGGCGCATAAACGGTCAATTCGACGAACCGATATTCGTCATCGATCCTTTCAAACCCGAGATATACGATGTCCTCGTCGCTGTCTTTTGCAGCCATTGCCACCTGCAAGGGATTGTCCGGAGTGCGTCGATCTCCTGCGACCAGCGAAAGTCCTGGCTTCAGCGCTTTGCCTTTCAGCAACATCTGGTGAATGGCGGCAAGATACCGGGCCATGATCTGGTTCTCGGCTTCGAAGTTCATCGTAATCTTCCTTGAATTTCATCCCCCGATCCGGGGACATTTCCACCTCCAAAATCTTTCTGCCGGACAGACGATATCCCGCAGGCCGGACGTCCTGCGGGATATCTGATCAGTTGTGCCCTCCGCTGCACCATCGGGTTTCAGAATTACTGCTGTCTGGTGCGACGGCCTGCGAACGAACGTCGTCACATGCCTTTTTCAGAGCCTGCACCGCATCTCTGCCGCCCCTGCTCAGGAGTTCGAGCTCTACGCACGCCGAAGTTCAGCGCTGATTTCCAAGGCACCCAGTGCATGTAGATTGCGATTAGGCAAATCATCCTTGTCCAATCGTGGCACCTCACGGGCACTTATCGAGGTGATCCTCCCATAATTCGCGAAGGATATCCTGGCCTGCGTCGTGGAGCAGCTCCTGATCATACGCCCCATGGGCGAGGCCAAGGCCCGTAAGCACTTTTGGCACGATGCAAAGATGAGCATGCAACGGATACGGGGCGCCAATCGCTCCAGGGCTATGTAAAACGACCACCGAAGCGACTTTGCGGGAGCTGGCTAATGATACGGCGTAAGACCGTGCTCGCTCCCAAGCCGTATGAAGGCGGTCCATATCTCCCAAAGGCAGGGTGACGTAGGTCAGGAGACCTGCTTCGGTGGGGGACACGAATTCATCGGCCTGCCGAAGAAGGACGTCCGGATCACTCAGCAGGTCGTCCGCTTTGGCCGGAAGAACGACCTCTACCTTCTCGACATTTGGCGACCAGACCGATCTATCGCTGACGTCGATATGGGTGCCGACATGGCACTTTCTCCAGCCGAACTCATGCGCGGAATTCTCTCGCCCTCGAAATGTTTTGCGCAGAACACCGAAGGTGAAACCATCAGAAGACCCCTGTGGATTCGTATACAACCAGGTCAAAGGGTTTTGCTCACTGACCTTCTGCCGCGGTTTGGCCGTTTTCGCTTGCGGGCTGCGTTTCTTGGCGGCCATCAGAACGACACCCCTTTGAGGAAGCGAGCGATTTCGGCATCCGCGCGCTGACATCCCCTCACGAGCTCAGCTTCCGATGTCGGGGCTTGCCAGTGAACCTCAAGGCCGTTCTCTCCGACGGACACATAATGACCACCCCGTTGCGGAACGAGCCAGAGGGATTGATCGAACCGGCAAGGAAGCATGTGCGTCATAAGCATCGGCTCCACGGGAGACGAGAGCACGATGTCAGCTTCGCAGGGGCGGTCGCCAGCCAACAACCTAAGCAGCAGGACATCGCGGTCCTGATCGACCGCCGTCTTCAGCATGGCAAGATCTCTACGCTCAGCGTCGGCGGTGCCGGACATTACGAGGCGGCATTCGGGAACATCGAGCGTCCCGTTTGGAAGGCCGGGTAGATTCCATGTGGCCACTGTGGAGGCGGTCAGCTCCATCAAAGGAATTGCGAGCAGCCGTTCGCATGGCGGTAAAGGCCGTGAGGTCTGTTCAGACATATAATATTAGCTTTCACTGGAGGGTCACCGGCCATTGTTGACCAGATCAGGCTGACTCCGATTTTCATCTTCTAGCCAGCTTCGCTTTCTCCGCTTCAGCTATCCCGACCGCGACAATTGCGGTCGCCATTCTTACCTTTCTTTTGTCTCGTCATTTTGGGCCTACGATGCCGCAAACCGTTTGATAACAGGCACTGACGCCGAGCGATTAGCCGAGCCTCTTCTAACGATACTAGATCAGCGCTCCCGCACCGGTGCTAGGAAGCGATCGTTTCCAAACGCTAGCGTTCCTGCCCCTTCTTAGAGATTTGCCAATCCTCCTCTGACGGCACGATTGGCCCTTTGCCCATACCCCGCTCCGGAGGCGCGCCTTTCGCAAAAGGTGCGGCTTTAGCCTCCCTTTGCGAAAGTTCAGTTGGCTCGACGGCGGGCCTTCGATCAGGCGACCCCTTGTCAGATGCAGTCTCAGCGCTGTGCAGCCCCTTCAGTTCGCCACTTGTTTGAAAAGCTCGCGTAGGCTGAGCGGTGGTCTTATCTGGAGTTGTGGCCAATGCCGAACCGGACTTGTTCGCCTCCTTCAGCGACCGATGGTCTGCAGATTGGGCAATCTGCTTCTTTTTATCGTCTGAGACTGCGGCCCCCCGTTTTGCTATAGCCTGCCGCGCAAGTTCGACGGCCAAGCTATTTTTCCGCCCCGCCCTGGCATGAGTCTCCGACTTATGGCGCACAATTTCGGTTAGCTGCTCTCTCGTCACCGGTTTTGCTGAGATCGTCTCGTATTCACTGTGCCGTGAAGGTGATTTGGTATCGCAGATTGTTTTCGCTTCCGTAGTGAATGAGGGCTCGTCTTTCCCGACGTTTGTGTCGGGGACCTTTGGTTGGTCGTGCGACAATGCATCATCTTTGAGAACGCTGGTCCTCGGAAGGCCGGAACCTTCGCCAGCCAGGACCGACCGCTTTTCTTTCCCGGCTGCCGCGGTGACGGTCGCAGCCTTCGATGCTGACCGCAAAACATCCTGCTCGGACAGGACATCATCACTTTTACGAACGAGGGCTTCCAGCCTTGGAGCGAAGCTCGCTGGCGGATGGCGTTCGGGCGTCTGGTCTCCTCCTTGAACGGATTCCGAGCGAAGTCCCTCGTCTATTTTTTCAGGTTGAGCACGAAAGTCCACCGCTTGCTCTCGGTTCGTCGGCTCGGTTCTGAGGTCCGTGTTTTCGCTCTCGATATCCCGGGAAGCCATTGGCTGGACGGTTGCCGGAATAGCCTCGTTCAAAGGCAATGGCGACCTTTGCGTCGGTTTGGGAGAGACGTTGCTAACAGTGCGCGCGTTCGTGGATTCCGAATTGCGCGGGATTTCGGCGATGGGAGCGACCGGCATCGTTTCCGCAAACAGTTCTTCGAAGGCGGCGGAAACCCGCGCGTTATTCTCCCGCATTTGGAAAACCAGTTTGGCCTGGTCGACTTTCATCGCCATTTCGGACAGAACTGTAGCGCGCTGTCCTTCGCGTTCGGCAATCTCACGCGCTTTCCTGTGGAGTTCGGTAACAACGCGCAGCTTCGCTTTTTCCACTGCCTGTTGAACCCGTTCGACGGTCGCACGAAGGTCCGCCGCCATTGCGAGTAAGCGGTGGATTTCTTCGACCTTCTGTTCGGCAGCGAGAAGGCGCCGGTTCGCCCAAGTCTTCTTCTGGCCGACCTTCGTTTGCGTCGAAGGCTCAAGCCCACGTGCACCATTCGACAAGGCGGTATAACGCTTGTCTACATGTGCAGCGTGCAGGGTCGCATTCACGTCGCGAACCGCACAGCGCCGCCGCTCTCTGATGCCGTCCTTGGTGTTTATATCCCCGACCTTACTAATCCCGAATTCCCATTCGTAGGGGGCGATCCGCTCAGAGGGGCGCAGACTATACATCAGATGCAGGTGAAAGTTGCGCTGGTCACCGCCTCGGTCGGGTTTGTGGATCGCAGCAACGTAGGCCAGGCCCTTACTCTCAAGGCGCGCGCCGATCCGCTTCACTATCTGCCTACGAAGGCGCGGGGATGCCTCGCATGGAAGTTCAATGACCTCGGTGATGTAGACGTTGGCATTAGCGCGATCATGCCTCTCTAGAGCTTCGAGCGCCCGCCAGAATGTCCGCAATTCGTTGCGATCATTCGCGACGCTGCTGTGCCATCCGAGCTCGCCATCCTCCAAGCTATCATGGGCTGTCATATAAAGGCTCGCGCGCTCGGCTTCCCCGGCCCGCCAAGAGCGGCCTTTCTTCGACGCAAAGCCGCGCGGCACGAACTCAAAATGGATCGAGGACATTCCGTCGGCACCGCGTCGGGAACTGGTCCCCCAGCTCCCCACGTAAACTTCCTTGATGCTCCTGTTTGTTAGCCTTCGCGGTGTGCAGTTTGACCCGCGGGATCGATCTTCTGGTGCGGCACGCACCCGCACCCGACGGCGCATGAAGGCCTCCGCCTCGCGATCCGAAATCCGCTTACGTCGCCGGCGGGCGCTTTCAGCGATACTCTCTTCACGTTCGTTTGCTTTTCGCGTCTTCAGGTTCTGGGCGCTACGAGCAGCTGCAGCTGCGGCCCGCAACTCGGGCGATCCACTCCTGACCTGACGTATCGACAGTTGCACAGCGAGGCTCGGCTTTCTGATCCATTTTCGAGGGGGTGGGCGCATTTGGGTTTCTCGGCAGAAAAACCCTTTGTTGCGCACCACCCCCCTCTTCCTTCCTTCATTTAGGACCGCCCTACTCAGGGTGGTGCATCCTACCCCGCGACGCTTGAGGTATCTCGTGGTGTTCGGACGATTATCTACGGCGGTGGGACAGCCTTTATTCGGCTGTGACACCGTCAGCTCTGCGCTCTCATCTCGGACACTCGGATTGACGCAGATCGTGCCTGAAAGTTGTCATTCGGTCAGACCCAATTCGGCGCAGGGCTGATAAAAACCGGCCCGGTCGCTTTCGGGCATTGAGCGAAATCCCCCTCTATCTTGCTCGCCGGGAAAAGAGCATATAACTGAGCGAGTGATTTGCATCTGGTGCCTCAACGATTTTCCGAAGCTTTCGCTTGAGCACGGGATTCCCGAGGCGCTCGGCTGTCCGCCCGATCTGGAACTTCGCGACACCACCTGCGCCGAATGCAACAATCGCCTCGGCACGATTGATCAAGCCCTGTTGAAGTCGTTCGAGGCAATCAGCGTGATGTATGGCGTACACCTTCACCTGGTCGGGCTACACATCCCAGTATTCGCCATCTCGAACACCTTCGAATGGTCGCCAAGTAGCAACGTCTGCGAACCGCACGGACACAGCCGAAGTCGCGATGGGAAGCATGGCAGGGTCGGTAGACGCCGCTGCAGAAACTTCATTCGATTGGGGAGCCTGGAATGAAACAGGTGTTGGCGAACGAAAGCGGTTTTTCAGACTGGATGGCGATGTGGTTATCAGCCCAGCAACCTTTAGCGCTGGCTATTGCGGCACCAGTACCACACCTAGCAATATGAAGGATATTCGAGGGTTAACGGCGCACGAGTTAGGCCATACCCAAGGTTTGGGGCATAAACTCACTACCCAGACAACCAGAGACATCATGTATGGCTATGCATACAACGGCGCATGGCCGAGCACTCTGTCTGAAGCCGACAAACGTAGCCTTAGGTGGTTGTATGATTAATAGAGTGGGCTCATTGTTAACATTGTGTTGTATGTTGGCCTCGTGCGCTACTGCGCCGAGCATGTCTCCGCGACAAAGCTCTCAACCGAACCTAGAAGTACGACGGGACGTTGGTTTCGTTACTTTAGCCTCAAAAGACAGTTCGTTTGACTTTAGCTTTCGATATCCTGAGGGAGCGGTCGTCACAAAGATTGTCGGCCACGGTGGGAGCGGCTATCAGATCGCTGGTAACTCCTATATTTTGAGGATGACAGCAGGACAGGAATCGGGATCGGTATCGTGTTCGAATGAACAGAATTGTGAGATGTTCACCCTCACATACCCATCTGCAGTACCTGAATACGCGCTTAGATCGCTGGACCCTCCACGCATTGGTTCGGACATTGCGCACCCGACGCAATCCGAAGAGCGATTTCCGATTCAAATTTTATCGCTGTCACCGATAACGGGCGACCGGAGGATATTCGTCGAAACCTTTTGCAAGGTTCGAAGTGAGTGCATTCGCTTGATACAAAACCTTGAACTAACGGCAGGATCGGATAATTGAGATCCCCGTCATAGCCGCATCATGACGTGAATTCACGACGAGGATAGCACGTTTTTATTTGCGGATAGCGGAGCACCAGTCGCCGTACCGATCACTTGGAACGAGCTCAAAGCAACGGAGAATGCCAAGCCTTTCGGCATAGCTGATGCCAACAAACTGATTGGCCGCAGTGCATCGAAATCGCTCGCTGGATGGGGGTTCGCGGTACAAAGTTTGCCGGACATTTAGCAGCAGTCTCAAGGCTACCGCTTTCAAAGGGTCGAGCCAGCGGTCAGATATGCTTCGACCCACCGGACCAATGTCGGCATTGATGCAGTTCTCGCTTAAAAGCAGACTGACCGCAAACGGCCCAGCTTTTGCCGGTCAGCAAAGCGCCCTCATCCCGGTCATTTGAGTGGTCGCGGCTTTCGCCCTTAAGCTGCCGTTGTTTCAGGCAAACCACTTTGCCGCCATATGTCTAATCTCCGCGGTGCCGGCCTAGGATCCAAGATCTTTTCAAATCGAATGATTTGTTCGCCCGTTCGAACCCGCAAATTATCGCGGGAGTGCGAACGCTAGTGTTGGATCATTTGCATAGAGCCGATAATAGGCGCGAATTAGCTGTTGGTGGTCGCGCAAACCACCTGTTATCCCTACTTCACGTAAATCAGATTCAGGGGTCTGAATGTCGACGGGGGAAGACGCCGAGAAGGGCGCTAGCAGTTCGCAGAGTAAATAGCCCAGTATGACAATCAGGCGATCGAACGCCTTAAGGCGTTCGGGTTGTTGAGCGGCGATGAAAAGACCGAACTCGGCAATATGGCGCTGCCGCGCCGCTTGGTCGAGCGGGGAGATTCGATCCGCAAGACTGGGAAGGGCGGCGCTTCGCTGTTTCTCTTGCTCAAGGGCTGGGCGGCGAGCGCGATCACGTTTCCGGACGGCTCGCGCCAATTGACCTCGGTTTCGCTGCCAGGCGATCTGCTGGGGCTTCCCTCACTTTCGGTGGCAGAGCCGATCGACACGCTGATTGCGTTGAACAAAGTCACTGTGTGCGACATCCCGGCGGCCAATTTCGCCGAAATGTTCACCGGTATGCCGCGGCTGGCGACAATCCTGTTCCTGGTCTCGCAGGAAGAACGCATGCTGGCGATGGAGCGGATCGCGCTCATGGGTCGCGCTTCCGCCGCCTCGCGGTTCGCGGCCTTCGTCCTGCGCTTGCATGAACGTTTGGGCCAGGGATCGGACGAAGCGCCTATGACCTTTCCCTTGGCCCTTACCCAAATCGAGATTGGCGACCTCATCGGTATCAGCGCGGTGCATGTGAATGCGGTGCTTAAGCAGGCACGCGAAAGAAATATCGTGTCGATCCGCAACCGCGAACTGCACATTCTTGACTTCGAGGCTCTGGTTGAGGCTGCGGGCGTTCAGCCTTGGAAGCGCGCCGATCCGTCCTGGCTGTCGTTTATGACCCCCGAATGATCAGGTTGCCGGTCCGAGATTCGACATGACGCTATTTTCTCGGCACGTTTCGTCTAATATTCGACCGCTATAAACTGCGAAGAAAAGTTGGGGCATGCCTGTGGCGGAAGACAGTTCCGAGATGAATTTGCGTTCGGATCCGGCCGATGCGATCACGACGGATCCGCAGCTGAACGACTTGGCACTCCTCGCCGCGCAGATCTGCGAGGCGCCTGCTGCGCTCGTAGGCGTTCTGGAAAACACAGACCAGGTGCCTCGTGCAACGCTCGGCATCCATGCCGAAACGGCGCCTCTTAATGACCTTATCTGCCGTCACACTGTTGAGAGCGGCGGCCTTCTGGTCATCCCGGATCTGCTTGAAGATAGCAGGACCAGCGATCACAAACTCGTCAAGGCCGAGCCTTCGCTACGCTTTTACGCGGGCATGATGCTCGCGGATCAGACAGGTGCACCGCTGGGCACACTCTGCGTCATGGATTACAAACCGCGGCCAGAAGGACTGCGCGCCGAACAACAGGCTGGTCTAAAAGCCTTGGCGCGCCAAGTCGTGGCGATGCTCGACATCGAAAGCGAACGCAGTCGTGCCAGGACGGTGTTCGACAGTGCGATCGATTACGCCATCATCGTGATGGATATCGACGGAAAGGTCACCGACTGGAGCGAAGGAGCGCAGCGCATCCTTGGCTGGAACGCTAACGAAATGATCGGTCGTGATGTAGATGCGTTCTTCACGCCGGAAGACCGCGAATCCGATATCAGCGATAAAGAGATGCAAGCCGCGCGCACTAAGGGGCGCGGAATGGACGAACGTTGGCACCTGCGGAAAAATGGAGAGCGTTTCTGGGCTAGCGGAGAAATGATGCCATTACGACAGCCAAGCGGAAAGCTTGAAGGTTACGTGAAGATGCTTCGCGATCGAACCCCGGAGCGTGTGGCGGAAGAGCGACTGGAAATGGCGCTGGCCTCGTCGGGCGCTGTCGGGTTGTGGGACTGGATGGTCGATAGCGACCTGCTGCATGGTGATGCGCATTTCGCACGCCTTTACGGCCTCGACATCGATAAGACGAAGGCAGGTCTCACTGAAGAAGAATACCAGCGTTACGTTGTCGAAGAAGATCTGGAGATGCTGCGCCGAGATATCCGCGCGGTGTTCGACGCTGGCGCCGATTTTCTCGTCGAATACCGATTGGACATTCCAGGCCTTCCCTTGCGTTGGGTCGAGTGCAAGGGCCGGATGCTCTATTCAGCCGAAGGCCAACCGCTACGGTTTTCTGGAACGGCAGTGGACATTACCGCTCGCAAGGTCACGGAAGAACAGCGGCAGCTGCTGATGCAGGAGCTGTCGCACCGCGTGAAAAACACTTTTGCTGTCGTGCAGGCAATTGCGTTCCAAACCTTGAGGGGCATTGATCAAAAAGTCATCGATGCTTTGCAAAGCCGCTTGGCAGCGCTCAGCCGCGCGCACGAAATTTTGGTGCAGACAAGTTGGTCTTCGACTGCGCTCGACGAACTTCTCGATCGTGTCCTGCGGTTTGAAGGAGATGAGAGCCGCTTCGTATTTGACGGACCGGATCTCGTGATTGGTTCTCGTGCTGCCCTCTCGCTTTCGATGCTACTGCACGAATTGGCGACGAACGCCGTTAAATATGGAGCGTTGTCGGTTCCGGACGGGAAGGTGTTCCTTAGTTGGGAATTGCGCGAGGAAACGTTCTGCATGAGCTGGAAGGAGGCGGGCGGGCCACCTGCTGCGAAGCCGAATAGCAAGGGGTTTGGCTCAAAGCTTATCGCGATGGGTATTGCCGGAACCCGTGAGGTCAAACTGGAGTATGGCGAAGACGGCTTTAGCGCTCGCTTCGAATGTCCGCGCGAAACGCTTGAGTTCGATCAGGAGCAGTAAGCTTTAGCTACCTATCGCGCGCATTGCTGCGACCAGTCGCTCGGGTTGCACCGGCTTGTCCAAGATCGCCTTGGCATACTCACAGGGAGTGCATTCTTCTGGAGTGGCAGTCACGAAAATTACCGGAATATCGCCAAGCGTAGCACGAATACGCTCGACGGCTTTGGGTCCTCTTCCGCCGCTCGCCAGATTTACATCCGATAAGATCAAATCGGGGACTTGGCTCATCGCGGAGGCCACCGCCGCGGCTTCGGAACCGGCGATGCTCGTAGTATCTGCACCGTTTGTTTCGGCCATCCAGGCCATGAAATCGGCAATGAGATATTCGTCTTCAATTATCAGCACATGGCACATTGTGAGGACCCTTCGTTAACTAAACGGTCCAGAGCGGTTTTCGGTTCAACGGCTCGTCGTAGAACACCTGAAAAAATTGCAGGCTGACGACCGGCAGCTTGACGGTTGTATGTTCGGCAAACGAGGTGGTAGTCAGAGCGGTTCCAGCTTCCGCTGATGCCATTTGGAAATCAAAAGCGGACTGACCGCAAGCGGCCCAATTTCCGCCACCCTTCAGAACCTGAATGATAGACCGATGCTAGGATGCCGAGAAGACACCGCAGAAGTGATCTGATGGGTAATCTCGCATCCTTCCTGCGCACAGGATACTGGCTTGGCCCACCCCAATCGAAAGCTGCGGACTTTCGTATGGCCATTTGGGGGTAGAATGCACTTCGTCTTTTCTCGCCAGCCTAGTTCGGGTGTATGGCGGCACGACCAGAGAAGAACGAAACTTATGCGCCGAGATCGGATACGTCCCCGCGCGTAGTCGTTCGTTGGCTCCCGCCGCATATTCCGGTAATTGAGAACGAGGTCCGTTTTCTCGATAATCTGATAGGATCGGAATTGGCGGCTCTGTTCGACGAGGAACACTAACGATGGCTCACTACTCCCCCATACGCGTTTGCATTTATACGCGCGTATCGACCTCGCGCCAGGCGGACAACGAGCTGTCGCTTGCCGATCAGTTCGAACGAGCACAGCAGTGGTGTGATCAGAACGGCGCGGTGGTGGTTGATCAGTTTGTCGAACCGGGCGCGAGCGCGATGGACGACGACCGTCCGCAGTTCCAGCAAATGATGCACCGCGCGACGAGCGACGATCGACCCTACGACGTCATTCTGGTGCATTCCCTCTCACGGCTCTTCCGGAACGCTGAACATTTCATGGTCTACCGGGCCCGCCTGAAGCTCGTGAGAGTTAAAATCGTCAGCATCACGCAGCCGTTCGGAGATGATCCCGCATCCGAACTCGCAGTCGGTATTCTCGCGCTTTTCGACGAGTATCATTCGAAAGAGACTGCCAAACACGTGCGTCGCACGATGATAAAGAATGCGGCCCTGGGGTTCTGGAACGGACAGACCCCACCTCTCGGTTACAATACCTACGAAGCCGATCGAATTGGGGGCAAGAGCAAGAAGAAGCTGCAGATCAAGGATGAGGAAGCGCCGGTCGTGCGCAAGGTCTTCGATCTCTACCTCGTCGGTCCGAAAAGAGGAACGCCGCTCGGAATTACCCGCGTTGCTGCTTGGCTGAACGAAAACGGCTTCAAGTATCGCGGTCGCAAGTTCCACGTCTCCAACGTCCAGGCCGTGCTGCGGAACACCGCTTATGTCGGCGTGGCAATGTATAATAAGCGGGACTCCAAGAGCCGCGAACTGCGGCCAGAGTGCGAGTGGGTGCCGATCCCCGTGCCAGCAATCATCAACGAGGATGATTTCGCCGCGGCGCAGATGAAGCTGAGCGCCAGTCGCGTTGTCAATACGCCCGCACGAGTAACGACCACCAACAACCTGCTCATCGGCGTTGCCGTATGTGGGTGCGGTGGAGACGGCTGCGGCGGCGGCATGGTTGCCGCAACCGGCAAGTCAGGAGCATATCGATATTATTCATGCTCCAACAGGATGCGCTCCGGGCGGACCGCCTGCACCGGGCGCCGTATTCCGCGCGACCAGTTAGACGATGTCGTCATGAACGCACTCAAGAAGCGTCTGCTTACGTCGAGCCGCCTGGAACACCTTCTGGCCGATTGGCTCGACATGTCGGAAAAAGCAGTGACGAACCGGCGCGAAGAGCTGCGCCAACTACGCACCCGCAAGACGGACTTGGAAGCAGGAATCGACCGGCTGCTCGATCTCATCATTGACGGTCACATGTCTCAGAGCGACGAGCTTTTTTCGAAAAAACTGCATCAACAGAAGCAACAGTTGGCTCAGGTGAAAGCCGACATCGCCATGACCGAGCGTCAACTCGCCGGTAGCATTCGCAAAATCACGCCGAAAGTCATCGAGCGTTTCACCCTCCTCATGAAGGAGCGCCTTAGCGATGCAGACCCGGCGATGCGTCGCTTCTACGTAAACGCATTGGTGGGACGGGTCGAAGTCGGAAGCCAGGAGATACGCATCTCCGGTAAGGTGCGCGCTCTCGAGAACGCCGTTGCCGCGGATTTCGGCGCCCCCGTATCCAAAGTTCGCAGCATCGAACGGAAATGGTGCGCCCGACAGGATTCGAACCTGTGGCCCCCAGATTAGGAATCTGATGCTCTATCCGACTGAGCTACGGGCGCGCCGCCGGTCTTTTACGGGCGGGCGTGCGGGGGGTCAATTCGTCTGCGCGCTGCCATGAACTTCGCCGATGGCGCGCGCGTTTGTAAGGGCCGGCACCTGCGCGCGGGCACGATCTACCGCGGCAAGATCGATATCCGCGAAGCCGACGCCAGACGTATTTTCCATGTCGAGCAGCACTTTGCCCCATGGATCGACCACCAGGCTGTGACCGAATGTTTCGCGGCCGTCTTCGTGGCTGGAAACCTGTGCCGGAGCCGCGACGAAGCAGCCGGTCTCGATCGCGCGGGCGCGGGCAAGGATATGCCAATGCGCCCCTCCGGTCGGTACCGTGAAGGCCGCCGGAATGGTGAGCAGCCGCGCCCCGGCCTCGGCAAGCGCGCGGTACAGCGCGGGAAAGCGAATATCGTAGCAGATCGACAGCCCCGTCGGCACGTCTTCCATCTGAGCCAGAACCGGCCCCTCGCCGCTTTCATACACGCGGGACTCACGCCAGCTCTCGCCTGTCGCAAGGTCGACATCGAACAGGTGAATCTTGTCATATCGCGCCGCGATGGTTCCATCGGGCGCGATCACCAGTGTGCGATTGCGGCGTTTTTCGCCCTCTGCCACCGGCAGGCCGAGATGCAGCCATATCCCGAGCGAACGGGCTTTTTCGCACAACATGGCGATTTCCGGATAAGCCTCCTCGGCACGAACCGCCGCTCGCTGCCGGTCGCGGTCAAGCAGGAGCGCCATTTCCGGCGTCAACAGCGCCTTCGCGCCGCCCGCGGCCGCCTCGTCCATCGCGGCGGCGATGGCGCGCGCATTGTCGGCGGCGGCAATGCCGCTCGTCATCTGGAACAAAGCGAGGCGCATCAATCCTCCAGAAGCGCGTCGAGCTTGCCCTCACGTTCCAGCGCGGCGAGATCGTCGCTGCCCCCGATATGGTCGCCGCCGATAAAGATCTGCGGCACCGTGCTGCGGCCGCCCGCGCGCTGGATCATCTCCTCGCGGTCCGGCCCGCCCATGGTGATGTCATGCTCCTCGAACGGCACGCCCTTGTCCTTCAGGAGCGCCTTGGCGCGGTGGCAGTAGCCGCAGGTGAACTTGGTGTAGATTTCAACGCTTTTCATGGCTTCGATCCTAGCAGACTTCGCGCGGAGATGCAGAAAATTCGTTCAGAGGACGCGCGCCCAGGTTGCCACGCCAACCCAGCTGGCGCCCCTGCGCTTCAGAAGCGATGCGCAGGCCGCGCTGGTGGCCCCGCTGGTGTGCACATCGTCGACGATCAGCACCGCGCGTCCCTCGATCGCTCTACGCTGCCGTTCGGTGATCGAAAATGCGCCCTGCAACGCGCGGGCCCGCGCCTTCGCACCCAGCCCGCGCAACGGCGGGGTGCGGCGTTCCCGTTTGATGAGATCCGGATGAAAGGGCCGATCGATCCTTTTGGCGAGCGCGCGGCCGATCAGGACCGACTGATTATAGGTGCGCGCGGCCAGCCGGGACCAGTGCAGCGGCACCGGCGTGACGACCATGTTGTCCGGCGGGTCGGGAAGCAGGCGCGCCATGTGCCCCGCCATCATGCCCGCCGCACCGAGCCCGCGCGAATATTTCAGCTTCAGCACCAGATCGGTCGCGATGCCCCCATAAGCGACGGCGGATCGCAGCAGATCGAAACGCGGCGGAGAAGCGAGGCAGGCTCCGCATAGCGGCTCGCCGGGCACCTCATGCTCGAACGGCAGGCCGCAGCAATGACACCAAGGCGGCGCCAGAAATTGCAGCTGGTGCCAGCAATCGAGGCAAAAGGCCGCGGCATCGGCCTGTACGCAGCCGCATCCCGGACAACGCGGCGGCAGAACGAAATCGAGCGCCCGGCGCAGCGGTTGCGGAACAGTCTGCATGGCGCGAAGCTTGTAACGCAGGGGGCACCGCGGCAAGGGGAAAGACATGGCCAGCGCTCCCGATATTTTCGACTACCGCCGCCGCCGAGCGCTGCGTGGCCGCTCCGCCGGTGCGCCCTCGCTGTTCCTGGAATGGATGGCGGATGATCTGGGCGAGCGGCTCTCCGCCGTGTCGCGCGAATTTCGCGATATCCTGCTACTTGGCCCCATCACGCGCTTTTCCGAACGGCTTGCCCTCCCCCAATCCGCGGCGATTATCCGCGCCGCGCTGAGCGAGGCGGAAGCGCAGGATGGGGCGGTGCTGTGCACCGAAGATGCGCTACCGTTCGAACCGGAAAGCTTCGATCTGATCATATCGGCGGGCACGCTCGACAGCGTGAACGATCTGCCCGGCGCGCTCATCCAGATCCGCCGCTCGCTGAGACCCGACGGCCTGTTCCTGGGGTCGATGTTCGGCGCGGGCAGCCTTCCCGCGCTGAAGCGCTGCATGATCGCGGCCGATGGGGATCGCACCGCAGCGCACATCCACCCGCAGATCGACGTGCGTTCGGCGGGGGATCTGCTTTCTCGCGCCGGCTTCGCGATGCCGGTGGCCGATGGGGACCGTTTGACGCTGCGCTACGGCGATCCGCTGCGCCTGATCAACGATCTGCGCGAGGCGGGCACCGGCAACGCTCTGGCGGGCGCGCGGCCTGCCATCGGCAAGGCCGGCCTCGCGCGACTGTTCCAGGCATGGGCGGGCATGGTGGAGGCGGACGGCAAGCTTTCCGAGCGGCTGGAGCTGATATCGTTGAGCGGCTGGGCCCCCTCCCCCGATCAGGCCCGGCCTGCGCGCCGGGGCAGTGCCCGCGTATCGCTGGCCGACGCGCTACGTCCGGGCGGCCAGAAAGCGGATCAGAGCGGGTAGCAACTGGCGGTCCGCCGGCGCGAGATCGAGGTCCGTGACGGCACCGGGCGAAAACCAAGCGATTGCCGCGCCTTCTTCGCGCGCTTGCGGCACGCCCTCCCACGCGGTGCAGGCGTAGAGCAGCAGGATCAGATTGCGCGTTTCCAGCGGTGCGTCGGCGAAGGCAATGGGGGCTATCGCGCCCGGATCGAGCGCGATGCCGAGTTCTTCCTCCAGTTCGCGGGCCAAAGCGTCGGCTGCCTTTTCACCTGCCTCCACCTTTCCGCCGGGGAATTCCCAAAGCCCGCCATGTGGGCGGTTTTCCGGGCGTTTTTGAAGGAGGACGTGCCCTCCATCACCAATCAATGTCGCAGCCACCACGGGAAGGACTGTCGGGGAATTTTCCACGTTAACCTTCCGAATTAAACGCTTGTTTACGCAAGTGGCCGAAAAGCAGACTTGCACGTGATGATATCCGGCGAATGGGGAATGCGATCGATGAGACAATGGATCAAGCGCATTTTGCATGAGCAGGACGGAGCCACGGCCGTCGAATACGGACTGATCGCCGCGCTGGTTGTCATCGCGATGATCGGAGGGCTGTCGGCGATGAGTAGTGGCACGGCCGGTTTGTGGAATTCCGTTTCAAACAAAGCCGTGAATGCAGGGAAGTAAGAGCCGACGTTAATCTTTTCTAAGAGATTAGCCGATAGGCTGACCGATGTTGGACCATAGCCGTCAGGGGCGGTTCGACGGGGTGAATGAAGCGCAATGCAAGGAGACCAGACGTGAAAACCTTTTATCAGATTTTTGAAAATGAAGACGGTGCGACCGCCATCGAATATGGCCTGATCGCAGCTCTGATCGCGGTTGCCGCGATCGCCGCGATGTCGGCGCTTGGTGGTAACCTCACCAACACCTTCAACAAGGTGAACAACTCGCTGAGCAACGCCAACACCAAGTAAGCGTTCGCAGGTTCAATTCAAAAGGGCGGCGGCACCCGATGGTGCCGCCGCCCTTTTCTTTGTGTTTTTGTAGTCTCGGCGAAATCAGTAGACGACGATCTTGTACTGCTGACCCGCCTTGAGCCCGGTGTTTCCGCCAAGGCCGTTCAGCGCCATGAACCGCTCGGTCTGAAGCCGGTCATAGGCCATGCGACGTGCAAGGCTTGCCACCGTATCGCCGCTCTGCGCCGTCACCACATCGATGCGGCGCGGCTTGATCTGCGCCGCTTCCGACGCGCTGAGGCGTGCCACGCTCTGGAACATCGATCCGAACGGATTTTGTCCCGCCGGGGTCAGCGTCACGAAGTGATAGGCGCGGTTATTGGCAAATTCGTAAGCGAAGACGGTGACATCCACCTGCCCGTTCTGTGTGCTGGCCCGGGCGGTCTGATAGGCCGCCGGGATGCCGTTCACGGTGGTGCGCTGAAGCTGGCCCGCCTGAAGCTGCGTCTGGCCTGCAACCGAACGGAACACATTGGCGATATAACTCTGCAGATCGCCGTTGAACGACCCCATGCTGAACTGCGCCTGCCCGTTGCCGCCCTGGATGGTCACAGCCTGCGCACCATTCGACATCCCGTAGCCCTGCGGCACGGAGAAGCGGAGGCGCAGATCGGGATGCAGGAAGGTGTTCCCCTCGATGATGCCGTTTTTGGGATCGGCACCGTAAAGGATGCCATCGATCGTCGAGAGATGCTGCGCGCGGTTGCGGATGCCGCCGGGCGCGTAGGTCTGCGCAATTTGCGCGGCACGGGAGACGCGACGTGCGGGATCGGGGTGCGTGCTGGCCCATTCCGGCGTCGAGCGACCGTCCTGGCCTGCCGCGCGCTGATCCACCACGGTCTGCATGGCCAGCGAAGCCAGCATGTCAGACAGCGCCAGCGGATCATAACCCGCCTGCGAAAGATACCGGATGCCCAGATCGTCCGCCTGCTCTTCCTGCCCGCGAGAATAGCTGAGCGTGTAGAGCTGCGCGACGGCAGGAGCGTAATTCTGGATCGCCCCGCCCAGTGAACCGAGGATACCGCTCGAATCGCCCAGGAGTCCGCCGACCACTTGGCCCAGCACGCCGGCAAGGCCCGCCCTGGTCTGCGCGCTCTGGCGCTGGCCGGCATGGTCGGCTGCTACGTGGCCGACTTCGTGGCCCAGCACACCGGCCATCTCAGCCTCGTCATTGGCGAGCGCGACCAGCTGACGCGTGATGTAGACATAACCGCCGGGCGTCGCGAACGCGTTGTTGACCGGTGAATTGAGGAGCGAAATCGTATAGGCGCTTTCGCTATTGGCGAGGCCGGACTGCACCGCGATCTTGCGGCCGACCGTCTGAACGTAGTTCGCCTCATTGCCCTGCGTGTAGAGCCCGCCGAATTCCTTGACGATCTCGTCATAGGCCTGCTGGCCCTGCTGACGGGCCTGCGGGGTTACCGGCTTGGCCTGAAACGTATCGCCGGCGGTCAGCGGATCGTTGTACCCCGCGCTGGTGCAGGATGCCAAAGCCAAAGCGGCCACACCCGCCGCCAATGTTCCACGATTAAAACGCATCGTATCCTCCTCTGTTGTAATTGAGGGGATGAACGGCGCGGCGGCGGAAAACGTTCCCTAGCCGAAACGGCTTAATACTAGACCATTCCCATGCGCAGATATTTCTCCTGACGGCGTTCGCGAAGGTCGAACGGCTTGGTGCCGTCCAGCATGTCGAGCGCGCCGAAGATCGAGCTGCCGATCGTCTCGATCGCTTCTTCGCGGTTGCGGTGGGCACCGCCGAGCGGCTCCTTGATCACCTCGTCCACCACGCCGAGTTCCTTGAGGTCGGCCGCCGTTATGCGCATCGCAGCGGCGGCTTCGTCGGCCTTGTCGCCGGTGCGCCACAGGATCGAGGCGCAGCCTTCGGGAGAGATGACCGAATAGACCGCATGCTCCATCATCAAGACGCGGTCCGCGGCGGCCAGCGCGACGGCGCCGCCCGATCCGCCCTCGCCCATTACCGCGGCGACCAGGGGCACGCCAAGGCGCAGGCAGCGCTCGGTGGACCGGGCGATCGCCTCGGCCTGGCCGCGTTCCTCGGCCTGGATGCCGGGGAACGCGCCCGCAGTGTCGATCAGCGTCACGACCGGCAGGCCGAACCGGTCGGCGAGGTCCATCAGGCGGATCGCCTTGCGATAGCCCTCCGGCTTACCCATGCCGAAATTGTGCTTGAGGCGGGACTGCGTGTCGTCACCCTTTTCATGGCCGATCACAACGACGCGGCGGTTTCCCTTGCGGGCAAAGCCGCCCTGGATCGCCTGATCGTCGGCAAAGGCACGGTCCCCTGCCAACGGCACGAACTCGTCGAACAGCCCGGCGACATAATGCTTGAAATGCGGGCGCTGGGGATGGCGCGCGACCATCGTCTTCTGCCAAGGCGTCAGCTTGCCGTAGACGCTACGCAGCTGCCGATCGATCTTCTCCTGAAGGCGGCCGACTTCGGCGTCGATATCGATCTCGCCGCCGTCGGCGCTTTCGCGGAGCGCGGCAATCCGCGTCTCCAGTTCTGCGATCGGTTTCTCGAATTCCAGATAGCTCGTCATGGCTGGCGGTTAGTCGCTGGCGCGCGGCGGGTCAATCTGGCGAGAACGCTTCGGATCCCACCCTTCCCATTTGCGCGAGCGGATGGCGCTCGTTCACCAACGCGACAAGGCGACTGGCCTCGACATGGGTGTAAATCTGCGTGGTCGAAATATCGGCATGGCCGAGCATGGTCTGCAGCGCCCGCAGGTCCGCGCCGCCCGCCAGCAAATGCGTGGCAAAGGCGTGGCGCAGCACATGGGGGCTGACGCGCGCGGGATCGATCCCCGCTTTGCCCGCCAGAGCACGCACGATCTGGAACAGGCGGATGCGGCTGATATGACCGGCGGAGGAAGGGAAGAGCCAGGGCTGCCCTTCATCCACCCGTTCGCGCCAACGCGCCGTCACCAGACGCGCGCGATCGGACAGGGGCACGAGCCGCTCCTTGCCGCCCTTGCCCTTCAGGATCAGGAAGGGTTGATCGCTCACCACCGCGCGGTGCGGCAGCGACACCAGCTCGGTGGCGCGCAGGCCCGACCCGTAGAGTAACTCCAGAAGCGCCAGATCGCGCAGCGAGGTGCCCGGTGCTCCGGGTGCCCCGGCCCGCTCTTCGGCCAGAGCGAACAGGCGATCGATCTCCTCGAGAGACAGCAGTTTCGGCAGCGGACGCTGCAAAGTCGGGCGCGGCAAGGCGGGCGAGGGATCGTCGGCGCGCAGCCCCTCGTCGAGCAAAAAGCCGTAATAATGGCGCAATGCCGAGCATTTTCGCGCGACCGTGGAGGCGGCAAGCTCCCGCCATTCCCCTGCGAGCGTTCCCAGCATATCCTCATCCGCTTCGGCCAGTGCGCCGCCGAGCAGCTCCGACGTCTGCCTGAGGTCGCTTTCATATGCGGCTATACTGTTGCGCGAGAGCCCGCGTTCCGCCGCGAGCATGGAGAGGAAAGCGTTGATCGATCGGCGGTCTGCGCCTGTCTCTTCCTGCCGGTTCGAAGCCTCAGGCACGGGTGACGGCTTCGGCGGCAATCATGCGCGCCTCGGCCTCCATCCCCACCTGCCGCAGCGCGGCGACGATATG
>JBELIU010000257.1:0-3865 GCA_042090735.1 Novosphingopyxis sp. | reverse complement strand
CAGAAACAGAATTGGGCGATCCGCTTTCACCTCGATCGCGAAGGGCGTATGCGGGAATAGGCGCTCTTTGATCTCGCGATCGATAGCAAGCTGCGTGGCTGCGACTTGGTCAAAATCAAGATTGGCGATATATTTGCTGGCGCGGACGTTCGGCACCGCGCGATTGTCATCCAACAAAAGACCAACCGACCCGTCCAGCTCGAATTGACGGCGGATGTCCGGGCGACCCTGATTGCTTGGCTAGAGCGGCGTGGGGGGTCAATACAGGGATATCTTTTCCCGAGCCGCGTCGATCGTCACGGCGATTTGAGCACCCGGCAGTATGCGCGCCTGGTCGACGAGTGGGTGACCGCCATCGGTCTGCGCAAGTCTGAGTATGGCACCTATTCGTTGCGTCGGACGACAGCCGCGATGGTTTACCGTGCCAGAGGCAATATACGAGCGATCCAGATACTGCCTGGACATACGAAAATTAAAAACATCGTCCGCTACCTTGGCGTTGACGCCGAAAATGCGTTGCTGCTGGCGGAGCGGACTGAAATCTGAAGCTTACGGGCTCCCGCCAGCGGGGTGCGTTGGTGTTGTTTTGGGGTGGAAAGCCGCTTGTCCGTTTTACGGATGCATCACGAGACAAGCGGCATCAACCGAGATTATTTGATCGGCAAAAATAGGTCCGCCATAGCCTCATGTTCGGGCGCCTCCAGCGCGGGCGGCTTACGAATTTGCTTTGCGGGATTGACAGGCAGCTTAAGGCCCCGCTCTTTCCCGGCAGTATTAAGGGCGTGCGATATGATCGCCAATTCGCGATGGACGGTTGCTGGGCGAACCGTATGGAGTAGGCGATCACGATATCTGGCCAACAACTCAGGCGTAAGATTGAAGGGCTAGTTCGGCAAATCGACTCTCTCCGAAGCCGTTGAATACGCAGATTTTCGCTTTCAACACTTCGCTTCGTGGGGGATGCGATCTGCTGATAACGTTCTAGCACATCACCGAGGGTGACCTTGGATAGGCCAGATTTGTCGAAAACGGCTTCGCCGCGATTTAGCCGAGCCTCTTCGGCAGTTGCCTAGGCTCGCGCCTCGGCTTTGGTAGCGCAGGTCTTGCATTGTGAAGGGAATCCAGTCCGGCGGATTTGGACGGTCCATCGCTTTCCGCGCCTAAGGAAGCTCGCCATGCGTCACCTCTTGCTACAAAATTGCTACAAGAGTGCGTTTTCAGCTGCTTTCAGTGCTTTTCATCGCCACCGCGCCAGCGAAAAACCCCTGTGGAACAAGGGTTTAAGCTGGCGCACCCGACAGGATTCGAACCTGTGGCCTCTGCCTTCGGAGGGCAGCGCTCTATCCAGCTGAGCTACGGGTGCGTGCGGGCGGGGCCTAGCATCGGGCTGCGCTGGGCGCCAGTGGTTTTGAAGTGGGTGGCCCAGGACTCAGGTAGGGAGATCAGGCAGGCTGGCGCTGGCCGGCCTTGGTGAGGCTGCCGAGTTGATCTTCAGTCAGCTCGAGATCGAGCATGCCCATGAGATCGTCCAGCTGTTCCACGTTGCGCGCGCTGGCGATCGGCGCGGTGATGCCACCTTGGGAGGCGAGCCAGGCGAGCGCGATTTGCGGTAGCGTCGCACCCGTGTCCGCGGCGATCCGGTCCATTGCCGATAGCACGCCCGGCCCATCGCCTTCGAGGAATTGCTTCACCCGGCTGCCACGGGTCCGGCCCTCCAGATCCTCCTTCGTACGATATTTGCCGGTAAGATAGCCGGATGCGAGGCCGAAATAGGGGGTCACGGCCAAATCCTCGGCCGCGCAATAGTTCTGCAACGCGCCCTCGAAATCATCGCGTGCCACCAGATTATATTCGGGCTGGACGACTTCGTAGCTCGGCAGGCCGCTATTGTGCTTCGCGATGTCCCGCGCCGATTGCAAACGATCGGCGGTGAAGTTGGAAGCGCCGATTACGCGCACCTTGCCTGCCTGGATCAGCTTTCCGAACGCTTCGAGCACGTCTTCCTGCGCCACATTTTCATCATCCCGGTGCGCGAAGTAGACGTCGATGCGGTCTGTCTTCAGCCGCTTCAGCGATGCATCGCAGGCCGCGGCGATGCGGGCAGGCGCCAGTTTCTCGCCGCCTTCGCCCGGCAGCATGCCGACCTTGGTTGCCAGGATCACGGCGTCGCGCTTGCCGCTCTTTGCAAACCATTCGCCGATCACCGCTTCGGATTCGCCGCCGTCATGGCCATCGACCCAAGCGGAATAGACATCGGCGGTGTCGATCATCACGCCGCCGCGTTCCACGAAGCGATCGAGCACCCGGAAGCTGGCTGCCTTGTCCGCCGTCCAGCCAAACACGTTGCCGCCCAGAACCAGCGGCGGCGTGGCGAGGGGAGTGTTGCCGAGGGTGCGGTGCGGGGTCATGGGCTGCTCTCCGGATTGTGGTCGGTTTGCCGCACGAAAGGTCTGACCCGGCGCGCGGCCTTTGCAATGGAACCGCCGCCGTGGCATCCGGTTGCTTCGATACAGTCTATAATTCCCGATCAGCCGGAGACCGAAGTTTATGAAGACCCGCGCCGCCGTCGCCTTTGAAGCCAAACAGCCGCTCGAGATTGTCGAACTGGACCTGGAAGGCCCCAAGGAAGGAGAGGTACTGGTCGAGCTGATGGCGACGGGCCTGTGCCACACCGATGCCTTTACGCTTTCGGGCGAGGATCCGGAGGGGCTGTTCCCGTCCGTTCTGGGCCATGAAGGCGCGGGCATCGTGCGCGAAGTGGGCGCCGGCGTCACCAGCGTGAAACCGGACGATCACGTCATTCCGCTCTACACGGCCGAATGCCGGGAATGCGAATATTGTCTCAACCCCAAGACGAACCTCTGCCAAGCGGTACGTGCCACGCAGGGCAAGGGCGTGATGCCCGATGGCACAAGCCGCTTCAGCTACAAGGGGCAGATGATCCATCATTATATGGGCACTTCCACCTTTTCGAACTTCACCGTGCTGCCGGAGATTGCGGTGGCGAAGATTCGGGACGACGCGCCGTTCGATACCAGCTGCTACATCGGCTGCGGCGTGACCACGGGCGTCGGCGCAGTGGTGAACACCGCCAAGGTGGAGCCGGGCAGCCGTGTCGTGGTCTTTGGTCTGGGCGGTATCGGCCTCAACGTCATTCAGGGCGCGAAGATGGCGGGGGCCAGCCAGATCGTCGGCGTCGATCTTAATCCCGACCGCGCCGAATGGGGCCGCAAGTTCGGCATGACCGACTTTCTCAACCCCAAGGATGGCGGCGACGTTGTCGAGCGGATCGTGAACCTGACCGGCGGCGGCGCGGACTATTCGTTCGAATGCATCGGCAATACCGATGTGATGCGTCAGGCGCTCGAATGCTGCCACAAGGGTTGGGGTGAAAGTATCATCATCGGCGTGGCCGGGGCCGGCCAGACGATCGAAACGCGCCCCTTTCAGCTGGTGACGGGGCGCAGTTGGCGCGGCACCGCGTTCGGCGGCGCGCGCGGGCGCACCGATGTGCCCAAGATCGTCGACTGGTACATGAACGGACAGATCGAGATCGATCCCATGATCACGCACCGCTTTTCGCTGGATGAAATCAACAAGGGGTTCGATCTGATGCACAAGGGTGAGAGCATCCGCGGCGTGGTGGTGTACTAAGCGCGCGCATCGTGGAGCCGGAGCGCTGGATCCTCACGCTGACCTGCAGGGATCGCACGGGCATCGTCGCTGCGGTGTCCGGCGCGCTGACCGAGCAGGGCGGCTTCATTCTCGACAGCCAGCAATATGCCGATCTGGAAAGCGGCCACTTTTTCATGCGGATATGCTTCCAGTCGGCCGCTGAGGGCGGGCTGTCCGATCTTGCCGGCTG
>JBELIU010000256.1:0-3873 GCA_042090735.1 Novosphingopyxis sp. | reverse complement strand
CGCGCCGTCGCCGCCATGGCGCGGATGGGCACCGCGGACCGAGGCGATACGGCTCGCATGCCGCGAAGCCGCCAGCCAGTCCCGCACCGCCGCACGAATCGCGCCGCGCCCCTCGCCGCTGGCCCGGTCATGACCACGGTCCTTGCCGGTCACGAGCAGGATCGTGCGATAATCCATCGCCACTGCCTGCTCCACCGCGCCGTCCAAGCGGTCATAGGCTCCGGCCAGATTGCGGCCATGCAGATCGATATGCAGATCGGGCTCGAGCCGGCCCTTGGCAATCCTGCGATCCCAGCTGCCGTCGAGCCGGTGGGCGGTTGTCGGCGGCGGCGGCGGGGGCGGTGACGGACGCGCAGCGGGCACCCGGCCCTTCGGCTTCGGCGGAGGCGTCGGGGCCACGGCAACCTTGGCCACAGTCGCAGTCGCGGTTCGCGGCGGCTGCGCGGGCCGCGGCTTTTCGATGGGCCGCACCGTCGCGATGACGCGTGCCCAAAGCGCCTGCTCTTCCGAATCGAGCGGGCGGCGGCTCATCTAAAGGCCCAGACGCGCCGCCGACGCCTTCGGGATGAGAACGAGCGCACTGCCGCGCGCCGACATGCCGCCCGCAATCGCCCGCGCCTCTTCGCCGGCTCCCCAGAAGGTGTCGAAGCGGTTCGCACCCTTGATCGCACCGCCCGTGTCCTGCGCCACCCAGATGCCATTGGGCTCCGCGCGGTCCAGAGAGACCCATATCGGCGCGCCCAGCGGCACGAAATCGGGATCCGCCGCCACCGTCACGCGCGGCGTCACGGCATAACCCATGGCGCCCAGCGGCCCCGCACCGGTCAGCTCCTGGAAGAAGACATAACTCTTGTTCTCATCCATGATCCGCCGCCCCTCTTCGGGGTTTCGGTGGAGCCAGGAGACGATACCCTGCATCGAGCTTTCGCCGGGCCCGAGCAGCCCGCGGTCCTTCATCAGCCTGCCGATGCCGGTATAGGCGCGCCCGTTCTGGCTGGCATAGCCGATGCGCATCACGCCGCCGTCGGGCAGACGAAGCCGACCGGAGCCTTGCACCTGCAGGAAGAACAGTTCGACCGGATCGGCGGCCCAAGCGATTACCGGCGCACGCCCCTCCAGCGATCCATTCACGATCGCGGCGCGATCGTCGTACAGCACCAGGCTGGTACCATCGACCTTGCCGCGAACTTTCTTCCCCGCCAGCTCATCGTTGAACTGGCCAAGATCCACGTCGATCAGATCGCGCGGGCGCCCGTAGATCGGCGTGGTGTAACCGGAGCGGCGCAGACGCGATCCGGCAATCTCCGGCTCGAAATAACCGGTCGCGAACGCGGAGCCGTCGCCCACTTGAACCGGCGTGAACCAGCGCTCGAAGAAGGCGGCGGCATCACGGTCGGAGGCATTGGCAGCGGCCGCGCAAGGTCCGCTCCAGTCGCCGTTTTGCGTTAGACCGCTGCGATCGGTGCGGCGCTGCAGGCCGGGGCAGCTTAGCCTGAACGCGCCCAGAGCCGACGCCGCGCGCGCCGGATTCAGGTTCAGCGATCCGATCGAAGGTCCGCGCTGCAAGGCGCTAGCGGAGGCCGTCAGTCCGTTACCGCGCGCGGCTCCGACGGGCAGCGGCGCCCGCGCGGTTGCCGGAATAGGCACCGCCGCCCGGTCGCCCGATGTGGGTCCGCGCATGGGCACGGGCGGCACCGGAACGGGGCTGGTCGAAGGCGTCTCATAGCCGAGCTGCGGCGGCCGCTCCGTCGAGGCGCTGCGCATGCCGCCACTCGGCACGATGCCCGAGCATGCGGACAGCAGAACGGCGGCCGAAGCCGCCGCCGCTACAATTTTGAAGGGATGGAAAAGACCGGTCATCCCGGTCTGATGTCAAACCGTCGCGGTCTCGACAAGCGTCCAGTTAGGATCGTTCGAGGTAAGATCGCGCTGGAACGTCCAGATGTCGTGAGCTTCGATCGCGTCCGTCATCGATCCGCCGATAACATTGCCGTCCTTGTCGCGCACCAAAGCAGCGATGTCCGAATCGAACTGCAGCGTAACGCGCGCGATCGGACGGCGATAATCCGCCTCGGTGATCTTGGCCTCCTCGATACGGACCAGCCGGTGCTCTAGCGTCTCGCCGCGATCTTCGCGCGCATCGATGGCTTCGATGAAGCTGCGGCCAACTTCCTCATCCGTGAGATAATTCAGCGTCTCGCGGTCGCCGCTCCAGAAAGCTTCCAGAACCATGCGATAAGCGGACTTGGCGCCTTCCACGAAGCGAGCCGGATCGAAATCGCGGTCCGCTGCGGCAATGGCAGCGAGATCGCGGCTGGCGGAGGCTGCAGCGGGAACGTCACCGATCTGCGGTGCGCCCTCCCGCTTGTCCTCGTTCGGGCGCGGCGCGGCAACCGGTGCGCGCGGCGCTTCTTCCACGCGGCGCGGCATTGGCTCCTGCTCATGCCCCGTGCGCTTGCCGAGCACGGAATAGAGGCGCAGGCCAAGGAAGCCTGCCAGCAACGCTAGGATGATGATTTCGGGCGTCACAATGCCTCCGATAAGCGCAAATTTGGCCGCAACCGAACAGCGGTACGACTTCCGATACATAGGTTGGATGCGTTCAGCTTTCAAATCTCTTTACGATAATTGGCCTGCCCGCGCCGCGATGCGGCGTCGAGATGCGCCGAGCGGCGTCCACGCGCGGTCCCGGTTGCCCTCGCCCCCCGCCACTGCTAGTCGCGCACGCAATCCGATGCCGGGGCCACAAGGCTGCCTGCACCATTCAAGAAACAGGACGCACATCATGGCCGAAGAAGGCATCGATCTGGAAAACCTCAACGCGGGCGAGAACATGGCGAACGGCGCCGACAACGGCCCCACCGTCGGCGTCCTAAGCCAGTATGTGAAGGATCTGTCGGTCGAGAACCCGAATGCTCCGGACAGTTTCAACTGGGCCGGCCAGCCGCAGATCGACGTAAGCGTCAACATCCAGTCCAACGCGCTCAACGAAGAAGTGCACGAAGTTGCGCTGAAGCTGAACGTGCAGGCGAACAGCGAAAAGGGCGTCAGCTTCATCGTCGAGTTGGTCTATTGCGGCCTGTTCGGCCTGCGCAACGTGCCGGAAGAGGCAGCGCATCCGTTCCTTTTCGCCGAAGCCCCGCGCATCATTTTCCCCTTTGCCCGCCGCATCCTTGCCGATGCCGTGCGCGATGCCGGCTATCCGCCGCTGATGCTGGAGCCGATCGACTTCAACCAGCTCTATCTGCAGCAGCGCGAGCAGGCAGCAGGTCAGCCGGGCGGCGAAGCGCCGGTCGGCCAGGCCTGAGCTTGAAGGTGGCGGCCGCCGCTCCGGCGCCGGCCGCACCGTTTCCAAAGAGGCGGGCGTGAACCTCGCCAAATCCCTCGGCTCCATCGGCGGCCTGACGCTCGTCAGCCGCATCCTCGCGCTCGTGCGCGACGCGCTTCAGGCCCGTTATGTCGGCGCCGGTTTCGCCTCGGACGCGTTCCTGGTCGCCTTCCGCTTGCCCAACATGTTCCGCGCACTCTTTGCGGAGGGCGCGTTTTCGGCGGCGTTCATTCCGATGTTCAACCGGCGCGTGGCAGAGGGCGGCGGCAAGCCTGCCGGAGTCGACTTTGCCGAGCGCACGCTGTCCGTGCTGTTCCCGATAGTCGCGCTCTTCACGATCATCCTCCTGATCGCCGCCTTTCCGCTCACTTATGCGCTGTCTGGCGGGTTCAACGATCCGACGCCCGCACAATTCGCGTTCGCCGTCACGCTGTCGCGGATCACCATTCCCTATCTGCTGATGATCAGCCTGGTGTCGCTGCTCGGCGGCATACTGAATTCGCTCGACCGCTACTGGGTCAACGCCGCCGCGCCGATCCTGCTGA
>JBELIU010000021.1:9431-20323 GCA_042090735.1 Novosphingopyxis sp. | reverse complement strand
GTCGCCCTTGCCGCGCAGCGATGCTTCCAGGCCCTTGCTGCGTTCCTTTTCGAAATTCGGGTTGCCGATCTCGAACGCCTGCGTGCCGGCATGCGGGCCGTTGGGGAACAGTTCCTCCGCGGATGGCGCGCGCTCGGTATAGGTGCCGCTGAGGCCGATGCGCCAAGCGTCTGAAAGGCCGTAGCTGGCGCCGAGTGAGCCGGAGACAGCATCGAAGCGCCGCTCGATGAAGGGATTGCCGAGGTCCGCGTCCGCAAACGCGTTGAGCACGCTATGCTCGTAGCGGCCACCTGCTTCCGCGCGCAGCGGCCCGAGATCGAAGCTCTGCAGCGTGAACAGGCCATATTGCTGGGTGCGATTGCGCGGCAGGAATTTCTCTTCGCCCACCACGTTGAAGTCGCGGATCAGCATCTGGCCGCCAATCGCGCCTTCCCAGCTTCCGCGCCGGGCCTGAACGAATTCCAGGCGCGCTTCGATGCCCTGATTGTAGAAGGTGGTGCCGACTTCGCCGGTATCCTCGATCTCGCTATGCTCATAATCCGCAAAGCCCGCGCGCAATTTGATCTGGCTCAGGAAGTCCCCGCCGGTATCCACTTCGGCGCGCAGGTCTGCACGCGTCTGCTTGACGTCCAGCCGCACCGCCTCGGCATCTTCGCCCGGTTGCAGCGCATAGCGGATCGGCACGCCGTACAGGCTGTCATATTGGTTGACCGAAAACCCGATCGAACCGCCCTCGTCGATAAAGGCAAGGCCCGCGGCAAGATCGGACGTTTCGGCGGCGCTGTTGGGCAGCTTGCCCTTTAGATCCGCCAGCACCCGAATTTCCGGATCGGCGCTGGCCGCGGCCTGCGCGCGCAGGGCCGGCGTCAGAATGTAGCCGCCCGTCTCCAGATCGCCGGTCTTGGTGTAACTCGCATCGGCATGCGCGACGAATTTGCCGCCGATCGGCACGTCGAGCGCGCCCGAGACCGAGCGCTCATCCGCTGCGCTGCCATAGGTCGCGATGCCATCCGCATGGAACGCCTCTTCCGGAACGCGGCGCGGGATGCGCGAATCGATCACATTCACGACGCCGCCGATCGCAGAGGACCCGTACAGCAGGGCCGATGGGCCGCGCAGCACCTCGATACGGTCTGCGGTCAGCGGATTGATGACGACGGCATGGTCGACGCTCGTGTTCGACACATCGAAGCTGCCGATGCCGTCGGTCAGAATGCGAACGCGGTCACCCTGAAAGCCGCGCAGCACGGGGCGCGAGGCGTTGGGGCCGAAGGACGTGGCCGAAACGCCCGGCTGCTTGGCGAGGGTGTCGCCGATGGTCGGGCGAAGTTCGCGCGTCAGCTCCGCACCCGTCAGCACCGACGTGCCCGAAAGAACGTCCAGCCGATTGCGCTGGAAGGGGGCGGTGACGATGATCTCCGCAGACGGTTCGTCATGATAAGCATCATTGGCAGCCGTGGCGCCGCCCGCTTGGCCGGTAGCGGTGGACGACTGCGGTGCCGGTGCGACGCTGTCAGCAGGGGTGGGCGCATCGGGCGCTTTTTCGGCAGCGGCCAGCGGGGAGGCGAGGACGGTTCCTGCAAGCAGGAGGCACGCGAATTTCATGAAAAGAACACCGTTCGTCGGAGGGGAGAATGACTCCGGTCCCGCTACGCAATGATACAACATTACTACAGCCTGCGGCGATGAACTGACGCGCTTGTGCGACGAGCGGTTTAGTTTCCGTTGTTGTCGCGCGTCGGCGTTTCCGTGCTGGCCGACGTGGCGAAGCCGCGCACCTCCATCTCCCGGTCCATCGCCTGCATCTGCTCATTCATTTTCGCATCGAGCTTTTTCGCGCGCGCTTCGATTTCCTTGGCGGTTTTGTCATACTGCGTATCGAAATCGGGCTCCTTCTCCTTGCAGCCGGCAAGGAGAGTCAGGAACAGCAAGCTCGGCGCGGCGGCGCGCATCAATAGTCCTTCTTGTAGCGCACGTTGACGTTGGATTGGCCGAAATTGCCGAAGCTGCTCAGCACGGACAGCGCGGGAGTGAGCGTCACCTCCAATTGCGTCGCCGTGAAGCCACGCGCGTCGGTGATAATCTCGATATAGACGTCGTCCGTCAAATATTTGCCGGCTGCCAGCGCAGTGCCACGGCCCGAATTGTCGTCCGCGCCCAGAATGCGCAGACGATCGATCCCGGTGGCCGATTGCAGTTCGCCCAGCGGATTGAAACCGCCGCCGCTACCGCGCAGGCTGTTGAGCGACGAGGCGAGCTGCACCGCCTGGATTGCCGAAAGATTGGCAACCGAGCTTCCGAAAAGGATGCGGCTGATGATCTCGTCCTGCGGCAATTGCGGCGTGGAGGTGAAGGATATTTGCGGGTCCTGCGCGCGGCCCGTCACATTCAGGATCGCAGTGACCCCGCTGACATCGGCGGAGGCGGCAATCCTGATCGTGGGGTTGGTCAGCTGTCCGCCGTTGAAGGTGATGAGACCCTCGGTAAGCGTGAAGCTGTTGCCTGCGAACCCGTAGGTGCCGCGTACCAGCGAGACATCACCCGCGATGGACGGGTTCGCGGTGGTGCCGGTGATGCGCAGGTCCGTCGCCCACTCGGATTCGAGACCCATGCCGGAGATGTAGATCTGGTCGTCCGCCTTGATGTTAACGGCAAGGTCGAACACCGTCGGCAGCGCGGCACCCGGTTCCGGATCGCCGGTCACCTTCTTGCGGCCCGTCGGCGGCATACGGCGCACGCCGGTCAGCTGCGGCACTTCCGGCCCGCCCTGACGGATGATGCGATAGCGTGTTTGCGGCAGGCGGATGGTCCCGGCGATCTTTGCGTTCGATCCCGGCTGATTGGTGATGCGGATGTTACCGGTGGCGGTAGAGCTGATATTGTCGCTGCGCGCCAGCCGGGCATTGTCGAGGTTCAGTTTCAGATCAAGCGGGAAGCCCTTGTCCGAGCTGAGGCTGACAAAGCCCGACCCGTCGACCGTGCCGTTGCCCGCCACCGCACGCAGCGTATCGAGCTGAAAACGATCGTTCGTGAAGCTGCCCGCCAGCTTCATCTGGCTGAGGCGCGTGCCGTACACTTCATTCTCATAAGTCAGATCGTTGGCCCGGACGAGGCCGTTGAGCTGCGGACTCTGCACCCGGCCGGCGAAATCGGCGGCAAGGCCGATGGTGCCTTTCAATGTCTGGTTGGGAACGGCGGCAAAGCTGAAGAGCGTGCTGGCCGGGCCGGTGTAGCGAATGCCGCCACCAAGCGGTGCGGCGAGCAGGCGCGTGGTCCAGCTGCCTGCGCCCGGAGGAAGCGGGTTGAGCGTTGCCACCATGCGTCCGATCACGGTGGAGCCCTGGCGGAGCACTGCGCGCGCATCACCGCCATTGGGCAGCAGCTTGCCGACGAAATTGATGTCGACCGGAGTTGAAACCGCGGACAGGCTGGTGCGCGTGAAATTGTCGATGCTGAGCCGCGCATCGGCGCTCGGGAAGCTGGCGTTTGACGCCTGGCTAAAATCGAGACTGCCGTTCGCCTTGCCGCCCAGGCCGAGGCCTGGGTTGATGGTGTTGGCGATGGACAGGTCCACATCGTTCAGACGGCTCTGGATTTTCAGCCCGTCGCCATAGCGGCCTGCCAGTTGCAGCGATCCGCTCGATAGCAGGACGGTGACAGGTTGCAGCTGATAGCTGCCCTTGCCCGGAATGATGCGGGCCGGGTTCCTCGTCTTGAAATCGATGCCATTGGCGCGCCCGTCCAGCGCAACGCGCCACAGATTGGGGCGCAGATCGGCATTGGCGCCGATGCGGAAAGGCACGCCGTTGCGCCCCTCGGCGTAAAGCTGTGCCTGACCGGCGCCGCCCTGATAGTTCACCTTGGCCCGTGCGGCATTGATGTCCAGCTCACCATAGCTGGTGTTGGCGAACTGTACGTCGGCCACCACCGAGGGCTGGGCGTAAAGCGTAACGGTGGCGTCGATGATGGCGCGTCCGATGGCCACGTTCAGCTGTCCCGGCAACCGGGCATTGTTGGCGCGCGCATCGATGACGGCCTGCTGCACGCCGGACACCGAGGCAAGGCGTACGACGCCGTTGATGCCCGACCCGTTGGCGTTCAGCTGGCCTGCAAATGGCCCCGCAGCCGTCTGCTGTACTCGGCCGTCGAACGCGATCCCGGCGAAATTCGCTCTGGCAATGTCGATCGTCAGCGCATTGCCGGTGATGACGTTGAGATCCGCATCGAACGGGCCGTAATCCGTGTCACCCTTGGCCAGCACCGCATAGCCTGCACTGCTGCCCTTCACACGCGCCTGAAAATTGGCGAGGCCGATGCCGAAGCCGGGGCGCTGCGCGGTCAGCACGGCGGTGGGATTGGTGAGCGTGCCGGTCAGCTGCAGCCCCAGCGGACCATATTGGCGCGAGACGCCCTGGCCGCTGAAATTGATCTGGCCATCGGGCGAATAGCTGCCCGATCCGCCCGTCAGGCGGAAAGCAGGGGAGGCGATATTGAGGTTTCGAACCCGTGCCACCCCGTCGCTGCCGAAGGCAAAATCGGTCGACACCAGCGTGTTGCCGCCCAGAAAGTCCTTTGCGCTCTGGTTGAAGATCTGCGTGGACTGGACACGCAACTTGCCGCCCAAGGTGAAGCCGCCCTGATTGTTCGCCTTCAGATCGGCCTGCGTGTTGATGTTGAAAATGCCGACGCTGTCGATGCGGTAGTTGTTCAGCTGGCCCTGCAGCGCGCCGGTGTAGAGCCCGGTCTCCAGATTGGCGAGGATCAGCGCGGTGGCCTGCAGGCGATCGGACCGGATGCGCAGATTGTCGCTGAGGATGCGCGGGCCGTCGATCGCGATATCGCCGTTCAGGCGCACATTGGTGAGCAGTTCACCCGCCGTCGCGTTCAGCCCTGTGATCCGCGCCGCGCTGGCGTTGACCGGCACGAGAATGCGATTCGCATTCACCTTCGCTGCGCCCTCGGCAGACAGACGCTCGACCACGATATCGTTGAAACCGAGCGCGGCAGCGTTGAGCTTGTAGGCGACGGCGGGCGTGCGGAAATCACCGTCGAGCACGAGATTGGCGCGAATGCCGCGGCCGTTCAAATTGGGCGCAAGCGTGGATGGCTTGTTGAGCAGGAAGTCCAGCCTGAGGCCGTCGAACGCATTCTCGCCGAGATCGATCACGCCATTGGTGGCAAGCGCGAAATTGTCCGAGGAAACCGTGCCCTTCAGATCGTAGCGGCTATTGTCGACCGCGGTGGTAAGGTCGATCCGCGTGACGGGCGACAGCAGTGCCTTCGTCGGTCCGGTCATCAACAGGCCGGGATTGGTGTCGCCGCGCGCGCGGAAGGTGCCGTTTCGCGCCGCAAGGTCCACCGCTGCAATCCGATCACCGCCGAGATCGGCAAGCAAGCGACCATTCCAGCGCTGCCAGTCGCCCGAGCCTTTCAGCTGCGCGGTGATCGGCTGCGCGATATTGGTGTAGCTGGCAACAAGGCCGTCCGCTGGGGCGCTGAGATCGAGCGCGATATTGAGGCGGTTCTGTTCCGGCGCTGCGTCGAGATTGACCATCACGCGGTCGCCGCCCGCCAGTCCCTGCTGCCGCAATGTTTGCGCGTTCAGGGCCAGCTTTGCCACCTGGTTGCGGATGTTCACGCTGCCGTCGAGTGCGGCGATACTGCGCTTGCCGGTGACCGGCTGTTCCAGGATCAGCTGACCGACTTTCAGCTTGTCCACCGTAATGTCGAAGCCCGGAAGCAACGGGCCGCCCTCGTCTTCCGAAGGGATCAGTTCGGGCAGGCGCAAAAGGCGGACCTGCGGCGATTCCAGCGCGTGGATATCGAGCAGGTTTTGGGTAGCGAACCGGAACGGGCTCCAGTCCACACGCACCCGCGGCGATGTTGCAAACACCCCCTTGGGATCGCGCAGCGTGAGGCCGACCAGCGTCATGTCGCCATAGAGCGAGCCTTCGATCTTCTCGACATTGATATCGAGGCCCGAGGCAAGTTCGAGATTGTTGATCTTGTTGACCGCGAAATCGCGGCCCGGACCGGTGTTGAGCGCAAAAACCGCGACGACCACCAGAAGGATCAGCCCGGCGAGGATGATGCCGAGCCACTTCGCTGCCTTTAGCGCGACATGGCGCCCGCGATGGGCGCGCGGCTCGTCATATTCGGTAACGCTTTCGGTCACTTCGACCGGCTCGGCTTCGGGCGCGCCCGGTTCGATTTCGTTATTCTCGGCCATCAGAAGGCCTGCCCGATGGAGACGTAAACCGACACGATGCTTTCGCCGGGCTGGCGATTGATCGGCGTTGCGACATCGAGGCGGAAGGGCCCGAAATTGGTGTAGAAACGACCGCCGATGCCGACGCCGTAGCGCAGATTGCTGCCCTTTGGCAGCACGCTGTCATACACCTGGCCCGCGTCCACGAAGGCGACGATGCCGTAATTGCCGAAGCGGTAACGGCCTTCGATCGAGGCCTCGTTCAAGCTGCGTCCGCCGATCGGGCGGCCGCTCGGGTCCTTGGGGCCGAGCTGTTGATAGCCGAAGCCGCGCACCGATCCGCCGCCGCCCGCATAATAGCGGCGCGAAGGTGCAAGATCGTTGCGATCGATCCCGGCAATTGCACCGGCCCGCACGCGGCCCGCCAGCACGAAGCTCTCGCTGAAGGGCTGATATGCGGTCGCCTCCAGCAGGGTGCGCGCATAGGTGCGCGTCCCATCGTTCAGCGCCACTTCCGGCGAAAGGCGCGCGGTCAGGCGATAGCCCTTGGTGGGATTGAGGAGATCGTTCGACTGGTCGAAGGTTACCTGGCCCGGCAGCGCGCCGATGAAATAGAGCTGCTTTTCACGCGCGCCCAGCGGCTCGTTATAGCCGTCCTCGTACGAACCCACGAGCTCGAAGCCATAGGCGTAGGTCAGCGGCTTCTGCCAGATCGGCGTGCTGTCATAGCTGATACGCCCGGCAAGGCGCCCGGTGAGGGCATTATAGGCATCGAAGTCGCTGCGCAGCGCGTTGAGCGTCAGCTCGACCGTCCGGTCCCGCTTGCCCGCATTGGAGCGGCGGAAGGTAACGCCGGCACCCTGCTCCTGCGTTCCGGCCACCGCATGTGCGATCAGTGCACCTTCGGGCGGGAACAGGTTGCGGTGCTGCCAGCTGCCTTCCAGCCGGAAGCCTTGGCCCGTGCCATAGCCAGCGCTGCCGGCAATGGTGCGCGGCGGGCCGGCATTCTGCACGACATCCAGCGTCACATATTCGGTGCCGTCCGGTCCGGTCTCGCCGGTCTGTTTCGGCTCCACGGTGACGGTATTGAACAATCCGGTGGCGACCAGCGCCTGGCGCAAATCGTCCGTCTTGCGGCTGTCGTAGAGGTCCCCGCGCTCGAACCTGGACAGAAGCGCGACATGCTCGTCATCAAACGCCAGATCGCCGCTGGTGGTGAACCCGCCGAAGCTGGAGAGCGGGCCCGGCGTAATGGGAAGCGTATAGGCGCCGGTCGCAGGCACAGGATCGAGCAGGATATCGCGCTGGCCGATCTCGAAGAAAGGGTAGCCGTTCTGCGGTGCGATGACCGAGAGATTGGCTTCGGCCGCCAGCACGTTGGCGGCGATGATGGGATTGCCGACCTTGAGGCCAAAATTGCTGGTGAGCAGGTCCTGCGGCACCATCGGCGGCGCATCCAGCGTGATCGAGCCGAAGGTATAGCGCTCACCCGGCAGCACGTTCAGAACGGCAGCAGCCTCGCTCCCGGCCTGTTGGGGGAGCTCGATCGCGCCGGTCACGCTGGCATCGTAATAGCCTTCACTCTCCAGGATGGAGACCATCAATTCCTGATCGCTGGTGAGGCGCGCCTGCACCTGCGCGGCATTGGCGGCAACGCCGTCGCCATCCTTCAGCGCCGAGAGCTCGGCGAAGGTATCGCGGACATCGATGTCTTCTACCGTCTTTTCGACCGGATCCAGACCTTCGATGCGATAGGCATATTTGATCTCGACGTCTTGGTCGTCGGGCGTCTCGCCCTCGATGGTGACCGGCTCGACCTGAAATTCGGAAAGGGCAGGCAGAGGCTCGTCGATGGCGGGATCGGTGATGGGCGCGTCGGCCAACAGCTCGTTCGTGTCGCCGTCCTGCGCGGCGGGCAGCGCCTCTGCATTGTCGGCATCGGCGGCCTTGCGGCGCTGCTCGGCCGCTGCTTCGAGCGCGTCCTGTCGCGCGGTGAAATCGTCCATCGATTCCAGCGGCGCGTCCATGGCCGGATCAAGCTCGGGCACGACCTTTTCGAACTCCTCATTCGAAATGATCGGGTCGCTCGGCTGCTGCGCGGAAGAGCCGTCAGTCTGGTCCGCAGAACCGTTCGCGGACACGGGGTCGCCCTCCCGCTGCTGCGCCAGAAGAGCTGACGGGGCAGTGGCGATTGCACAGGCAAGCAGCCATTTTATGGAGCGACCTGCTCCCTCGCCGTCATACACCGGCCTCAACCTCACCCCTGCTTGCATGGAACTTAGGCTCTTAGCATGGGGTTTCCTTGGCGAGTAAGAAAAAAAACGGGGAACAGTAGATGGAAGAAGCTGCGATGCCGGAAGGCAACAACGGGGATAGGGCGCAGCTTGAATATGGCATGGAGGCGCGCACGCCGTGGCAATTGCCCCCGCGGGCTTGGTGGCAGATTTTGAAGCGCTGCTTCGTGATGAACGGTTTTCACAACCTGCCCTTGCTGGCGGCGGGCGTAGCTTTTTACACGTTTCTGTCGGTCACGCCGCTGCTTGCCTCCACGGTGTTGCTCTACGGTCTGATCGGCAATGCCCAGACCGTCGAGAAATCGATGCAGGCGATCATCCAGGTCGTGCCAAGCGATGCCGCGCGATTGATTCAGGAGCAGCTGAGTTCGGCGGTGCAAACCAGCGGCGGTGTGGCGGGACTTGCTTTGGGCGTCAGTCTGTTCCTGGCGATCTTTGGTGCATCCAGAGCCTCCAAGGGCCTGATCGGCGCGCTCAATATAATCAACGAAGAGCATGAAACCCGCTCGATCATCCGTTTCAATCTTACCTCGCTGGGCCTCACCATCGCCGCCATTTTCGTTGCGGTCGTCGGCATCGGCTCCGCGTCGGTCTTCGCGGTGTTGCGGACCATCGATATCGGGGTCGCGGATCGCGCGGTTTCCGGTGTGATTCAGGTGCTCACCTGGGTCTTTGCCCTGTTGCTCGGCAGTTTCGGGTTCGGCCTCATCAACCGGTTCGGTCCGGATCGGCGCGCGGCGAAATGGCAGTGGCTGACTCCGGGATCGCTGGTGTCGACGCTGCTCTGGATCGTGGTGAGCTTCGGCTTCAGTCTCTATGTGGCGTTCATATCGGACTATAACGCCACTTATGGTTCGCTTTCGGGCATCGTCGTTTTCCTGATGTGGCTGTTCCTGTCCTGCTATTCGCTGCTGCTCGGAGCGCTGCTGAACGCGGAGGCCGAGCGGCAGACGGCGTTCGACAGCACGGTGGGTCCGGCGCGGCCTGCGGGTGATCGCGGCGCCGTTCTTGCCGATCTGCACCTTGCGGATGAAGTCGACGCCAAGGTGCTGGAAAAGCGCCGGGTGCGGCGCGCGAATCGGGCGGCGCGCCGTGCCTCGCGCGATGGCGCGGATCTGGGCGAGGAAGCGCAGCCCAACTGAGCGGCTATCTTCGCGTCCGGGTTGGGGCATGAAAGTCCGGCGGCTTCTTTCCGATCCAGCGCAGGAATTTGGCGATATCGGCATTCGCGCGCAGCTTGTCCGGCTCGCTGAACTGCCGCTCCAGCTCGGCATTGGAGAAGGTGGCGTGCAGCGTGCGGTGGCAGATCGGATGTACCGGCACCGTAGCGCGCCCGCCGCGGCTTTTGGGCACGGGATGATGATATTCCACCCGCCGCCCCAGTGGCCGCCCGCACAGCCAGCAGATCAGGCTTTCTTCTTCGATGCCTTCCGCTCCTCCGGCGACAACGTCTTCGGCTTATGGCGGCACAGGTCCGTGATATGGCAGCGCCAGCATTCGGGCGTGCGCGCCTTGCAGACATAGCGGCCATGCAGGATCAGCCAGTGGTGGGCGTGGACCCGAAAAGGGGAGGGGACGGCCTTGTCCAGCTTCTTTTCCACCGCCAGCACCGTCTTGCCCGGCGCCAGGCCGGTGCGGTTGCACACGCGGAAGATGTGCGTATCGACGGCGAAGGTCTCTGCGCCGAAGGCCGAGTTCATAACCACATTGGCGGTCTTGCGGCCCACACCCGGCAGGGCGGTCAGCGCGTCGCGGTCTGCCGGCACGTCCCCGCCATGATCGGCAATCAGCGCTTCGGATAGCGCGACGACGTTCTTCGCCTTGTTGTTGTAGAGCCCGATGGTCTTGATGTGCTCCTTCAGTCCGTCGACACCCAGATCGACCATGGCCTGCGGGGTCTTCACCTCCTCAAACAGCCGGCGCGTCGCCTTGTTGACGCCGACATCGGTCGACTGGGCGGAAAGCGTGACGGCGACGAGCAGTTGGTAGCTGTTGCCATATTCCAGCTCCGTCCCGGGCTCCGGATTATCCTCGGCGAGCCGGGAGAACAGATCGACGACATCGGCTTTTTTCATTACATTACCCGGCCTCTAGGACAGAGCCGAACGGCTCCTCAGATGCCAACGCTCTCAAATCCCCAGCACATTGGTCATGTCATACCGGCCGGCGGCGCGGCCGGGCAGCCACAGCGCGCCCTTCACGGCGCCGCGGGCGAAGATCACGCGGTCCTCGGCGATATGCGCAAGCTCGATGCGCTCGTCCGCGCCCGCAAAGATCACGCGGTGATCGCCCGCGACCGATCCGCCGCGCAAGGACGCGAACCCGATGGCGCCGTCCGCACGCGGACCGGTGAGGCCTGCGCGGCCTTCCTCGGTCACTTCGGCGAGCGT
>JBELIU010000021.1:0-9421 GCA_042090735.1 Novosphingopyxis sp. | reverse complement strand
ACCCCGCGCCCCTCGGCGGCGGCTTCGCCCAGCAGGCGCGCGGTGCCGGACGGCGCATCGACTTTATGCCGGTGGTGCATTTCCAATATTTCGATGTCCCAATCCTCGCCCAGCCGCGCGGCGGCGTCGCGAACCAAAGCGGCCAGCATGGTGACGCCGAGCGAGGTGTTGCCCGTCTGGATCACCGCAATGTCACGCGCGGCATCGTCGATCAGATAATGATGGCGCTCCTCCAGCCCGGTGGTGCCGATCAGGATCGGCGTGCCCGCGGCGGTGCAGGCGTCGAGCGTGGCTTCGAGAGCTTGCGGGGCGGAGAAATCGACCAGCACATCGGCGTCTCTGGCCAGCGCCGCGACATCGCCATCATGGTCGATGCCGCCGGCGAGGCTTGCCGAGGAATTCTCCTCGATCGCTGCGGCGATGGCGCGGCCCATGCGGCCCTGGCTGCCGACGATTCCAATGGCGGTCATGCGGTAATGTCCTTCAAGCTTCGGCGGGCTTGGCGCCGGGTGCGCTGTCGCGCAGGGTTTGCGTCTTCAGCGTCGGTTTTTCCTTCAGGCCGCCATTTTCCATGATCTGCCGCCGATACTGGTCGCGCTTGTCGTGGATTGAGGCGATCACCGGACCCATCGGTACGCCCAAATCGACGAGCACCGCTTCCGACAATTGCAGCGAGGATTCCAGCGTTTCCGGTACCGCATCGGTGGCACCGGCGCGGTACAGCTCCGCCGCGTGATCGACGTCGCGCGCGCGGGCGATGATGGGAAGATCGGGCACCCAGCCGCGCACGCGCTTCACCACCGCATTGGCTAGCACCGGCTCATCCATGGTGATGATGAGCGCGCGTGCATGGCCAAGCTTCAGACGGTCCACCATTTCGGGCCGCGCGACATCGCCGAAGATGATCGGATAGCCTTCGCGCCGGCCACCGGCCACGCAGTCGATATCCGAATCGACGCACAGGAACGGTTGTTTGTGCGTCTTCAGCATGTCGGCGACCAGCCGCCCGACGCGGCCGAAGCCGATCACGATGGTGCGCGGCTCGTCTTCCGGCACCTCGTCGGGCTGATCATGCTGTTGCAGTTCGATCCGACGCGACACGTCATGGCCGATGCGCGCCAGAATGGGCGTGATGGTGAGGCCGATGGCGGTAACGATGGTCCAGAAGGCGGCGGTTTCCGGCTGGATCAGCGCTGCCTCAGCCGCGGCGGTGAGCACGATCAGTGTGGTTTCCGACGGGCTGGACATCAAAAGCCCCGCTTCGGCCGAGGTGGCGGTGCGCGCGCCCGAGATTTTCAGAAGGGCGCCGGTGACGAGCGTTTTTACCGCGACCACGCCGATGACGGCGGTGACGAGCGACACCCAGTTGTCGGCGATCACGGCAAGATCGATCTGCATACCCACGGTGATCAGGAACACGCCCAGGGCCAGGCCCTTGAACGGCTCCGTGATGACTTCGACTTCGCTGCGATATTCGGTTTCCGCGATCAGCAGGCCCGCGATCAGCGCGCCCACGATGGGCGACAGACCCACCGCGCTGGTGGCCAGGCTGGCGGCGATGACGACGAGCAGCGACGCAGCGAGAAACAGCTCCGGGCTTTTGGTGCGCGCGGCCTGCCCGAACAGCTTGGGCAGGATGAAGCGTCCCAGCACCAGCATGGCCGCGATTACGGCGGCGCCCATCCACACCGTAGTCATCAGTCCCTCGACACCGTCGGCAGAGGCATAGGGCGCGAGCGCGCCGAGCGCGAAGATGATCGGCACGATGGCGACATCCTCGAACAACAGCATGGCGAGCGCCGAGCGGCCGACCTGGCTGGTGGTGCCCGAGATCGGCAACACCAGCGCTGTGGAGGAGAGGGCGAGGGCGAGGCCGAGGCCCAGTGCACCGGCGGCGTTCTGGCCCATGGCAAACAGCGCCAGGCCGATGATGAGGCCCGATCCGATCAGCTCCGCCGCGCCGACGCCGAAAACGAGCGCGCGCATTTCCCACAATCGCTTGAAGCTCAACTCCAGCCCGATGCTGAACAGCAGGAGGATGATGCCGAACTCCGCGAACGGTGCGATCGCCTCCCTGTCCGTGATCGTGATATAGAAGAGCCAGGGGGCCTGATCGGTCAAAGAGCCGAGCCCGGCCGGACCGACCAGTACGCCGACGAGGATGAACCCGATAATCGGCGTAATCCGGAAGCGGGCGAACAGCGGGATTACAATTCCGGCCGCGCCCAAAATCACCAGGGCATCGCTGACCTGGTCGCTCAATCCACCGTGCATCATGAGGCTTGTTTAACCGCGCAGATCGAATGCGCAACGCCCGCGGCCCGTTTCAGGTGTCCGCGCGAAAGGTCGCACATGTCACAAGACACCCCCCTGGCAAGTCCGGTGAGACGAGCGTTTGTGTCGGTGAACGGTGGGGCGGGCGGAAAAGGGGCGCAGATCGACACGCCGCGAGTCTAGCGGAGGCTTGGCGCGTAGGACAGGGGTAGGCCTTCCGCTCAGCCGCCGCCGGGGGTTGCCGGGCCGATCGGCTCGCGGCCGGAGCGCGGGCGGCGTTCCTTGCCGACGCTCTTGTCCCATTCGATATGATAGAGATCGAACCGGCGGTCGGTCAGGTTGCGCACCGTGCCTTCGCTGCGTGCCCAGGCAAGATCGGCCAGGTTCACGTCGCTGATCGTCAGCGTTTCCACATTTTCGGTGGCTTCGGCAGCAATGCCGTCGCGCGCGAAGGGGAAATCGCAGGGGGTCAGGATACAGCTCTGCGCATATTGAATATCCATATTGTGGACGTTCGGCAGATTGCCGACATTGCCGCTCATCACCACGAAGCACTGGTTTTCGATGGCGCGCGCCTGGCAGCAATAGCGCACGCGCAGATAGCCTTGGCGGCTGTCGGTACAGAAAGGCGTGAAGATGATGCGCGCGCCTTCATCCACCAAGCGGCGGGCGAGTTCGGGGAATTCGCTGTCATAGCAGATCAGTACGCCGATCGGGCCGCAATCGGTCTGGATCACGTCGATGCTGTCGCCGCCCTTGATGTTCCACCAGTAACGCTCGTTCGGCGTGGGGTGGATCTTCTCCTGTTCGTGGATCGCGCCATCGCGCAGGCAGATATAGGCGACATTCTGGATCTCGCCGTCATCGGTGCGCGTAGGGTGCGATCCGCCGATGATGTTGATGTTGTAGTTCATCGCCATGCGGGACAGCTCCTCGCGGATGCGCGGCGTCCAGCGCGACAGCGCCTCGATCGCCTCCTGCGGCGAAAGCTCCTTTTCCTCGGAGGAGAGCAGCATCAGCGTGAAAAGCTCCGGGAAAACGACGAAATCGCTTTCGTAATCGGCGGCAACATCCACGAAATATTCGATATTTCCGATGAAATCCTCGAAGTCCTTCACCGCGCGCGCCTGCAGCTGCACGGTGGCGAGGCGGACCTGCTCCACATCGCGCGGCACGCGGAACTGCTTGGGGCTGTCATGGTCCACATAGGGGTTCTTCCAGACCATGTGCGCGGCATTGGCCTTCGACGCCTTGTCCTCGGGCAGATAGTTTTTCAGGACGCCGATCGGCTCGAACCCGTTGGCGAGCTGGAAGCCGATCACCGGATCGCGCAGCTTCTTGGCCTGCACCTGCTCCAGATAATCCTCCGGGCTCTCCACCTTCTTCAGGCGCTTGGCGCGGGCATAGCCGGGCATGCGGCCGGCAAAGACGATGCCGCGCAGCTCCAGCCGCTCGGCCAGCGTGCGGCGCTCTTCGTACAGGCGCTTGCCGATCCGCGTGCCGCGCGTCTTGGGATCGACGCACATTTCATAGCCGTAAAGCCAGTCGCCCGCCGGATTGTGGCGCGAGCCGAAACCGTTGCCGCTGATCTCCTCCCAGTCATGCGGTTGCAGCGCGATCGAGCCGGAGATGCGCGAAGAGGCGCAATAGCCCACCAGCTCATCGTCGAGCACTGCGACGAACTGCCCCTCGCGGAAGTTGTTCATCTGCCCGCGCAGCTCGCCATGGGTGTAGGGCGGCATGTCCTTGTACACCCGCCGGATCAGCTGCGCGATCGCGGGAATATCGGAGATCTTGGCCTGGCGAACTTCGAGCCGGGCTTTGGCGGTGCTGGACATGGGCGTTCCTAATTAGAAATTCGAAAGCCCTGAGCCTGTCGAGAGGCGTCTCACGATGGAGAAGCGCCCGTCGACAGGCTCAGGGCTATGGTCATAGCGTCAATGGTAACGGAAGGGGCCTCAGCCCCAGCTGCCCATCTTGTTTTCCAGACGCACGCGAACCGCTTCGAAGAACTGTTCGGAGGTCATCCAGCTCTGGTCCGGGCCGATCAGGATGGCGAGATCCTTGGTCATCTCGCCATTTTCCACTGCCTCGATGCAGCACGCTTCCAGCGTTTCGGCAAACTTCGTCACTTCCGGCGTATCATCGAACTTGCCGCGATATTTCAGACCGCCGGTCCAGGCGAAGATCGAGGCGATCGGGTTGGTCGAAGTGGCCTTGCCCTGCTCATGCATGCGATAATGGCGGGTTACGGTGCCGTGCGCGGCTTCCGATTCCACGGTTTTGCCGTCGGGTGCCATCAGCACGCTAGTCATCAGGCCGAGCGAGCCGAAGCCCTGCGCCAGCGTGTCGGACTGCACGTCGCCGTCATAGTTCTTGCAGGCCCAGACGAACTTGCCGGACCATTTCAGCGCACTGGCGACCATGTCGTCGATCAGGCGGTGCTCGTACACGATGCCGAGCTCGTCGAACTTCTCCTTGAAGCCCTCCTCCTCGAACACCTGCTGGAACAGGTCTTTGAAGCGGCCATCATATTTCTTCATGATGGTGTTCTTGGTGGAAAGGTACACCGGCCATCCGCGCTGCACGCCATAGTTGAAGCTGGCGCGGGCGAAATCGCGGATCGAATCGTCCAGATTGTACATCGCCATGGCGACGCCCGAGCTCGGGAACTGGAACACTTCCTCATCCTGCACGCTGCCGTCATCGCCTTCATAGACGAGGCGCAGCTTGCCGGGACCCGGGATCAGCATGTCGGTGGCGCGGTACTGATCGCCAAAGGCGTGGCGGCCGATCACGATGGGGTCCGTCCAGCCGGGCACGAGGCGGGGTACGTTGTCGATCACGATCGGCTCGCGGAAAACAACGCCGCCCAGGATGTTGCGGATGGTGCCGTTCGGGCTCTTCCACATCTTTTTGAGGTCGAACTCTTCGACGCGCGCCTCGTCCGGGGTGATGGTGGCGCATTTCACGCCGACGCCATGTTCCTTGATGGCGTTGGCCGCATCGACGGTAATCTGGTCGTTCGTCTCATCGCGCTTCTGCACGGATAGGTCGTAATATTTCAGATCGATATCGAGATAGGGGAGGATCAGCTTCTCGCGAATCCATTCCCAGATGATCCGCGTCATTTCGTCGCCATCGAGTTCGACGACGGGGTTCTTTACCTTGATCTTCGCCATGTGCTGATATCTTCCGCTGGAATGGGCACGCGAGCCGGGCTCGCACGCAGGATTTCGGGTTGATGCGGGCTCTATGCAAGCGTCTCGGCATTTTCAACCGTTTGGACAGCCGGACGATCCCTCGAATGCGGCGGCGCGGGCGCTCGAACGCGATGAGCCGGTTGCAGGCCCGGCGGGGCGCGCCTAGAACCCTGCCGATGAACGATCGCATGTTGACCAACCGGGGCGACGGAGAGGCCAAATGGTCCTTCCCCCCAATCCATCCCGAAGGCCGCAAGTTCGGCCTGATCGCCGCGGCCATCACCGCGCTGTTCTTCCTGCTGCTGCCCGATATCTTCGGCTGGCTGATGGTGGGCGTGACGGTGTGGACCGTCGCCTTCTTCCGCGATCCGGTGCGCGTCACCGCGCAGGGAGACCATCTGGTGACGAGCCCGGCCGATGGCCTGGTGACGCTCATCACCGAAGTGCCGCCCCCGCCGGAAATGCGCGGGCCGGACGGGCTGGGCGATGAGCCCATGATCCGCGTCTCCATTTTCATGAGCGTGTTCGACGTACATGTGAATCGCGCGCCGATCGGCGGAACGGTGAAGCGGGTGGCCTATATCGCGGGCAAGTTCGTGAACGCAGATCTCGACAAGGCGAGCGAGGAGAATGAGCGGCAACATGTGCTGATCGAGCGCGCCGACGGCACGCGCATCGGCATGACACAGATTGCCGGGCTCGTGGCGCGGCGGATCGTTACCTACATCAAGGACGGCGATATGCTCGCCGCCGGCCAGCGCGTGGGCCTGATCCGCTTCGGCAGCCGCGTCGATGTCTATCTTCCTGCCGGCACCACGCCGCGCATCGTGAAGGGGCAGCGCGCGGTGGCGGGCGAAACCGTGATCGCTGAGCTGGGCCAGAACAAGTTGATCGAGGGTATCGCCCAGTGATTCGGCGTTGTGCCGAGCCGGGCAGGGGGGCGAACTGACCATGGCCAAGGGTACGGCCTTTACCAATTCCATCCCGCTGCGGGCGCTCGTGCCCAACGCGGTGACGGCCCTCGCCTTGTGCACGGGACTATCGGGTGTGTGGTTCGCCATCTCCGAACGCTGGGACATGGCTGTCGGCGCGATCATCGTTGCCGGCATATTGGACGGAATGGATGGCCGCATCGCGCGGCTGTTGAACGGACAGAGCAAATTCGGCGCCGAACTCGATTCGCTGTCGGACAATATCGCCTTCGGCGTCAGCCCTGCGCTGATCACCTATCTGTGGTCGCTGCAATATATGCCGAAATTCGGCTGGACGATCGCGTTGTTCTACGCCGTGTCCTGCGCGCTGCGCCTCGCGCGCTTCAATGCGCGAATCGATATGGAAGCGCATCCACGTAAGGAAATGGGGTTTTTGACTGGAGTTCCAGCGCCAGCCGGTGCCGGGCTGGCCTTGCTGCCGATCTTCGTCTGGCTGGCTTTTGGTGCCGAAGAGGCGCGCAGTTGGGTGGTCACCGGGCCGTGGCTACTCGCATCCGCAGCGCTAATGGTATCCAGCCTTCCTACGTTCAGCTGGGGATCGCTGCGCCTGCGCCGGAGTATCCGGTTCGAGGCGATCGCGCTGTTCGTGCTGCTGGTGGCCGCGCTCATCGGCGCGCCGTTCATAACCCTAACCGTGATTTGCGCCGTCTATCTGGCGCTCATACCGCTGGCGTATCTCAGCTATCGGAAGGCTATGCGGCGGCGCGCTGCGAAGCCGGACGTAGCGGGCTGATCTTCACCGGGCGGCGGACATCGTTGTTCCGGCGCGCTTTCGTCGACAGACCGGGGACAGTGGCTTGTTTGCCGTAAAGCGCAGCAATTTGACTGGCGTGGGTGCGCAACGTGTGCGCGATCGTCCAGACGGCCAATGAGATGGCGGTGAGGAACAGGGCGGCAGCGATTGTCGAGACCATTTCCGTTACTTCCTTAGATGTCTGCTGCGTTACAGACCTGTGGATAATATGTGGAACGGTTGTTGGTTCCGCTCCGAATCTCAGCTCGTCGAGGTTAACAAACGGCTTACCGACGATTTCGGCAATGTTCCGCAAATGTTCCCGGCGGTCAAGCTTGAAGTTTCCATTTTGTTCCATATTTAAAGCTTGCCAACGCAGCGGTGTCCCGATAACGGCCCGCACCATTCCACATGGGACGCACCATATCCGGTGCCGGCCCCGGCCTTAGAGGCCGGATCGTCGGTTCTTCAGCGGCCCAGAGGTATAACCGGTAAGGAGAACGATTATGGCGGCCCCTGTCGTCACGATGCAGCAATTGATTGAGGCCGGAGCGCATTTCGGCCACCAGACCCACCGCTGGAACCCGCGGATGAAGCCGTATATCTTCGGCGACCGCAACGGTGTTCACATCATTGACCTGTCGCAGACCGTGCCGCTTTTCGCGCGTGCACTCGCTTTCGTGCAGCAGACCGTTGCCGCTGGCGGCAAGATCCTGTTCGTCGGCACCAAGCGCCAGGCGCAGCAGCCGATCGCCGACACCGCGCGCGCATCCGGCCAGCACTTCGTCAACCATCGCTGGCTGGGCGGCATGCTCACCAACTGGAAGACGGTGTCCGGTTCGATCAAGCGTCTCAAGATGCTGGAAGAGCAGCTTTCGGGCGACACGTCGGGCCTCACCAAGAAGGAAGTCCTGCAGCGCACGCGTGAGCGTGACAAGCTGGAGCTTTCGCTGGGCGGCATCCGCGACATGAACGGCATCCCCGATGTCATGTTCGTGATCGACGCGAACAAGGAAGAGCTCGCCATCAAGGAAGCCAATGTGCTCGGCATTCCGGTGGTTGCGATCCTCGACACCAATGTCGATCCGTCGAACATCGCTTTCCCGGTTCCCGCGAACGATGACGCCGCGCGCGCCATCCGCCTGTATTGCGAGGCGATTGCCGCCGCCGCACAGGGTGGCAAGCAGGGCCAGATGGAAACGTCCGGTCAGGATTTCGGCGCGATGGCCGAGCCGCCGGCAGAGCCCGCGACCGCTGCCGAGCGTTATGCTGCCGAGGAAGCAGCCCAGAAGATCGAGGCACTCGCCAAGAAGAACGAGGGCCATGCCCCCGTTAACACCGACAACGGCCCCGTTGCCGAAGGCGAGAAGCTGTCGGCCGAGCATCCGGCCACCGAGACCGAGCCCAAGGCGGAATCCGCCGAGGAAGCGGCCAAGGTGCTGGAAAACGCGCCGAAGAGCGAGGGCTGAGCCAGGCCCCAGGCCGGCTCGTTCCGTGCGGCTCTTTTAAAGCGTCGCACGAATGACCAGATAACCGCCTAACAGGGCGCGCGGGGTGATGATCCTTGGATCTCCCCCGCGCGCCATTTTCCGTATCGATAGATCAAGAAGGATAAACAGCCATGGCTATTACTGCCGCCACCGTGAAAGAGCTGCGCGACCGTACCGGCGCGGGCATGATGGATTGCAAGAAAGCGCTCGCCCAGACCGACGGTGACGTCGAAGCGGCGGTCGATTGGCTGCGTACCCAGGGCCTTGCCGCCGCGCAGAAGAAGTCCAGCCGCACTGCGGCCGAGGGCCTTGTCGGCGTCGCCACCGAAGGCACCAAGGGCACCGCGCTCGAGGTCAACAGCGAGACCGATTTCGTCGCCAAGAACGACAAGTTCCAGGAGTTCGTCCGCAACGCCACCGAGCTGGCACTGAAGAACGATGCGAACACCATCGACGCCGTGAAGGACGAGGCATATCCGGGCGGCGGCACGCTGGCCGAGAAGCTGACCGACAACATCGCCACCATCGGCGAGAACCAGACGCTGCGCCGCGTGAAGACCATCTCGGTCGATCAGGGTGCCGTGATTTCCTACGTCCACAACGCCGCCGCGCCGAACCTCGGCAAGATCGGCGTGCTCGTGGCGCTGGAGAGCGAAGCGGGCAATGATGTGCTCGAGCCGCTCGGCAAGCAGCTTGCCATGCACATCGCCGCGGCCATCCCGCTGGCTC
>JBELIU010000255.1:0-3846 GCA_042090735.1 Novosphingopyxis sp. | reverse complement strand
CGCCGAGCGACGCAACGCCCTCCTGAATGCGCGCGCCGCCGCTGTCGTTCAGGCCGATGACGGGGGCACCGACCTTCATCGCCATGTCCATGATCTTGCAGATCTTCTCCGCATGGCGCTCGGACAGTGAACCGCCGAACACGGTGAAATCCTGGCTGAAGACGAAGACGAGGCGGCCGTTGACGGTGCCCGATCCGGTAACGACGCCGTCGCCCGGAATATGCTGCTCATCCATACCGAAGTCGGTGCAGTTATGCTCGACGTAGCGGTCATATTCCTCGAAGCTGCCCGGATCGAGCAGCACATCCAGCCGCTCGCGCGCTGTCAGTTTGCCCTTGGCGTGCTGCGCATCGATCCGCTTCTGCCCGCCGCCAAGTTCGGCCTGTGCGCGCTTGTTCTTCAGCTGTTCGAGGATGTGCTGCATGGGGTGCCTTTACGGAAAGTTTAACCTTCCGCGCGGTCATTCCAGACGCGGGCCCATTTGGCAACGGGCAGCGGTGGGCAGACGGGAATATCCTTCCTCGGCTGCCGCGTCCGCCAGATCCGCGCCCTGCCGAGCCTTACTTCATCAGCACCAGTTCTTCGGCCATGCTGGGATGCAAGGCGACCGTATCGTCGAACGCCTGCTTGGTAAGACCCGCCTTCACCGCGATAGCCGCCGCCTGGAGGATTTCCGGCGCTTCCGGCCCGATCATGTGAAGCCCGACGATCCGGCCATTCTCGCCATCGCAGATCATCTTGTACAGGCCACGCTCGTTACGGTTGGCGAGCACGTTTTTCATCGCGCGGAAATCGGACTGGTATACCTTGACCGAACCCAGCGTCTCCTTCGCCTGGCTCTCCGTCATGCCGACGCCGGCCATGGGCGGATGGCTGAACACGGCGGACGGCACATTGTCGTAATCCACCTGATGCGGATTGTCGCCGAACAGGGTATCGGCAAAGGCCTGCCCCTCGCGGATCGCGATCGGTGTCAGCTGCATGCGATTGGTGACATCGCCGACGGCGTAGATACTGGGCACATTGGTTTTGGACCAATCGTCGACACGAACTGCGCCCTTGTCGTCGTACTCGACGCCCGCTGCCTCAAGGCCGAGGCCGCCGGTATTGGGCACGCGGCCGGTGGCGAACAGCACGCAGTCGACTTCCAGATCCTCATGATTGGTCATGGAGACGCGCAGGCAGCCGTCCTCGGTTTTCTCGATGCCGCGGAATTCGGCGTGAAAGCGGAAGTCGATGCCCTTCATCATCGAGATTTGCAGCAACCGGTCGCGGATCTGGTGGTCATATTGCCGCAGGATCACGTCCGTGCGGTTCATCAACGTCACCTTGGCGCCGAATTCGTGGAAGATCCCGGCGAATTCGTTGGCGATATACCCCGCCCCGGCAATCAGGATGCGCTTGGGCACTTCCTTCAGATGGAAGGCCTCGTTCGATGTGATCCCGAGTTCATGGCCTGGGCAATCGGGCACATGCGGCGTGGCCCCCGTGGCGATCAGAATGTGCTTGGCGCTCACCGTCTTGCCGCTCGAAAGCTTCACCCCGTTGGGGCCGACCAGCTCCGCACGCTCATGAAGGATTTCCGCGCCGTGGTTGGTGAGGGTCTCCTTGTAGACCGAGTTGATCCGGTCCACTTCCTTCATCACATTGTCGCGCAGCCGCCCCCAATCGAAATTGCACTTGTCCGGCACATCCCAGCCGAAGCACTGCGCGTCCTTCAAATCCTCGGCGAAATGCGCGCCGTAGACGAGGAGCTTCTTTGGCACGCAGCCCCGGATGACGCAGGTGCCACCGACGCGATATTCTTCGGCCACGGCCACCTTGGCGCCGTGGCTGGCGGCGACGCGGCTCGCGCGCACCCCGCCAGATCCCGCGCCGATGGTGAAGAGATCATAATCATATTGGGGCATGGGATGCTTTCATCGGGGATAAGAAGGGTCTGTCTTTAATCTAGGGCTCTGCCCGCCGGCCTCAAGCAGGATCGCCGAGCGCGGCGGCCATAAGCGCCTTGGTGCTGGCATCGAAATCCTCCATGCCGCCTTCCTCGATGGCGCGGGCCATATCCTTGCCCAGCTCCACACCGAACTGATCGAACGGATTGATGCCGAGCAGCACCGCGTTCACGAAAGTGCGGTGCTCGTAAAAGGCGATCAGCGCGCCCAGGATGGCGGGCGTCACATCCTCGATCAGCAGGGTGGTGGAAGGCCGGTCGCCCGGATAACTGCGCGCCGGATGATCGGCCTGCTTGCCCGCCATCAGCGCGGCGCCTTGCGCAAAGCAATTGGCGAGCAGCGCCTCATGATGCGCGTCATCGAAATCGTGGCCCGGCTCCTTCGACGCGATGAACTCGACCGGCACCAGCACCGTGCCCTGATGGAGCAGCTGGAACACCGCATGCTGCGCATCGGTGCCAACCCCGCCCCAGGTAATCGGCGCGGTCGGCCAATCGACCGGCTCGCCATCCGCCGTCACCGATTTGCCGTTCGATTCCATCTCCAGCTGCTGCAGATAGCTCGGCAGCAGCCGCAGGCGTTCGTCATAGGCGAAGATCGCGCGCGTTTCGGCGCCGCGCCCTTGCGTGTAATAGAGATCGGCAAAGGCGGCCATGACGGGTGCGTTTGCGCGCCAGTCGGCATGGGCGAAATGGCGGTCCATCGCCCCTGCCCCCTCCAGCATCTCCTCATAGGCCGCCCAGCCGAGGCCGAGCGCCGCGGGAAAGCCGATGGAGCTCCACAGCGAATAGCGGCCGCCGACGCTTTCCGAAAACGGCAGGATGCGGGTTTCGTCGACGCCCCATTCCACCGCCTTGTCGGGATTGGCTGTGAGCGCGACCACGCGGCCATACGGATCGTCCACCCCACCCTCACGCAGCCATTGCATTGCGCTCTCCAGATTGAGCAGCGTTTCGGCGGTGGTGAAGGTCTTGGACGCGGCGGCGAGCATGGTGGTCTGCGGATCGATACCCTTGATCGCTTCGGCCATCGCGGCGCCGTCGACATTGGAAACGACGCGCACCTCGATGCCGCCGCTATTGCGGCCCAGCGCGTCGATCAGAAGCTTCGGCCCCAGCGCGCTGCCGCCGATACCGATATGGATCAGCGTCTCGATCTTTCCGAACGCGCCCGCCTCGATCACCTCGACCAGCCCGCGCATGCGCGCATGGAACTGGCGGGCGAGCTCCACCGCTTCCGGCGCGCCAGTGCCGCGCTCCGCGGTATGTTCGGCGGCGCGGCCTTCGGTGGGATTCACGATCTCCCCGTTCAGCAGTTTCCGGCGCTGTTCGGCCAGTCCGGCAGCTTCCGCCCTTGCCACGAAGCCATCGACCAGCGCCTCATCCAGATGGGTCTTGGACAGATCGAAGCGGATCCCCGCCTCCTCAATCGTGAAGCGCTCCACTCGGCCCTTGGCATCGTCGGCAAACAGATCGGTGAGGGCCGGGCTCTCATTATCGTCCAGAAACTGCCAATCGCCGCTCATAATCTCGTGCCTCTCATTACCGGGTTGAAGCTGGCCTTTAGGCGCAAGCGCGCTTATGGGGCCAGCCTTGTCTGTTCCTATCGCCCGGCCCCTCCCATGATCAACAGCGCGCGCGAAGACGATGCGGCCGAGCCGCGGGACGATGCCGGGGCGCCAGAAAAAGCGGACAGCGCGCCGCCGCGTTCCGAATGGATCGACCTGATCCTGTATCTCCTGAAGGTGCTGCTGATCATTCTGGCGATCCGCAGCTTCATCGTAGCCCCCTTCAATATCCCATCCGAATCGATGCAGCCGCGCCTGCTGGTGGGCGACTATCTGCTGGTTGCGAAATGGCCCTATGGATATTCCCGCTACAGCCTGCCGGGCGAC
>JBELIU010000254.1:0-3910 GCA_042090735.1 Novosphingopyxis sp. | reverse complement strand
TCCAGCGACGGGCCGATCATCTTGCACGGGCCGCACCATTCCGCCCAGAAATCGACGAGCACGGGCCCGCTCGCCTTCAGCACATCCTGTTCGAAATTGTCGTCGCCGACTGCTTTGGTCGCCATGATCTTTGCTCCTTGAATGATTGTCTCGAAGGTAGAAACGCGCAGCCGCGCGCACAAGTTTCGCTGGCGATATGAAAGCTTGGGTGGGCTCAAGCAGGGCTGTGGTCGGCCAGCTGCACGGGGCTGAGCTCGATCAGGGTCGGTCCGTGCGAATAAAGGAGCGCCGTTTCCACCGGCCGTCCGGGGAAAATAGTGCCCAGCGCCGCAGCGTAACGCGCCATCTGCCGCTTATAGGCGGCGGGCACCGCGTCCGCGCTCGCCGCGATTGCCGCCCCCGTTTTGAAGTCGACGACCAAGATACGGTCTGGCTCGATCAGAAGCCTGTCGACCGTGCCCGCGATCACGCTCTCCCCGACCACCGCCGCGATCGGCGCTTCGGCAAGGGCGTCCGGCGCGAAGATCGCGGACCAGCGCGGATCGTCCAGCACGCGGGCGGCGCTTTCGTAAATCTCGATCCGCTGGGTGTCCTCCAGCTCCGGCGCGCGGCGGGCAATCCAGCTTAGCGCCAGCTCCCGGCGACGGTCCGGCTCGGCGCCCGGCAGATGCTCGAACAGACCATGCAGCAGCCGCCCACGCTCGGCCGCGGCGCGGCGTTTGGGATCGGGCGGCGCAGCGGCGGCATCATCCTCGCCGCTGCCCGACGGGGCGAGCGGGCGCGGCGGACGGCTTTCCTCCGGCGCAGGCGCACGCAACCAGCCCGGCAACTCGGTGGACGGCAAATCGGCTGTTTGAGAAGGCGACTTTTCCTTGGCTAGCTCGCTGCCGCCAAACCGCCGCACCGCGCCCCACTCCGCGTTCTCTTCCCACTCCAGCCCCATGCCGTCCATCGCGCGGTCGAGCGCGGCGTACCAGCTATGCTCGGGCACATCCTTTGCGCGCACGCCGAGCGATCCGGCCAGCACGAGCCGCTCTTCCGCGCGCGTCAAGGCGACGTAGAGGAGCCGCCAATGCTCCTCCAAATCGCGTGCTTCTGCAATCGCCGCGGCCTCGGCAAGGCGCCCGGCCCGCTCCTCCTTTCGGAGGGTGAGTACCGGTAAATCGGCATCATCGAGCCGCAGATCGAAGCTGCGATCTGGCGTCTTTGTGGGATCGGCGGTGGTATCCGCCAGGATCACGAGCGGCGCCTGGAGGCCCTTGGAGCCATGCACGGTCATCACCCGCACTTCGCCGCTCGCCCCCGCCTGCTCTCGCTTCACGTCGACATCGCCGCGATCGAACCAGTCCAGAAAACCCTGCAGCGAGGCATGATGGTTCGCCTCGAACAGGAAAGCAGCGTTCATCAGCTCGCCAATCGGATCGAGCGCCTCGCGCCCGAGCCGGGCAACCAGACGGCGACGGCCGTCCATCGGACCGGACAGAACGGTCTCCAGAAACTCGTGCGGAGACCCGAAATCCGCACGCGCCAGAAGGTCGCGCAGCGGCGCAATTCGCTCCGCCAGCTCAGCTTGCTCGCGCAAATGACGCCAGAGCGTGCGCCCCCGCGCGCCCGGGCCGCGCCAGCCATGCTTGAGCAGATCATCCTGATTCCAGCCTATCAAGGGCGAGACCAGCAATTCGGCGAGGTTCAGATCATCCTCGGGCTGCACTGCGAACCGGATCGCGGCGAGCAAGTCCTTCACGGCCAATGGCTGGCCGAGGCGCAGGCGATCGACGCCCGCCACCGGAACGCCTTCCGCGTAAAGCCGCGCGACAAGCAAGGACGCGAGCTCCGAACGCCGCCGCACGAGGATCATGATATCGCCGGGCACCAACTTTTTGCCGGTGGTGGCCAGAACCGGCGCATCCTTCAGCCACTGCTTGATCTGCGCCGCCAATTTGCGCGCATAGGTCAGCTTCTCTTCGGCGAGCCAGCTTTCTTCATCCTCTTCGGATTGCCCCTCGTCGATCGGGCGTACGGGTCGCAGCAGCATCACCTCACCGACATCGGGCTTCACCCCGACATGCGGTGCGACCGGTAGTTCCAGCCCGAACGCCTCATGCCCGCGCTCGGCAACCAGCGCATCGACCAGCTTCAGGATCGGTTCGGTGGAGCGGAAGCTGGTGGCAAGATCCAGTCGGGACAATTCGCGCGGCTCATCGCGACCGCCATCATAGGCAAGCTGCTCGATCCGTTCATGCAATCGCTCGCGCGCGGCGCGATATTGCTCGGGATCGGTGCCCTGGAATCCGAAGATGGCCTGCTTGAAGTCGCCTACGGTAAAGACCGTTCGGAGCCGCTCGCCCTGCGCGCCGACGCCGGTAAAGAAGTCCTCCGTCACCGCTTCGATAATGTCCCACTGCGCCCGATTGGTGTCCTGTGCCTCATCCACCAGCACATGATCGATGCGCGCATCCAGCTTGAATCGGATCCAGTCACCGATGCCGGGCTGCGCCAGCAGTTTGGCGGTGCGTCGGATGAGATCGTCGAAATCGACGACCGCGCGGCGCCGCTTGGCGAAAGCATAGGCATCCGAATAGGCTTTGCCCGCCGCCAGCGCGCCGGCGTAGAGTTCGGCGAAGCGAGCCAGGCCAACCTGCGCCTGCAAATGCGCGCACCAGTCGAGCATCGCCTGCGCGTCTTCGGCATAACCGTCGGCCTTGGGCGCACGCTTCGTCAGCTCGCCTTTCTGCGTGGCCCACACGCTGTTGAGGTCAGCAAGATTGGCCCCGCGGTCGGCGGGAGAGAGTGCCAACCAGGCGTCGACCTTCGCGACGTTGTCCGCGCCGGTTTTCGCTTTCCAGTCCGCATTATGACTGCGAATGCTGCGCAGCAACGTCTGATCGACTGCGGCACATTGAGTTGCCAACCAAGCCTCGGGATCGCCCTCGATCTCGACCCCCGCGACCCGGCGCGCAAAAGCTTCGGCCCCTTCCAGATTTTGCGGGATGAGCGCCATCGCATCCGGCGCAGAAGTGCAGCGGATCAGAAAGCTCTCCGCGCCCTGTTCGCCAAGCCGCAGGCTGAGCTGCTGGATCGCATCGATCAGCCATGCGCGCCCATCACCGGCCGCATCCGACACCAGATCAGCCAGTACCTGACGGCGCAGCTGCACCTGATCGCGCTCCTCCAGCGGTACGAAGCCCGGCACCAGACCGGCCTCTGCCGGAAAGGCGGCGAGCAGAGTTTGGCAGAAGCTATGGATCGTCTGGATGCGCAGACCGCCGCCGGGCGCATCGAGCACCTTGGCGAACAGCCGCCGTGCCCGCTCCTGGTCCTCCGGACCAAAGGAGGCGCCGATGGCCTTCAGGTCCGCAGCCAGTGGCCCGGACTTCATCCGCACCCAGGCCGCAAGCCGCGCGTTGATGCGGTTAGCCATCTCCGCGGCGCCAGCCTTGGTGAAGGTGAGGCAGAGCAGATTCTCCGGCGCGGAGCCGGCCAGCAACAGCCGGAACACGCGCGCGGTGAGCACCTGCGTCTTGCCTGTACCGGCCGATGCGCTCAGCCAGACATCGCGCTCGGGCGCCACCGCCTCGCGCTGATTGCCGTGCAGAGGATGGAGCAGCCCGTCCGTCACGCAGCGCCCCTTCCGTACCACTCGTCGAGCCGCATCAAATGATCGTAGTCGCCATAGGGTGAGTATTCCGGGTGGAGCATAGCGGTGAAGGGCGCGTCTCCGGTGAGCCAGGTTTCGATCGCCTCGCGCACATGATGGGCGGAATGGGCGACGAAATCCTCCGCCGCGATCGCATCATCGCCGCGTCCGCCGATTGGCGTGTCAATATAGCCAAGCTCGCCCTTGCGCGCGCCGCTCGGTGCCTTGCCGAGCGACCAATATTCGAAGCCGCCCGCGATACCAGACAGGCCC
>JBELIU010000020.1:0-20660 GCA_042090735.1 Novosphingopyxis sp. | reverse complement strand
CGCTGCTGGTGGCCGCCAATGACGGCGTGGGCACGAAGGTGAAGCTCGCCATCGATCATGACCGGCACGACGCGATCGGCATCGATCTGGTAGCGATGTGCGTCAACGACCTTATCGTGCAGGGCGCCGAGCCGCTGTTCTTCCTGGATTATTTCGCCACCGGAAAGCTCGACAATGGCGTTGCCGAGCGCGTCGTCGCCGGTATTGCCGAGGGCTGCCGCCTGGCGGGCTGCGCGCTGATCGGCGGAGAGACCGCGGAAATGCCGGGCATGTACGCAGCGGGCGATTACGATCTCGCCGGCTTCTCGGTCGGCGCGGTCGAGCGGGGCGAACAGCTGACCGGAGAGGCGATCGCGCCGGGCGATATCATCTTGGGGCTGGCAAGCTCGGGCGTTCATTCCAACGGCTTCTCGCTGGTCCGCCGCCTCGCCGCGGACAAAGGCTGGGACATGGACGCCGCCGCGCCCTTCGATGAAAGCCGCAGCCTGCTCGATGTGCTGATCGAGCCGACGCGCATCTATGTGAAGGCTTTGCTGCCGCTTCTTCGCGAAGGCCATATTCACGGACTGGCCCACATCACCGGCGGCGGGCTGCTGGAGAATATTCCGCGTGTGCTGCCCGATGGCTGCCGCGCGATGATCGACGCGGGCGCCTGGGACCAGCCGGGCCTGATGGCGTTCCTGCAGGAGCAGGGATCGATCACGCCGGAGGAAATGGCCCGCACGTTCAACTGCGGCATCGGCATGGCGGTGATCGTGCGCGAGGATCGCGCGGGCCGCGTAACCGAGGCGCTCGAAAAGGCAGGCGAGACCGTCCATGCCATCGGCCGCATCGCCGCGGGCAAGCGCGGCTGCCGCATCGGTGCCGCACGCGGCGACTGGGGCGCGCGCGCCGAATGGGAAGCCGCGCATGATGCCTGAGACTGCGCGTCCCTCCATAAGCGTTCTGTACCGTGGCCGGTAAGGCCAAGGTTGCCGTCCTGCTGTCGGGTCGCGGCTCGAACATGGCGGCGCTCCTCTATGCGGCGAAGGCTGCGGACTGCCCCTATGAGATCATTCTCGTCGCCTCCAACGATCCCGATGCCGCGGGCCTGAAGCTTGCCGAGGCCGAGGGTATCGCCACCTACGCGCGCCCGCACAGAGGCCTTTCGCGCGCCGAGCATGACGCGATCATGGACGCGGCCGTGCGCGAGGCGGGCGCCGATTATATCGCTCTGGCCGGCTATATGCGCATATTGGGCGAAGCGTTCGTTTCCGCCTGGAAGGGCCGGATGCTCAACGTCCACCCGTCCTTGCTGCCGAAATATAAGGGCCTCCATACGCATGAGCGCGCGCTGGAAGCGGGCGACGCCTTTGCCGGCTGCTCGGTCCATCTGGTCAATGCCGGGGTGGATGACGGCCCACTGCTGGCGCAGACGCAGGTCGCCGTCCTGCCGGACGACGATGCCGACAGCCTTGCCGCGCGCGTCCTGATAGCCGAGCATCAGCTCTATGCCCGCACGCTCGCCTCTTATGTGAGCGAGCGCGCCGGACAGGAAAGCTGATCCGATGGCAGACGCCCGCCAGAACCTTCCGGCGGCGGCAGCGCTGACGGCCGTCGCAGGCTATGTCGATGCGACCGGCTACCTGGTGACGGGCGGCTTCTTCCCGTCCTTCATGAGCGGCAACTCCACACGGGCGGGCATCGGGCTGGCAGAGCAGTCTAGCGCGGCCACCATCGCACTGATGCTGATCGGGTCTTTCGTGCTCGGCGTGATTGCGGGCACCGTCCTGCGCATGGTCGCCCGCCGCCATATCGCCAGCTTGCTGCTCCTCGCTATCGCCATTTGCCTCGGCGTTAGCCAGCTGCTGTTCGATCAGGATTGGAAGCTTTTGGGCGTGGCCGTGATCGCCTTCGGAATGGGCGCGGAAAATCTCGTGTTCGAACGCGACGGAGAGGTCCGCTTCGGCATCACCTACATGACGGGGACGCTGGTCAAGATCGGCCAGCATATCGGCCGCGCGCTCGGCGGGGGCCCGCGCTGGGACTGGCTGCATTACGCCGTGCTCTGGATCGCGATGCTGGCAGGCGGGGCAAGCGGCGCGTTGGTCTATGCGCGCTGGAGTCTGGACGCGCTGTGGGGTCCGGTGGCGGTACTATCGGTGCTGGCGGTTCTGCTGCGCCATCATGGCGAGAGCGATGAGCGCGGCGCTACCGGGCGCTAGAAAATGGCGCGGACGGCGCGGGCTTAGTCGGTACCAATCAGGACACGCGGGATGAGGATGGGCCCGAACCGCGGCAGTGCTTCGAACAGTATTTTACCTCGTCCCACACATCTTTCCACTTGCGACGCCAGGTGAACGGGCGTCCGCAGGCGGCACAGGTCTTGGTGGGCAGGTTCGCCTTTTCGACGCGCTTGCCCACCATGATCCGATCGATCAGCCTACGATTTCGTCTTCGGTGAAGAAAAACTTGATCTCGTTCGCGGCGTTTTCTTCGCTGTCGGACCCATGGACCGTGTTGGCTTCAATGCTTTCGGCCAGTTCCTTGCGGATGGTGCCTGCCTCGGCATCGGCGGGGTTGGTCGCGCCCATGATGTCGCGGTTGCGCTTCACGGCGTCTTCGCCTTCAAGCACCTGGACGACCACGGGACCGCTGGTCATGAATTCGACGAGCTCGCCGTAAAAGGGACGTTCGGCATGGACGGCATAGAAGCCCTTGGCCTGTTCCTCGGTCATCTGGATGCGCTTGGACGCAACGATGCGCAGTCCTGCGTCTTCCAGCATCTTGGTGACCGCACCGGTGATGTTGCGACGCGTGGCATCGGGCTTGATGATCGAAAAGGTGCGGGTAACCGCCATGATGAACTCCTGAGATTTGGGGGATTGATCCTGATAGATTGTGCGCGCCCCTAGCGCCCGTTCACGCGGGTGGCAAGCTGCGCGCTTCAGGCCGCCCTGGTCCAGCGGCGGCCGTCCTGCATCCAGTAATGACATTGCCAGCCCTCGCGCGCGGAAAGGGTTTTCCAGGCGGCGCGGGCGGCTTCTATCTTGTCCGGCTCGAACAGGAAGAAGATCCGCTCATAACCGTCCACATCCTCGCGCCAGTCGCCATCGGCGATCGCGCAATAATGCGCGCCGTTGCCGCCGGTCGCTGTGGAGGAGAGGAGCACCGGCTGGGCCGCCTCATCGCAATGGCCCGCCTCACCATGTGCGAGGAAGCTTTCCGGCCCAGCGTTCCACAGCGCATCGGACAACACCCCGCGCGCTTCCTCGCTGACATGTGCGATATGGACGCGGTGCCCCTCGGCCAGCGATTTCTGGACCAGTACCGGCAGGATCGCCGCGGCGGGATCACGCGTGAGCTGGTAGAAATCGACCTGGGGCACCGCCTCGGTCTCAGCTTTCGAAATTGTCGGCGATGAAGCGATCGAGCAGACGCACACCGAACCCGGTTGCGCCCTTGGTAGCCGTGGCGCTGTCCTTATCGGCCCAGGCCATCCCCGCAATGTCGAGATGCGCCCACTTCACGCCGTCCTGAATGAAGCGCTGAAGGAACTGCGCGGCGGTGATCGAACCGGCCGAACGCGGGCCCACATTCTTCATATCGGCAATCGGGCTGTCGATCAGCTTGTCATAAGCCTTGCCCAGCGGCAGGCGCCACAGCGGATCGCCCGACGTCTTGCCGGCCGCCGTCAGCTTGTCGGCCAGCCCATCGTCGTTCGAGAACAGACCCGCCTGCTCATGGCCGAGCGAGATCAGCATAGCGCCGGTCAGCGTGGCGAGATCGACGATATATTCGGGATCGTAGGTCTCCTGCGCCCAATGGAGCGCATCGCACAATACAAGCCGCCCTTCGGCGTCGGTGTTGATGACTTCGATCGTCTGCCCGCTCATGGAGGTGACGACATCGCCGGGGCGCTGCGCACGGCCATCGGGCATATTTTCCACCAGGCCGCAGATGCCGATGACATTCGCTTTCGCTTTACGCCCGGCCAGCGCGGTCATCGCGCCGGCTACCGCGCCGGCACCGCCCATGTCCCACTTCATGTCTTCCATGCCCTGAGGGGCCTTCAGCGAGATGCCGCCGGTATCGAAAGTGACGCCCTTACCGACGAACACGATCGGCTTCTCGCCGTCCTTGCCGCCCATATATTCGAGCGCGAGCAGCCGTCCGGCCTTTTCGGAGCCCATGGACACGCCGAGGAGCGCATTCATGCCGAGCTTCTCCATATCCGGCTCGTCCAGCACGCGCAAAGTCACGCCAAGCGGCTCCATCTTGGCGCGGGCGCGCTCGACGAAGCTTTCCGGATAGATGATGTTGGCAGGCTCCGACACCAGCTCGCGGGTAAAGGCCACGCCCTCGGCGATCGCGCCGAGCCGCGTCCAGCGATCCTCGGTGCCGTCCGCCGCGCCGACCAGCGTCAGCGTGTTCAGGCTGGGCTTTTCATGGTCCTTCAGCTGCGTGCGATAGGTATCGATCCGCCAGCTGCGCAGCTTAGCGCCATAAGCGATGTCGGCGACCTGATCGGCGCTCAATCCATCGGCTTTCAGCGAGGCATGCTTGGCGCCGGAGGTGAGCAGCTGCGCGCTGATCGCGCCGCCCGCCTTGTCGAAGCCATCCTTGCCGGTGCCGACCAGAAGCACGCGCACGGCCTTGCCGTCTTCTTCGGCAAAGGTGGAAAAGCTCTGCCCGGCCTTGCCCTCGAAACGGGCGGACTTGGCGGCGCCTGCCACCATGGCGCCCTGCGCGATGCCGAGAGCGCCGGCATCCGCACCGCCCTCGCCTACCGGAATTACGAGGACGTCGGCGTCTTGGGGGCGGTCTGCGGAAAAGCGGATATCGATCAAGGTGTAATCCTTCTGGTACTTAATTCTGCTGTCTAGGGACTCAGACGGTTCACGGCCCGCGACGGTTCCACCTCGCGCATTGCGGGATCGGGCGCGCTGGTGCAAGGGGTGCGCTCTGAATGCGCCAGCGGGTGCGATAAGGGTTCGGTAGATGAGATCGCAAAAGCCGGGATTGTACGCTGCATGCGGCCTCGCCATGGCGGTTGCGCTGGCCGCGAACGGCCCTGTTCACGCACAGGAGCAGATCCGGCCCAGCGGCGCCTTCGATGCGCCGGCAACGCCGATCCCCCCGGTCGACGAACCCGCTCCGCAAAGCCCGCCTGCACCGCAGCGAGCCGAGGCCGCCGCTTCGGCCAGCAACGAGATCGGCTTTGCCGCGGATACGCTGAACTATGACAGCGAGGCCGATATCGTCACCGCCAGCGGCAATGTCGAATTGGCGCGCGACGGTTATCAGGTGTTCGCCAATCAGATTGAGTGGAACCGGAATAGCGGCGAAGTGGTAGCGACGGGATCGGTCCGCGCGCTCAGCCCCAATGGCGACATCGCTTACGGCGAACGGGTTACGCTATCTGACAGCCTGCGCGACGGCGCGATCGACAATCTGCTGCTGGTTTTGAAAGAAGGCGGCCGCCTTGCCGCGGTGCGCGGGGAACGGCTGCCCAGCGGCATCGTGCAGCTGCAACGCGCCGCCTACACGCCCTGCGCGGTGGTCGACAGCAAGGGCTGTCCGAAAAACCCGACCTGGCAGGTGAATGCGGTGCGCGTCACCTACGATCCCAACCGGAAGCGCGTAAGCTATTCCGGTGCGCGCATCGAGCTGTTCGGTCTGCCACTCATTCCGCTGCCGGGCCTGTCGCATCCTTTGGGCGACGGCACCGAAGGCGGGCTGCTGGTGCCCAACATCGGTTACACCAACAATAACGGCGCTGAGCTGCAGCTGCCCTATCTGATCCCACTCGGCCCGAATCGGGACGTGGTGATCACACCCTATATCTATTCCGAAGTGCTGCCGATGCTCAGCGCCAGCTACCGCGAGCTGAACGAGCTCGGGGCCTATCAAATCACCGGATACGGCACCTACAGCCGGCAGACATCGATTACCGGTGCGCCCGTATCGCAGCAACAGTTCCGCGGTTATCTGGACGCCAGCGGAGAGTTGCGGCCGGACGAATATTGGACGCTGCGCGGATCGATCCGCCGCGTCACCGACCGCACCTTCCTGCGCCGTTACAACATCAGCCGCGACGACCGGCTGCGCTCCACCGTCCAGGCGGAGCGAATCGATCCGAACAGCTATTTTCGTCTTGCCGGCTGGGCCTTCCAGACGCTGCGCGTGGGCGCCGACCAGGGCCTCGTCCCGCTCGCGCTTCCGGAAATCGACTATCGCCGCAAGATCGCCGATCCTTTGCTGGGCGGGCAGGTCATGCTGCAGGCCAACAGCCTCGCGATCGGCCGCGCCGAGGGGCAGGACACACAGCGCGCCTTTGCGCAGGCGCGCTGGGACAAGCGATTGGTCTCCGGCCTCGGCCAGCTCCTCACCTTTACCCTGCTGGGCCGCGGCGATCTTTACAACAGCAGCGACAACAGCCTGACCCAGACGCTGATCTATCGCGGCGATTCGGGGTTCAAGAGCCGTTTCATCGCCACCGCGGCGGTCGACGCCAGCTGGCCTTTTGTCGGGCAGGCCTTCGGCGGCACGCAGATCATCACGCCGCGCGTGCAGCTGGTCGCCACCCCCGCGGTCAACAACATCGCCATTCCGAACGAGGATTCGCGCGCCGTCGATCTGGAAGACGTCAATCTCTTCTCGCTCAACCGCTTCCCCGGTTACGATCGGTACGAGGACGGCTACCGGGTGGTTTACGGCATCGATTATTCGCTGCTCACCAACGATCTCTCGATTCACGCCAATATCGGCCAGAGCTACAGCTTCACGAAGGAAGCGACGATCTTCCCCGATGGCACCGGTTTGTCGCGGCAATTGTCCGACATCGTCGGGCGCACCGATGTGCGGTTCAAGAATTTCGTGCGGCTGACGCATCGCTACCGGCTGGACAAGGACGGCTTCAAGGTCCGCCGCAATGAGATCGACGCGCTGGTCGGGTCCGAAAAGACCTATGCCGAAATCGGTTATCTGCGGCTCAACCGCGACATCAGCAGCGCCGTGGAGGATCTGCGCGACCGTGAGGAACTTCGCGCCGGCGCGCGCGTCGCCTTTGCGCGCTACTGGTCCGTCTTCGGTTCGGCAATCGTCGATCTTACCGACGGAGAGGAAGACCTGTTGGCGGACAATGACGGATTCCGGCCGATCCGCCATCGTCTGGGCGTGGCCTATGATGACGAGTGCATCAGCCTTGGCCTAACCTGGCGGCGCGATTACCAGCAGGTAGGCGATGCCCAGCGCGGCAACAGCTTCCTGTTCCGACTGGCGTTTCGCAATCTGGGCGTATAAGGCACGCGCGTCCGGGGGACGGCCATCTTTCATCCGCGGTTCAGCGCGCGCGGACTAGCCCGCAATGGCTGATTGTCCCTGTAACCGTATGGAATCGACTGGCTGACCTTATGAAATTCACCAATCTTCTAGGCATGAGCGCGGCGCTGAGCCTGCTGGCCCCCACCGCCCTGCCCGCGCAGACGGTCGACGAAACGCCGGTGCCCAATGTCGGCCTCGACATGCCCGATGGCCTTACCTTGTTCGGCAATGACGATCCGAACGTGCGGCGCGCCACGGCGGTCGTGAACGGATCGATCATCACCGGCACCGATGTCGACCAGCGCATGGCGCTGATCGTCGCGGCCAATGGCGGCAACATTCCCGATGCCGAACGCCAGCGGCTGCGCCTTCAGGTGCTGCGCAATCTGATCGACGAGACGCTGCAGATTCAGGAAGCGGGCGCCAACGACATCACGATCACCGCCGACGAGATCGGGCAGACCTATGCCCGTGTCGCGCAGCAGAACGGACAAGGCACGCCCGCGCAGTTCGACCAGTATCTGCGCTCGATCGGCTCCGCGCCCGCATCGCTGCATCGCCAGATCCAAGCGGAGCTCGCCTGGAGCCGGCTGCTGCGCCGCAACATCAGCCCCTTCATCAACGTCAGCGATGACGAGGTGCAGTCGATCATCGACCGGTTGAACGAGAGCAAGGGCACCACCGAATATCGCCTCGGTGAGATTTATCTGGCGGCGACGCCGGAGAATGAGGCGCAGGTGGTGGCGCAGGCGCGCAACATCGTGAAGCAGATCAGCGAAGGCGGCAGCTTCGTCGCCTATGCCCGCCAGTTCTCCGAAGCCTCGACGGCCGCGGTCGGCGGCGATCTGGGCTGGGTGCGCCCCGCGCAGCTTCCCGCTTCCCTTGCCGAAGCCGCGCAGCAGATGCAGCCGAACCAGCTCGTCGGGCCGGTCCAGTCGCCCGGCGGCGTTTCGATCCTGTACCTGATCGACAAGCGCCAAATCCTGACGGCAGACGCGCGCGACGCGCAGCTCAGCCTGAAGCAGATTTCGATCAAGTTCCCGGCAAACGCCAGCCAAACGGCGGCCCAGCCGATCCTGGACCGGTTCGCGCAGGAAACGCAGAATATTCGCGGCTGCGGTAATGCAGACGATATCGCCGCAACGCTGAACGCAGACGTCGTGAACCGCGACGGCGTGCGGCTGGGCGATCTGCCGGGCCCGCTTCAGGAGGTTATGGCAAAGCTGGAGATCGGCCGCTCGACGCCGCCTTACGGCTCGCTGGAAGAGGGCGTGCGCGTGTTCGTGCTGTGCGGCCGGGACGATGCGCAGGTCAGCAGCGCTCCGTCTTTCGATCAGATCCAGTCCCGCCTGGAGGAAGACCGCGTGTCCCGCCGCGCGCAGATCTACCTGCGCGATCTGCGGCGCGATGCCATTATCGATTACAACTGATGCCGGTGCCTGCATGACGAACAGTCCCCCGATCGCCCCCTTCGCCGTCTCCTTGGGCGATCCGGCGGGCATCGGACCGGAAATCATCGGAAAGAGTTGGGAGGCCCGCGCAAGCGCGGGCCTTTCGCCGTTTTTCGCCGTGGGAGACGCTTCCGCCTTTGCGCCCCACTGGGACGGTCCGGTGCGGATGATCGACGATCCGGCCAAGGCGCTGGATGTGTTCGATACCGCGCTGCCGGTGATGCAGGTACTGGAATGCGGCGCGGTGACGCCGGGCCAGCCCAGCGCGGCAGGCGCCCAATGCGCCTATCAGTCGCTCGAAGCGGCGGTCGGCCTGGCGCGCAGCGGCAGCGCAGGCGCGGTCGTCACCGCCCCCGTCTCCAAGGCGCAGCTTTATTCGGTGGGCTTCACCCATCCCGGGCAGACCGAGTTCATTGCCGAGCGCTGCGGCGTCTCACGGCAGAACGCGATCATGATGCTGGCCGGCCCCGGCCTGCGCGTCGTGCCGATGACCACGCATATCGCCCTGCGCGACGTACCCGGCGCGCTCTCGATCGATCTGATCGTGGACCGTGTCCAAGCCACCGCGCGCGGGCTGACGCGGAATTTCGGCATCGACAATCCGCGCATCGCCCTGGCCGGCCTTAACCCGCATGCCGGCGAATCCGGCAAGATGGGGCTCGAGGAAGAGGAGCTTTTCGTGCCCGCCGTCGAGCGGCTGCGCGCCGACGGATGCGACGTCACCGGACCGCTTCCGGCGGACACCATGTTCCATGAAGAAGCGCGCGTCGGCTATGACGCGGCGGTCTGCGCCTATCACGATCAGGCGCTGGTGCCGCTGAAGACGCTCTATTTCGACGATGCGGTCAACATCACGCTGGGCCTGCCGATCGTGCGCACCTCACCCGATCACGGCACCGCTTTCGGCATTGCCGGGCAGCACAGGGCGCGCCCTAATTCAATGATCGCGGCGATCCGCATGGCGTGCGATGCGGTACGCAGCCGTCAGGCGCTCGATTGAGCCAGCCCGCTCTGGCGCCGCTGCGCGAGGTAATCGCCAAGCATGGGCTCAGCGCGTCCAAGGCGCTGGGACAGAATTTCCTGTTCGACGAGCAACTGCTCGACCGGATCGCCGCCATACCGGGCGATCTGGACGGCGCGCGCGTCTATGAAGTCGGCCCGGGCCCCGGCGGCCTGACCCGCGCCCTGCTGCGCGCGGGCGCCGAAGTGAGCGTGATCGAGCGCGATGCGCGGTGCCTGCCCGCGCTCGCCGAGATTGCCGAAGCCTTTCCCGGCAAGCTGACCGTCCACGAAGGCGATGCACTGGCCGAGCAGCCGCCGCTGGCCGCGCCCCATCACATCGTTTCCAACCTGCCCTATAATGTCGGCACCGCGCTTCTGGTCCGCTGGCTGAGCGGCGAAATCTGGCCGCCGGAATGGGCGTCGCTCACGCTGATGTTCCAGAAAGAGGTGGCGGACCGCATCGTCGCGGAGCCTGGCAGCAGCCATTACGGGCGCCTCTCCGTGCTCGCCCAGTGGCGTAGTAGCGCCAGGCTGGCGATGAAGGTTCACCGCAGCGCTTTCACCCCGCCGCCCAAGGTGATGAGCGCGGTGGTGCATCTCGTCCCCGCAGCGGCCCCGGAGGGCGTACGCTTCGCCATACTCGAAAAGCTTACCGCCGCCGCCTTCGGGCAGCGCCGCAAGATGCTGCGACAGAGTTTGAAAGGGCTCGCAGGCGGACTGGACGCTCTGGAGGCGGCGGGGATCGATCCGACACGGCGGGCGGAAACGCTGAGCGTGGATGAGTTCGTGCAAGTCGCCCGGCTACTGTCCTGAACGATCACCCCTAGAGCACTGGCCTCCCTGCACCGCGCGCGCTATCCCCTTGCGCCATGACACAGATTACCAACACCGAAGCCGCCGTGCTGGAGCGGATCGAGCAGCAACCCATGCTGGATCGCACCATGAGCTGGGCCAGGATCAACAGCGGCACCGCCAATCTGCAAGGCCTGGCCGCCATGGCGCAGCAGCTGGGCGATGCCTTTGCGCAGCTGCCTGGCGAGGTCGAGCTTGTCGAACCCGATCCGGTCGAGACCATGCAGCCCGACGGCGCGATCCAGACGCTGGAGCGCGGCAGGCATCTCGTCGCCACGGTGCGGCCGAACGCCGCGGTGCAACTACTCTTCACCGGCCACATGGACACCGTGTTTCCGAAGGATAGCGGATTTCAGGAGCTGAGCTGGCGCGAGGACAATATCCTGAACGGCCCGGGGGTTGCCGATATGAAGGGCGGCATCGCCGTCATGCTGCACGCGCTGATGGCGCTGGAAGCCTCCGACGCGAAGGATCGCATCGGCTATCAGGTGATGATCAACAGCGATGAGGAAGTGGGCTCCGGCTCCTCCGCCGCATTGATCAAGCGCCTTGCGCAGGGCAAGACGGCCGCGCTGACCTACGAACCCGCTTTGCCCGACGGCACGCTGGCGGGTGCGCGCGGAGGCAGCGGCAACTATTCGATTCTGATCGGTGGGCGCAGCGCGCATGCCGGGCGCAATCCGGAGGACGGCCGCAACGCCGTCGTCGCCGCGGCGGACCTCGCGCTGCGGCTGAAAGCCTTGATGCGCGACGGGCTGTCGGTGAACCCCGCAAAGATCGATGGCGGCGGCGCCAACAACGTGGTGCCCGACCATGCGATCCTGCGCGTCAACTTCCGCCCGCGCGGGCCGGAGGATCAGGCTCAGGCGGAAGAGGCATTGGAGCGTGCCTGCGCCGCCATCGCGACGGAACATGATGTCAGCGTGCATCCGCATGGTTGTTTCGGACGACCGCCCAAACCGCTGAGCGAGGGGGCGGAAAAGCTTTTCGGGCTGGTCAAGCGCTCGGGCGCCGATCTCGGCCTCGACATCGGCTGGCGAACGACCGGCGGCGTGTGCGACGGCAACAATATCGCCGATTGCGGCATCCCCGTGGTCGACACCATGGGTGTGCGCGGCGATGCCATTCACAGCGCGGATGAAATCCTGATTGTCGACAGCCTGGCCGAACGCGCGCGCCTGTCCGCCCTTACCATCCTGCGCCTTGCCGAAAAGGGTCTCGATCAGGAGAAACCAGTATGAGCTACATCATCCGCGCCGCCCGCCCCAGCGATCTGGGTGCGCTGTACGAGATGGCGAAACTGACCGGCGGGGGCTTCACCAACCTGCCGCCCGACCGCAAATCGCTCACCTCCAAACTGGACCGTTCGAACGAAGCGTTCACCCGCGCGGGCGACGAGCTGCAGGACGACCTGTTCGTGCTGGCGCTGGAAGAGGTGGAGACGGGCGAAGTGCGCGGCACCTGTCAGCTGTTCGCGCAGGTCGGCCAGCGCTGGCCATTCTACAGCTATCGCCTCAGCACGCTGACGCAGCAGAGCGAGGAGCTGAACCGCACCTTCCGTGCCGAAATGCTTAGCCTCGTGACCGATCTCGAAGGTTCGAGCGAGGTGGGCGGCCTGTTCCTGCATCCGAACCATCGCGCCGGGGGCCTTGGCCTGTTGCTCGCGCGCAGCCGCTATCTGTTCGTCCGCCAGCACCGCGCCCGCTTCGGCGACCGGATTCTGGCAGAGCTTCGCGGCATCATCGACGAGGCGGGCGGATCGCCTTTCTGGGATGGCCTAGCGGGCCGCTTCTTCGGCATGAGCTTTCAGGAAGCGGACTATTTCAACGCCATCCATGGCAATCAGTTCATCGCCGATCTGATGCCTAAGCACCCGATCTATACCGCGATGCTGAGTGAGAGCGCGCGTTCCGTGATCGGCCTGCCCCACCCCAGCGGCCGCGCCGCCATGCGCATGCTGGAAAATGAGGGCTTTGCCTATGAAGGCTATGTCGACATTTTCGACGGCGGCCCCAGCATGGTCGCGCGCACCGATCAGGTGACGACCGTGCGCGATGCCGAAGAGGCGAAGATCGTGTCGGTTGAGGATCTTTCGAAGGACGGCAGCGAGCAGTCGCTCGTCGCCACGGGACGCCTGGCCGACTGGCGCGGCGGCTATGCCAAGGTGGCGCGGCGCGAGGACGGTATCGCGCTGGGCGCGGACGCGGCCAAGCGGCTGAGGGTGGACATCGGCGACACCGTCACCTGGATCGCGCGTTAAGGAAAAAGCATGACCCTTACCGAAATCAATTTCGACGGCATCGTCGGCCCCAGCCACAATTATGCCGGCCTCAGCCCGGGCAATCTGGCGGCGACCAGCAACAAGGGTTCCGTCTCTCACCCGCGCGCGGCGGCGCTGCAGGGCATCGAGAAGATGCGCGGCAATCTGAAGCGCGGGTTGCCCCAAGGCTTTTTCTTGCCGCTCGATCGGCCCAATCGACAGTGGCTCGACAGCCTGTCCACAGATTTGTCCACGGCAGACGATCACATTCGCGCCGCCGCCTACAGCGCCTCGGCCATGTGGACCGCGAACGCTGCCACCGTCTCGCCCGCGCCCGATACGCAGGACGGGCGGTGCCATCTGACGGTCGCGAACCTGATCACGATGCCGCATCGCAGCCACGAATGGCGCGGCACGCTGGCGCAATTGAAGCTGGCCTTTGCGGACGAAACGCACTTCGCGGTCCACGGCCCGGTGCCACCGCCCTTCGGGGACGAGGGCGCGGCGAATCACATGCGCATGGCGGCAAGCCACGACGCGCCCGGCGTAGAGCTGTTTGTGCACGGCAAAACGGGCGGCGCCTTCCCCGCTCGCCAGCATATCGAGGCAAGCAAGGCGGTGGCGCGGGCGCATGGACTGGATCCTGCGCGTGTGATGCATATCGAACAGGCGGCCAAGGCGATTGCCGAGGGCGCTTTCCACAATGACGTTGTTGCGGTTGCCAACGAACATGTGCTCTTCGCTCATGAGCAGGCTTTTGCCGATCCGGATGCCACCTATGCCGAAATCCGCGCGAAGCTGCCGCAGGCCGAGATTGTCACCGTGCCCGCGGCGCGGGTTTCGCTCGCCGATGCGATCGCAAGCTATCTGTTCAACGCGCAGCTGGTGACGCTGCCGGAGGCGGAGATGGCCCTGATCGTGCCGCTCGAGGCGAAGGAAACGCCGTCCGTGTGGAACTGGCTGGAGGAAATGATCGCAGGCAACGGCCCGATCCGGCGCGTGATCCCGGTCGATGTGCGCCAGTCCATGGCCAATGGCGGCGGCCCGGCCTGCCTGCGCCTGCGCGTGGTTGCCGATCCCGCTACGGTCGATCCGCGCTTCATCGCCGATGGGGCAAAGCTGGACCGGATCGCCGCGGTGATCGCACACTATTGGCCGGAAGACATTGCGCCGGGCCAGCTGGCCGATCCGGCGCTGGCGGAGCAAGTCGGTACGGCACGCGCCGCGCTGCTGGAGGCGCTGGACCTGGCGGAGCTTGCCTGACCATCCGGCCGCCGCCGCGCGGGGATATGGTTAACTGTCGGTTTACTTTACAGCGGCGGCAATGCGGACCCGTAACGATCCGCAGATGGCCGTGTTTGGCACGATGGTTGCTAAAGTGTTAACATGTCCCTTCTGCACTCCATCCTGCGCCTGTTTATCGTCAAATCCCGCGCGGAGGTGTTTCTCATCACCTTTGGCCTTGCGCTCGGCGCGACGCAGCGCGGCGCGACCTATGTGCAGACCTATCCGGGCTGGCTGGGCTGGGTGATGTTCGGCTGTTGCTGCGCGGCGGTCTTCATGGCCGGAGCGAAGATGCTGCAGGCGGTGGATCTGGAACGCGCGCTCGAAGACGTCAGCTAGGCGTCTGCGCGGGCGGGGTCCGCCGCTCGATCTCATGCGCGCGCCGAACACGCAGGCCGATCATCAGCATCAATGGCCAGAACAAGGTATTCACGACGTCCAGACTGGTATCCATCGGCCGCCAGCTGCCCGTGGCAAGCCGGTCCATCACCTCGTTGAACAGCTCCGCCGCGCATACCACCAAGAACGGGATCGGCGTCGCCAGGGATTTGCGGGTGATCAGCCGGGCCAGCAGCATGACCGCAAGCCCGGCATGGACGTGCAGCAGCGAATCCGATGCACCGGTGTCATCGCCGAGCGAAATGATCGCATCATGATAAAGTTCGACGAGGTTCATGAGGTCCGTTCGCCGCACAGAGACTGAATGTCAAAGGGGTGGGAGGCTTCTGTTGCCCGGTGCCTCCCGAACCGCTGTAGTCTTTCTGTTGCCCGGCCGACCCGGCCGCGTTCTATTTGTGTAATGTCAGCCCGTTAGGGCATCAATTACGCAGCAAGAGCAAGTGCTTCGTTATCGTTGGCACTTATGAGTTTTGAGCCTTTAACGGGTTACTCAGCCCGGGCGAAAGCGCTGTCTTTCAACACACGTCGATCCTGGTTCGGCCCCGTCATAAGCCGCAGGAAACCGCGGTTTATGGTGGAGCCGCCGGGTACTGCCCCCGGGTCCGCTGCGCCTATTGCACAACACATTTTATCGCCATAGCCGATCGAAACCGGCAAGCACCCATATAGGCGCTTGAAGCTGAATGAAAAGTGATCGTGGGCGGTGGGCCCGCGAAACAGCTTCCCGCTGCCGGCTTTCTAACGGCCTGGCCTAGCCTCGGGTGCGGGCCGCAACGGCTCCGGATCGCCCGGCTGAACGGTGCCCAGGCTTGCCGGTGCGATCGATACGCCCACCAGCCGCCAGCGCCCGGCCACCCATTCATAGCTGAAATCGAAATTGATCGCCGTTGGCCGAAGCCCGAAATAGCCCTGCACGCGCATCACGCCGGGCGAGACGATGGCCGGCGGCGCGCGGTATGTCGGGGCGAGCAGCAACGTGTTGGACAGGTCCGTCCCGCTGGCGCGCAGACCGGCAAAGATGCGCGCCAGCTGCGTGGGATCGTTGGCGATCTGGAAGGCGGGCGCGCTGATATCGCGCAGCACCGAATAATTGCCCGAACGGTTGGCCTGATCGACCGCCACCATCGTGCTCCAGATCAGCTTGGCCATCTCCAGTTCGCCCGGCACCGGCTGGCTGCTGACGGGCCGCGGCGCCGCGCTCTGCGCCGAAACGCCCGCCGGAATGGCGAGCCCCAGTGCGAGCAAAGCCAACCCCCGTCCTGCCGTTCCATCGATCCTGAACATGACACACTCTCCATTCCGCGCCGTGGCACTATCAGCCTGCATCCGGGCGAAGCGCAGGCGAAGCAAGCGGTTTTGCGAAAGCATCGGCCTGCCGGAACGGCGGGTGCCACCCGCGCATTTACCTCTCCCCGGACTTGCTATAGACCCCGTCCGAGCTGCATCCACGTTTATGAACAGGTAGTTATGGTCCAACTGATCTCCCGCGAACCGGCGACGGGCGAACGCCTCTGGGAAGGCACTCAGTCCGACGTGGATGCCGAAGTCGCTGAAGCACGCGCCGCCTGGCCGAAATGGGCGAGCGCTTCGCTGACGGACCGGATCGAGGTGATCCGCCGCTTCGCCAATATCGCGCGCGATGCTGAGGATGAGCTCGCAGACCTGATTGCCCGAGAAACCGGCAAGCCGGTGTGGGAGGCGCGCACCGAAGTCGCCGCCGTGGTCGGCAAGGTGGACATCTCGATCAAGGCCTATGCCGATCGCACCTCGCAACGCCGCGTCGAGGGATCGGGCGCGCGCAACGCGCTGCGTCACAAGCCGCATGGCGTGCTGGCAGTGCTCGGCCCGTACAACTTCCCCGCGCATCTGCCCAACGGGCACATGATCCCGGCGATGATCGCGGGCAACACGGTGCTGTTCAAGCCGTCCGAAAAGACGCCTGCCGTGGGCGAAAAGCTGGTGGAGCTCTATCACCGGGCGGGCATCCCCAAGGGCGTGGTGCGCGTGGTCCAGGGCGGGCCGGATGTCGGCAAGCAGCTCAGCAGCCATGACGATATCGACGGCCTGCTGTTCACCGGATCGGCGCGCACCGGCATCGCGCTCAACCGACAGTTCGCCACGCGGCCCGACAAGATTCTGGCGCTGGAGATGGGCGGCAACAACCCGATCATCGCCTGGGACGCGGGCGATGTGCACAGCGCCGCGGTGCTGGTGATCCAGTCCGCCTTTCTCACCGCCGGGCAGCGCTGCACCGCCGCGCGCCGCCTGATCGTGAAGAACAGCCAGGCCGAACAACTGATCGGCGAGGTGAAACGCATCGCGGACCGGCTGGTGATCGATCATCCGCATGCCGATCCCGCGCCGTTCATGGGCCCGGTAATCGACAATCACACCGCCGATGGTCTCACGGAAAGCTTCGTTGCGTTGATGAGCCACGGCGGACGCCCGATCAAGCATATGCGCCGCCCGGATGAGAGCCTGCCCTTCGTCACGCCCGGCATCATCGATGTCACCGACATGCCCGAGCGCCCCGATATCGAGCTGTTCGGCCCGCTCCTCCAGGTGATCCGCGTCAATGAATTCGATGAGGCGATTGCGGAAGCCAATAACACGCGTTTCGGACTCTCCGCGGCGCTGGTCGGCGGTGACAGCAAGCTCTACGACAAGTTCTGGGCCAACAGCCGCGCCGGCATCGTCAACTGGAACGGCACGACCAACGGCGCCTCCAGCCATGCCCCGTTCGGCGGCATCGGCCTGTCCGGCAACCATCGCCCTAGCGCCTATTACGCCGCCGACTATTGCGCCTTCCCGGTCGTATCGGCGGAAAACGACAAGCCCAATGCGCGCATAGGGATCGGCCTGAAGGCGGACGAATATCATCCCGCAGAAGCGAGCGGGGACTAGGCCCGCAGGGGAGCTCAGGGTGCAACGCAGAACCAGCTAAAGCTCCCCTTCACGCAGGCCAACCGATCCTCATTTGCGCGCGCGCGCCGCTGCCCCCATCTCCCGCAGCATGACTGAAGCTACACCCATCGGCACCGTCCATCTGGTCGGTGCGGGCCCAGGCGACCCGGAACTGCTGACCTTGAAGGCCGCTCGGCTGATCGAGCGCGCCCGGCTGATCGTACATGACGGCCTCGTCGCGCCCGAAATCATGGCGATGGCCCGGCCCGATGCCCGGCTGATCTCCGTCGCCAAGAAGCGCGCGCGCCACACGCTGCCGCAGGACGATATCAACGCCCTGCTCGTCGTCGAGGCGAAGGCGGGCCATGATGTCGTGCGGCTGAAAGGCGGCGATCCGTTCGTCTTCGGGCGCGGCGGCGAAGAGGCCGAGGAACTACGCGCCGCGGGCGTGCCGGTCGAGGTTGTGCCCGGCATCAGCGCGGCGAACGGTTGCGCGGCTGAGGCGCTGCTGCCGCTGACCCACCGGGAAGATGCGAGCGCCGTGACCTTCGTCGCGGGTCAATGCAAGGGCCTTAGCGATCAGAACTGGGCCGGCCTTGCCGGCAAGGGTCGCACGCTCGTAATCTATATGGGCGTCGCGACGGCCGATGCGATTTCCGAAAAGCTGATCGACGACGGGCTGTCCCCGGACACGCCGGTCGCGGTGCTGGAAAACGGCACACGCGGCAGCGCGCGCGCCATCCGCACCCTGCTCACCGATCTCGGCGCGATGATCGCGCGCGAAGGGGTGAAGAGTCCTGCGCTGATCGTGGTGGGCGATGTCGTGCTGCGCAGCGAGGCGCTGGACAAATTTCAGCAGCCCGTTCGGGCTGAGCTTGTCGAAGCACTGTCCTTCTTTACCGCCCAGGAGCCAACGGCCCATCGACGGGCGCAGGGCGAACGGAAGTTGAAGGAATTCAAATGATCATTCTTACCGGCAACGATCTGAAGACCGGCGATGTCATCTGGTGGGCAGGCGAGACCAACTGGTCCCGCCACCTTGCCGACGCCGTCGATGCGGGCGAGGAAGCGGACGCGATCCTGCAGCGCGAAGATGCGGCGCAGCGCGTCAATGCTGGCTACAGCGTGGAGGCCGAGGCTACCGAGCGCGGCCCCATGCCGCTTCATATCAAGGACCGGGTTCGCGCCAGCGGACCGACGGTGCGGCAGGATCTTGCCATCGACACCAGCGTACCGATCGAAAAGGCATAAAGACCGATGTACCAGTACGACCAATATGACCAATCGCTCGTCGCCTCGCGCGTCGCCGAATTCCGCGACCAGTGCGAGCGTCGCCTTTCCGGCGAAATGACCGAGGATCAGTTCAAGCCGTTGCGCCTGCAGAACGGGCTCTACCTTCAGCTGCACGCCTATATGCTGCGCGTCGCGATTCCCTATGGCACGCTGTCGGGCGAACAGATGCGCATGCTGGCGACCATCGCGCGCAAATATGACCGCGATTACGGCCATTTCACCACGCGCCAGAACATCCAGTACAACTGGATCAGGCTGGAAGATGCCGCCGATATCCTGGCCGATCTCGCCACGGTCGAAATGCATGCGATCCAGACGAGCGGCAATTGCATCCGCAATATCTCGTCAGACCAATATGCCGGTGCGAGCGCCGAGGAGGTGGCCGATCCACGCCCGTGGGCGGAGCTGCTGCGCCAATGGTCCAGCTTCCACCCGGAATTCGCGCACTTGCCGCGCAAGTTCAAGATCTGCGTTATCGCCGCCGACACCGACCGCGCGGCGATGCGGCTGCACGATATCGGCATTCAGCTCGTCCGGAACGAGGCGGGCGAGCTTGGCGCACGCTTCCATGTCGGCGGAGGCATGGGCCGCACGCCCATGATCGGCCCGATGATCCGCGAGTTCGTGGGCGCGGACGATCTCATCAGCTACTGCGAGGCGTGCCTGCGCGTCTACAACCGCTACGGACGGCGCGACAACAAATACAAGGCGCGCATCAAGATCCTGGTGCATGAACTGGGCGCCGAGGAATATACGCGTCAGGTCGAGGAAGAATTCGCGCATATCAAATCGCTCGATCTCGATCCGCCCGCGGCAGAATTGGAGCGGATTACGCAGTTCTTCGCCGATCCGCCGTTCGACGAGGCCGCGCCGACCGACGTCGATCTGACCGATCCGGACTTCCGCATCTGGCACGATCAGAATGTCGCCGCGCACAAGCATCCCGGATACGCGATCGCCACGATCAGCCTGAAGCCGGTCGGCGGCATCCCCGGCGATGCGACGGCGGACCAGATGGATGTGATGGCAGATCTCGCCGAGCAATATAGCTTCGACGAGTGCCGCGTGACCCACAGCCAGAACATCGTGCTGCCGCATGTGAAGAAGGCCGATCTCTATGCGCTGTGGCAGAAGCTCGATGCGGCCGGCCTGGCACCCGCCAATCTCGATCTGATCGGCGATATGATCGCCTGTCCCGGCCTCGATTACTGCAGCCTGGCCAATGCCCGCTCGATCCCGTTGGCCCAGAAGATCTCTCAGCGCTTTGCCGATCAGGGCCGCCAGCAGGAGCTGGGTGAGCTGAAGCTGAAAATCTCAGGCTGTATCAACGCCTGCGGTCATCATCATGCGGGCCATATCGGCATTCTGGGCGTCGATCGGAAGGGCGTGGAAAACTACCAGCTCCTCCTCGGCGGATCGGGCGCGGAGGATGTGAGCCTGGCCAAGATCACCGGTCCCGGGTTCACCGAGGACGGCGTGGTCGATGCGATCGAAACCGCGACCAGTCTCTATCTGGAACGGCGCGAGGAAGGCGAACGCTTCGTCGACACCTACCGCCGCATCGGCATGGAGCCATTCAAGGAGGCGCTTTATGGCTGACGTTCAACTCCGCTACCGCGACGACGAGCCGTCGGCCGAGCCGGCGGTTTCGGTGGAAGCCTTTGCGGGCCAGACCAACGCATCCACCGTCCTCCTCGAATCGGGAGAAGACGCGCGCGAACTGCTGCCGGTGCTGGATCGCCTGAAGCTGGTGATCGTCCATTTCCCTGCCTTCACGGACGGGCGCGGTTACTCTGCCGCCCGCATCCTGCGCGAGGCCGGATATGAGGGCGAACTGCGTGCCAGCGGAGACGTGCTGGTGGACCAGATCCGGTATATGCGCCGCTGCGGTTTCGACAGCTTTGCGCCGG